>JBGGMM010000051.1:0-49379 GCA_041288045.1 Pseudobdellovibrionaceae bacterium | reverse complement strand
CAGAGAATTTACTTTTGTTCGTCTTTGCCAATGGCTTCTTGCATTTGCTGCCACTTTTGAATCATGGCGCCTGAATTGGAAGGATCATCCGCATCCCGTTTGATCAGTTGAGAGACAACAATCATTGCCAAGGACACGGCGATGGTGAGCAAAAGCACGTACTCAACAACGACTTGTCCTTTTTGTTGGCGAATTTGTTTCATACTTAAAGAATGGCATCAGCTGAGTGCTTTTCAAGCGGAATTTTTTCCCAAGCTTGAAAAGCGAGCAGAACCTGAGCCAGCACTTCGTCCAGTTTGTTGTCTTCAAAAGGACCATTGATCCCGATGATGGTGTCTTCTGACAGATGCTCAGACTGCAAAAAGTCTTCGCTTTCAAAAGAGTGGTGAAAACTTTCCGAGGTGGGATAAACCATGACCAAGACAGTTCGCTCTAAAAATTTGTGCATTTCCTTGGCTCGAGCGAGCTCATGGGGAAATCTCTGCTGAAGAGTGAAGTAGATTTTCAATGCCAGAGACTCGTGAAACTGAGCGAAGTAAATTCGCAAAGGTCCGTCAAAGATGGCCGAATTGAAAGCGGGTGTGAAAAATCTGGACTGCATCAATGCTGAATAAGTGCCCTTCATGGCTTCTCCTGGTTGAACACCTTCAGCCTAGGAAAGATTGCACCTAGAAATCAAAGAAATTTTAAGGCCCTGACAGATTATTTATATTTTATGACGCACTTGATTATTTCTCTCAAAAACCTATTAAATGACCTTTTAAATAGGTTTTCTGCACAGAAAGCCCTCCAGCCGAGTAAAAAAGCGAAGTCCAATCCTCATTCGTGCATATAAAATCAGCAGACTTCCCTATTTCCAAACTGCCCACTTCTGACTGCAATCCAAGGGCATAGGAGCTCCCAACAGTGTAAGCAGCAATAACCTGGGGAAGCGACATTTTCATTTCCAGGCGGGCCAAGAGACCCACGAGCGCCAAATCCTGAGAAGGACAACTGCCAGGATTGAAATCTGTGGCAAGCGCGACTCGAGCTCCGGCTTCGATCAGTTTCTGCGCCGGCGGATAAGCACATTTCATATAAAGATCAGCCAGTGGCAAAAGCACAGCTGTTGTTTCCGAAGCCGCTAGTTTTTGAATCTGGCCATTGCCCAATTGAATCACATGATCTGCCGAAAGTGCTTTCAGCTGCACTGCCAGATCCGCTCCCCCACTCAAAGTCAACTGATCGGCATGAATGACAATTTGAAATCCAAGCTGCTGGGCCTTTTTCAAATAGGCTTCGGAAAAATCTTTTTCAAAAAAACCCTTCTCAATCCAAATATCGACTCGATCACAGAGCTTCCTCACTTTCGGCAAAAGTGTTTCTAAATGCTTCAGGTAATCTTGGGCCGTTGAAAACTCGGGCGGAACGGAGTGAGCTCCAAGAAATGTCGGAACAATCCGAGGTCCCTGCAAAGAGTGAATGACCTTGAGAGATTTCAGCTCTTCTTTTTCATTCAGCGCATAGCCTGTCTTGATTTCTAAAGTGGTGACTCCTTGGCGCATGAAATTCGCCACTCGCTCTTGAGTTTTTTCTTTCAAATCGGCAGCCGAAGCCTGACGAGTCGCTTTCATCGTAGAAAGAATTCCACCCCCACGCTTGGCGATCTCTTGATAACTCACACCCTGCAAGCGCATTTCAAACTCGCTGGCTCTGGAGCCCGCAAAAAGACTGTGCGTGTGGCACTCGACAAAACCGGGAAGAACAGTGGCCGCATCCAGATGGATCTCTTTGGAATTCTTCGCATAAATTCTTGGCAGAGATTTCTGTGGGCCGAGCCATAGGATCTTTCCATTTTCAACAACGATGGCGGCCTTCGACTGGATAGACAGGTCGCTCTCTTGGATTCGTCGACCTTGCTTCTGAGAAGCGCCTTGCAAAGTCAGTAATGTGTCAATTCCACGAAAAACTTGGGTTTTCTTTTGAGCCATGCCTAACATCATCCTATGTGGCTATGGACCAGACAAGAAGCAAAACAAATTGATGAGCTCAGCATTCAATCGGGACTCAGCGCTGAGTCGCTGATGGAGACAGCGGGTCAAAATATGGCCGGTCAAATTTTTGGTTTGGCCCCATTGGCAAAGACAGCCAGGGTTCTCTGCGGCCCCGGCAACAATGGTGGCGATGGGTTTGTTGTGGCCCGGGAGCTCCTCAAGCTGGGACTGGAAGTTCAGGTCGTTGAAATTTCGAGCTCTTCAGAGCTTCGTGCAAAAAAGAGATCCGAGTTTTCCGGCGAAATTCTTAATGCCGAAAATTTTCTGAAGAATCCAAAGCCTTGCGATCTCTGGATTGATGGCCTTTTTGGAATTGGACTGAGCCGAGACATTGACGGAGTTGCCTTTTCTCTCATCCAAGCCGTCAATCGGTTGAAGGGAATCAAAATCGCTTTGGATCTTCCCTCTGGATTAGAAGCTGATACAGGAAATGTTCTGAAAATTTCATTTCAAGCTGATTTCACTTTGACCGTGGGGCGCCCCAAGCCTGGCTTTTATTTCAATGAAGGACCCAGGGCCTGTGGCAAAATCAAAATTGTCGATGCTGGCTTTCCAAATGAAATTTCCAAACGAGTGGCCAAAAGCACATTTCTTCTGACTCCAGCACTGATTCGAAAATGGATTCCCACTCGATCCAGCACCGACAATAAAACCAAAGGTGGAAAGACTTTGATTTGCGCTGGCAGTCCCGGCATGCCAGGGGCCGCCCTCTTGGCATGCGAAGCGGCCGCCCGTGTGGGCAGCGGTTATGTCTATTGCACGGAAAAAGAAATCATCCCCTTTCGCCCAGAAGTGATTCCTTTTTCACTGACCAAGAATTCGCTAGCGAAAATGTCCTCGATTCTCGTCGGGCCAGGTCTTGGAGCTGGCCCCAAAACATTTCAATGGATTCAGAAACTTTCCAAACAGCCACCACCTGTTGTCATCGACGCCGATGCCCTGACCGTGGCTGCACAAAAAAAATTTTCTCCCTTTCCCACAAACTGGATCGCAACGCCTCATGCAGGGGAACTTTCAAGACTTTTGCAGATCACGGCTTCCGAAATTGAAGCCGATCGTTTAAGCGCAGCTCGAAAAGCGCAACAAAAGTGGGGTGGCATTTTTTTACTGAAGGGCTTTCACACTGTCGTGGCATTTCCACAAGTGACCGTCATTATCCCTTTTGGAAATGCAGCCCTTGGCAAAGGGGGATCCGGAGATGTCCTCGCTGGAATGATCGCTGGCTTTCTCAGCCAAGGCGTTCCCCTGCAAAAGGCACCCTTGCTGGCCGCCGCTCTCCACGGCTGGATGGCGGATCAATGGTTGAGAGATGGAAAAGACATCTTAAGCCTCACTCCCCAAGATCTTTTGCAGATGTTACCGCAGACTTTGAAAAAGTGGAGACCTGGCAAACGAGTCTCCAGAAAATCTTAAGGCGTTGAGTAGAAAGTTTTTTGATTGGCCTCCAGGGCCTGTCTGTGAACTGGAGGTAGCACAATGGAAAAAATCGTCACTTCAGAAAGTCCGCCAATAAAATTCTCGCCCAGATTGGAGCCATTTCTTCCGATCGTCGTGATTCCACTCGTAAACCCCGGAGAAGTCGTGTTGGATATTCCCACACCATTTGTCGCCACCATGGAATTTCCGGCAATCGTGGTCGTCGATATCACATTCAGTCCTAAAGGTGAAACAGCAGAAGCCAAAAGCAAACTGACTTGATTGGTTCGCAGTAAATTCAGTTTATGAGCATTGTTGTAACGAAATTGAAAAGAGCCAGCAGCACCACTGAAAATAGTGCGAATGCTGGCATTGGATGTTCGTTCAGCCACTGAGACTGAACTCATCCCAGCTGCTTTGGCAATGGCATTAGATAAAGTGTAATAATCATTGGAATCAAAGATCAGAGCTGGCTTTGAATTTTTCAAATCCACAACACCGGCATTGACAATGCGAGCCTGATTGGCGGCTGCAGTTTGCACTGCATTTTTGCCATTGCCACTTTGATCATACCAAGTTCTGACAAAACAGCTGGTCGCCGCACAAAAACTAGAGAGATCAGAAACATCCAGCCCTCCTGTCGCTGAAAAGCCAATGTCCTTTAAAGTGTTATCAGAAGCTCTTCGCACCTGAATGGCTTTCGCAACGGAACTTAACACCAATTTTCGCAAAGAGTAGACTCCTGCCGCTAGCGGAACCAATTGCACAGAAAAAGTCTGAGTCGCGGTCATTTGTCCACGAGTCGCTGTCAGGGTGAGGATGGTTGATCCGGTGACCGAAGCTGCAAAATTCAAATTGAGAGAGCAATTGGGATATGTCCCTGTGATTGAAATTCCAGATGCCGGAAGAACGGCGACATCCGAGGACGCGGCCGTGACATTTTCTGTGCAAGCTAGATTGGGATCACCGCCCAACTGAAAGGGAAGAGCCAAACTCCAAGCCGTTGCTTTTGTCATTGAAAAGACATCTCCTAGATCCGACAAAGTTGGAGGTCCCGGCATTCGCACAAATTCGGTCGAAGCTGGAACAGTTCCCTGCTCATTCACGGCCGTCACCATAAAATAATAAACAGTCCCATTTGTCAGACCCGTCACTGTGGTGGGACTGGTTGCTGAGCTTGAAAAGATTGTTGGATAAAAACCTGAGCTGGTTCCGTAATGAACTGTGTACGTTGAGGCGTTGGCGGAAGCTTCCCAGGTCAAAGTGACTTCTTGATCGCCTTCGACCGCATTGAGAATTGAAAAGGGACCAGCCGCTTGCACGGTGGGGTCTGGAGTATCACCAGGCAATTGGATTTCACCTTCATCAGTTGCGGATTTTTGACATCCTAAGACGGCAATCACAAGGATCCAGCTTCCCACAAAGCGGAAAACATCGAATCGAAATCTTTTCATGTCTGATCTCCTCGTGCTGATTCTATCATTTGAATTGACGAATGCTCACCTTGAAATCAAAACGGATTTTTCCTTCGGTGATCATTTGTTCTTGAGAGCAAAACGCTGGACCTGCGTCGTGGAACTAAGGACGAATTTCTTTGAGTGCCTCTTGCTCCCACTCGAGCATGGCCGGATGTTTGAGCATTGTGTTCATGTACTCTTTGGTCCACGGAGAACCTTTGACATCATAAGCGCGAAAGCGGTTCACCACAGGTGCAAACATCGCATCAGCAATAGAGAATTCGCCGAAAAGATAGCGCCCTTGTGAGCGATGGCTTTCTCGGCATTCGGTCCAAATTCTTTCGATTCGTGCAATATCGTCTTTGGCTTTGCTGAGATCAAATCCTGGAAAACGCTCTTTCACATGATGAGGCATATGGCTTCTTAAAATTTGAAATCCACCATGCATTTCATGACTGATGGATCTAGCCCAAGCTCTTTTCTTGATGTCAGCTGGCCACATGTTTTTCTCTGAAAATCGATCATTCAAATACTCACAGATCGCCAGAGACTCTGGAAGCACAAGATTTCCATCAATCAAGCAAGGCACTTTCCCAGAGGGAGAGTACTTTTCAATCTCCGCTTTTGTTGTTGGTTGATCCAACCAGATTTTGATTTCCTCGAAGGGAATTTGAAAGGCCTTCAAAACAAGCCAAGGACGCAAAGACCAACTGGAGAGATTTTTATCGCCGATAATTAACTTCATTTTTAAATTTTTCTGTAGGCTTCTTCCATCACTCGATGTTTGCGAGAAAATTGGGTGTCCCCCACTTTTTGAAAACACTGATTCAAAAATCCATGCGCTTTGGAAAGATCGATTGTTGAAGAATGATCCACAGCTTTGAGAAAAAGAATGGCATAGGCAGACGCCAGAAGCTGAACTTCTTCATCCACAGAGAGCGAATCTTTTTGCATGTACAGAAGGGCTGTATCTTCAGCGATCTGAATGAGCTTATCGATTTCTGGATTTGGAAGCATGCAAGGATTATTTCTTGGCTTTCCCCTGGTTGGCAACTGTTTCCATTGCCGCCTTCACCACTTCTGGATCGCCTAAATATTCTTTGCTTTGCACTTCCAGTTTTGAATCCAATTCGTACATCAAAGGTATGCCGGTTGGCACATTCACTTCCATGATCTGCTCTGGTGTGAGCTTCTCTAAATGTTGAATCAAAGCGCGAATGGAGTTTCCGTGAGCAGCAACCAGAATTTTCTGACCAGCTTGAATGGCGGGTCCGATTTCTTCTTTCCAAAGCGGCAAAAATCTTGCGACTGTGTCCTTTAAAGATTCGCAAGCCGGTAGTTTTTTGGGATCCACCTGTTTGTAACGCAGGTCAAAACGAGGGTGTCTGGGATCATCCCATTCCATGGCTGGAGGTGGAGTGTCATAACTGCGTCTCCAGACTTTCACCTGCTCCTCTCCATGACGAGCTGCAGTCTCGGCCTTGTCCAGTCCGGTGAGCGCCCCATAGTGCCTTTCGTTCAGGCGCCAGTCCCTTTTGACAGGCAACCAAAGTCGGTCCATTTCATCCAAAGCAATCCAAAGAGTTCGAATGGCCCGTTTCAAAACTGAGGAATAGGCCAAATCAAAGTCATGACCCGTGTCCTCGTACAGTTTCTTGAGTGTCTTTCCAGCCACTTGAGCTTCTGCTCGACCTTTCTCTGAAAGATCAACGTCTTGCCATCCTGTGAATCGATTTTCTTTGTTCCAGGTACTTTCGCCGTGGCGGATAAGAACGAGCTTCATCCAGACTCCTTAACAGTTCAAAAAGTGCTTGAAAATTGCTAACATAAGTTGTTCTTTTGATCACTCAAAAAATTCCGGCATACGGCATGGAAGGAACATCATGGCGACCAGCTCTTACGCGCAAATGGGCAATTTGGAATACATTGAACAACTCTATCATCAGTACAAAACAGACCCGAACTCTGTCACCCCGGATTGGAAACGATTTTTCGAAGGTGTTGAGTTCGCTCAAGATGGAAGCCTTGGTCTGTCAGAAAAAGAATTGGATGTTTATCACTTGATCACTGCTTATCGTGATTACGGTCACTTTGAAGCGGATTTGGACCCCCTCACCAACACGCCGGCACCTTCGGATCAATTGACAATGAAGCGCTTCAATCTGAGCGAAGCGGATCTGGATAAAAAATTTCAAATTGGTCAGATCATTGGCAAGCCCCAGGCGACTTTGCGAGAAATCATTCAACATCTGCGCGCTTGCTATTGTGGAAAGCTCACTGTGCAGGTGGCCGAAGCCCTGCCCGAAGTTCGCAATTGGTTCATCAAAGAATTTGAACAGAAACAATCTCAGCTCAAACTTTCGCCTCAAGAAAAAAAAGATGCTTTTCATTCACTGACTCGCGCTGAGAGCTTGGAAAAATTCATTCACACTCGATACGTCGGAACGAAACGTTTCTCAGTTGAAGGTGGAGACTCTCTCTTGCCGATGCTGGAAGCCTTGGTTTCTCGTGGCACTGGTCGCGGAGTTGAAGAGGTTGTGATCGGAATGGCTCACCGAGGCCGCGTGAATGTGCTTGCGAACTTTATGGGGAAAGCTCTCGAATATATTTTTGCTGATTTCAATGGCCCAACAGAAACTGCTGAGCCGATTGATGATTTCGATGGCGACGTGAAATATCATCTCGGTTACAAATCCGACAAAACAACTGAAAATGGAAACTGCCAAGTGACTTTGGCTTTCAACCCGTCTCATTTGGAAGCTGTGAATCCAGTGGTGCTTGGAATGGCTCGGGCCGCTCAACGCCGTCGCAAAGACACCAAACAACGCAAGAAAGTCATCCCGGTTTTGATTCACGGAGATGCGGCCTTTGCTGGTCAAGGGGTTGTCGCTGAAACTTTTCAAATGGCTTACGTGAAAGGTTACACTGTCGGTGGAACGATTCACATTGCCATTGATAATCAGGTCGGCTTTACCACCAATCCGGAAAATGGCCGAAGCTCTCATTACTGCTCGGATGTTTCCAAAGTAATTGCCACTCCAGTTCTGCATGTGAACGGCGATGATGTCGAATCCTGCATTCGCGCCATGGACATTGCGCTTCGCTACCGTCAGGAGTGGAGCCGCGATGTGGTCATCAATATCGTCTGCTATCGACGCTTTGGTCACAACGAAGGCGATGAGCCGGCTTACACTCAGCCCCTCATGTATGACATCATCAAAAAGCACCCGACCCCTCGTGAGATTTACGGAAAGCAGCTGATTCGCGAGGGAGTGATCGATCAAGCTCACTATGATGGACTCTTCAATGAAAAGATCGACAATCTTCAGAAAATTTATGAGCACACCAAGACCAATCCGCCTAAAATTCAGCCAGTGAAATTTGATGGATTCTGGAAAGGCCTTCGCAAAGGTAAATCTTCGGACTTTGAGACTCCGACAGATACGACTGTAGACCTTTCAGTTTTGAAATCTGTTGGAAAACTTTTAAGCGAAGTGCCGGCGGGATTTTCTCCGCATCCGAAATTGATGAAGCTCTTGGAGACTCGACGAAACATGGCTGAGGGCAAAGAGCCCATTGATTGGGGTATGGGCGAGCTTCTCGCTTACGGCTCTCTGTTGTCTGAAGGCACCTCAGTGCGATTGACTGGCCAAGACTGTGTGCGCGGGACTTTCACTCACCGTCATGCTGGATTGTATGATGTGAAAACTGGCGAGCAGTATGTGGCTTTGGATCAGATCAACGGTGATAAAGTTGAATTCTGCGTTTATGATTCCATTTTGTCAGAATATGGCGTGATGGGCTTTGAGTACGGCAATGCGATTTCGGATCCGACATTCCTCACCATGTGGGAAGCTCAGTTCGGCGATTTCGTCAATGGCGCCCAGATTATCATCGATCAGTTCTTGAGTGCCGGTGAAGCCAAGTGGCAGCAAATGTGCGGACTTGTGTTGCTTCTTCCGCATGGCTACGAAGGCCAGGGACCCGAACACTCAAGCGCTCGCCTTGAGCGATTCTTGCAACTTTGCGCTCAGAACAATATGCAGGTCTGCAATATGACGACTCCAGCGCAAATCTATCATGCACTTCGCCGCCAGATGAAGCGCCAATTCCGAAAGCCTTTGATTGTGATGTCGCCAAAATCTCTGCTTCGTCATCCGAAAGCGGTTTCAACATTGGAAGATTTGGCCAAGGGCACTTTTCAAGAAGTGATCCCAGACACGGCTTTGCAAGATCCTAAAAAAGTCGAAACTGTGGTTCTTTGCTCAGGCAAGGTTTATTACGATCTTTTGGAAGAGCGAGACAAACAGAAGAACGAACGCACAGCGCTTGTTCGTGTCGAGCAGATTTATCCGACTCCAGCGAAAATGATCGCTGCAGTTTTGAAGAGCTATCCAAAATTGAAGAATGTGGTTTGGTGCCAGGAAGAGCCCCGCAATATGGGTGCTTGGGGACATATTTATTTCCGCTTGAGTGATTTGATTGCAAGCGAAGGCTTGAAATTGAATTTGCAATATGTAGGACGTCCTGACAAATCTTCGCCAGCGACGGGATCTGTGTATCGCCACAAAGTGGAACAGGCCGAACTTGTTCAGAATTGTTTGAAAGTCTAAATAAGAGTTAAAGAGAGAGGACCCCCTATGAAGTACGACGTCAAAGTCCCAGCAGTCGGAGAATCCATCACAGAGGCCACCATTGGCTCTTGGATGAAACAAAACGGTGAAACCGTGAAACGAAACGATGTTTTGATGCTGCTGGAAACAGACAAAGCCAGCGTCGAAGTCGTTGCCGAACAAGACGGCGTTCTGCAAATCAAAACCGAAGCAGGTCAAACAATCCCGATCGGCTCTGTGGTGGCAGTGATTGATTCTGAAGGAAAAGCTTCAGTGGCTTCAGCGACAGCATCCGCTCCAGCGGGTGCCAGCAAGTCCTCTGAGAAATCAGGACCCGCTCCAGCGCCTTCACCATCTGTCGAAGCTCGGGCTTCTCAAGGAAGCCTGCATCCTGATTTGAAAAATCATCTCTCCCCTGCAGTTGCCAAAATCACAGCAGAACGAGGAATCGATCCATCTTCAGTTCAAGGCACGGGTCGCGATGGTCGCTTGACCAAAGCGGATGTGATGAGCGCTTCTGCACCCGCTCCGGCGAAAGAGTCCAAAGCTCCCGTTCAAGCTCCGGCACTTCGTGGGCCTTCCAAACAAGGCGATGAAAAGCGCGTGGCAATGACAACAATTCGCAAAAAGACTGCGGAGCGATTGAAGCAAGCTCAGAACACAGCTGCGATTTTGACCACTTTTAACGAAGTGGACATGTCCAAAGCGATGGAACTTCGAAACAAATACAAAGACAAATTCAAAGAGAAATACGGCACAAGCCTTGGCTTTATGGGCATCTTTGTGAAAGCTGCGATTGAAGCTTTGAAAGATTGGCCAGCGATCAATGCATCGATTGATGGCAACGACATTGTTTACAAAAACTTTTACAACATTGGCGTGGCTGTCGGCACTGAAAAGGGATTGATTGTTCCTGTTATCAAGGACTCTGATCAATTGACCGTCGCCGGTGTCGAATTGGCGATTAAAAATTTCGCTCTCAAAGCTCGTGATGGAAAAATTTCGATTGATGATTTGAGTGGCGGCACTTTCACCATTTCCAATGGCGGCGTGTTTGGCTCTTTGATGTCGACACCGATTTTGACTCCACCACAAGTAGCGATTCTTGGAATGCACAAAGTGGAAGACCGGCCTGTGGCCATCAATGGCAAAGTCGAGATTCGTCCGATGATGTACTTGGCCCTGTCTTACGATCATCGCATTGTCGATGGCAAAGAGGCTGTGAGCTTTCTCGTTCGCATCAAAGAGTGTGTTGAGGATCCTGAGCGCTTGGTTCTAGAGATTTGAGGAGAATTTATGGCATCTTTTGATTTGGTTGTGATTGGTTCTGGTCCCGGTGGTTATGTCTGCGCCATTCGCGCCGCCCAGTTGGGTCTGAAAGTCGCAGTGGTTGAAAAGGACAAAGGCTTGGGTGGAACTTGCACCAATGTGGGATGCATTCCTTCAAAAGCTCTTTTGGAAAGCTCAGAGCTCTATCATGCCAGCCTTCATGATTTTGAAACTCATGGGATTAAAACCGGCAGCGTCGAATTTGATTTGAAAAAAATGATGGCGAGAAAAGATAAAATCGTCACACAAAGCAATCAGGGGATCGCCTTTCTGTTTAAGAAAAACAAAGTCGAATCTTACAATGGTTTTGGAAAAGTGCTGAAACCAGGTCTCGTCGAAGTTGCTGGAGCTGACGGACAGAAAACTCAGCTGGAAACAAAAAACATCGTGCTCGCCACTGGCAGCACTGTGGTTGAACTGCCATTTTTAAAATACGACGAAAAGAAAATCGTTTCTTCCACTGGCGCTTTGGCCCTCGAAAAAGTTCCAAAGGAAATGGTGGTGGTCGGCGGCGGAGTGATTGGGCTTGAGCTTGGCTCTGTTTGGATGCGCTTAGGATCCAAAGTCACAGTGATCGAATTTGCGGATCGCTTGTGTCCCGTGATGGATGCAAGCTCCATGGCGACTCTACAGAAGATCCTCACCAAGCAAGGCATGAAGTTCCTGTTCAAAACTAAAGTCACTGCTTCAAAAACCAAGGGCGATCAAGTCGAGCTTGAATTTGAAAACATGGCTGACAACTCCAAAGGGCAAATCACAGCTGACGTTGTGCTGGTATCGACAGGCCGCAAACCTTTTTCAGAAGGCTTGGGACTTGAAGGCGCTGGTGTGCAAAAAGATCAGCGCGGCTTTGTCACTGTGGACAAACATTTTCAAACCAATGTCCCTGGCATTTTTGCCATTGGTGATTTAACCCCTGGTCCGATGCTTGCCCACAAAGCCGAAGAAGAAGGCGTGGCTCTTGCTGAAATTCTAGCTGGCCAAGCCGGCCACATCAATTATGAAACTGTTCCTAGTGTGATTTACACCTATCCCGAAGTCGCTTCTGTTGGTCTAACAGAAGAGCAAGTGAAAGAGTCAGGAATCCCCTTCGCTGTGGGTTCTTTCCCTTTCATGGCGAACGGACGAGCCCGTGCTTTGGGATTCACTGAAGGCCAAGTCAAAATCATCACCGACAAGCGCTCAGATCGCATCATCGGTGGCCACATTGTTGGTCCCCGAGCTTCCGAGCTCTTGGGTGAAATTGTCGTTGCCATGGAATTCGGTGGAAGCTCCGAAGATCTGGCCCGAAGTTTTCACGCTCATCCAACATTGAACGAAGTCATCCGCGAAGCGGCACTCGCCGTCGACAAACGCGCCCGCCAAATCTGACGGCAGACGGGTGCCTTTCTCTTTTTCCTTCACCCGCTGCAGCAAAAACTTTTGCTGAAACTGTGATTTTGCGCACTTACTGCGCTGGGTGAAGGAAAAAGAGAAAGGCACCCTCTAACCCTCTACTTGCAGAGGATTTCGAGGATTCCTAGGGTTTGAGAAATTGGTTCCGATTGTTTTTCTGATTGCGGGTCGAATTGCGCAAGAATTGAAGTCTGATAACTTTCGCAGTTTTCAGTTTTGAAATCTTTATCTCTTGGAATTCTTTTTAGGCTCAATGCCAGCTGATCCATATAAAATTCATCTTTATCGATTTGAAGAGGACTTTTCTTTCTGAGAGTCTCGATTTGTGATTCGGACTTGGCTAAAAATTTCCATTTCTCCAGCAGAGGATGAGACTGCGAGAGATTTTTCTTCAAATTATCAATTTCAGAATCAACTTGTTGCCGAACGCTCAATTGCGACGTGTAATTATCTTTCTTTCCCATCAAGGCGTGACTGAAAAAGAAAATCCCAACAACTAAAGTGCCAAATATGAATTGGGGACGCATACCCCCTCCTTAAAAACCTGATTGAGCTCTTGAGCTCTCTCTTTTAAAATAATTCCATAAGTTTTTGTTCCAGGAGCTTGATTCACACGAAGGTAATAGGCAAAACCACCTTCCCAAGCTTTTCGATTTTCTAATGACCCGAGGTCGGGTTCTTCAAAATTAAAATCTTGAAGCGTCAGTTTCCGACCTTGGCTTTCCACTTTTTTCAAATAGCCATGCAACAGTGTCACTGCCGTGACAGGACCTGCATTGAATCCAATTGTATTGAGGATCTGATAGAGCTGCTCCCTGGAGTAACTGTCTTCATCCAACCCCAATCGACTCATGCGTTCGATGATCTTCATTTGCGCTAGAGCGTCCTCAATGTAACCGCGATCTTTCCAGTATTTCACTCCCACATAGAAAAGATTCAGCAAAGGGTTGCTGGGAGATACCATCAATCCACATTTTCCCGCGGGACCCGGATCAAGAGGAGCCAAGTTTTTCACTTGAGCAGAAATATTTCTGCATGATTCCTTGTCAGCTGCATCCGACAGAATTTTTTCTTTGAATTTCTCAAATGAGTGATCATTGTTGGCGTCTTTCACAGCAATCGATAGCAGATACCCTAGGCCAGCCTCTTGCTTTCGCCCAAAGGCCGCCATCTGAAATCCACTTTCATTAAAGATCTTTGGCAAGTACTCTTTTTGTGGCACTCCCATGCAATCGAAAACATCGCCAAAATAATTGTAAAGAGTGTTCACATAGGTCTTTGTCAAGCAGGCCTTAGAGCCATTTCGTTTGGCTCCACTTTTCTCAGAAGAACAGACTGCCAAAGAGGCTGAACTCGAATTTCCGCTTCCCATACTGTTATTCAAAATGAAAGTCATACAGGCTCTTGGAAAATCACTGAAGGACCGAACTCGATCATCTCGAAAGAGCGACGGGATATTTCTTGCAAAAGATCTCTCATAGACCTTTCTGGCATCAGAACATTGAGACTCATCTTCAAATTCAAAATTCTTTGAATCCACGGAACCAATCGTCAGGGATGTTGAAGATCGAGCCCCTTCGAAATCTTGATTGAGTGGATCCGTCGAGGCAAAACTTTTGCTCCCTGACCCTGATGATGTGAATGAATGAATTCCAAAAGCCGTCAGAATTGACAAGCCCACGAAGCAGATGAAAAACATTGGAGAAAGCCGAAACACCAGTTGCCTCCCGACCTTGATTTTTCGGTCGAAATGGCTGAACTCTCGACAGGACGCGAGACTAGAAACTGGATTTTAAACCATGTCTCTGGACCTAAATCCAAAGACTCTTAACGCCTCTTTCACGAGCGACTTTGGCAGCTTCTTCATAGCCGGCATCCACATGGCGGAAAACTCCCATGGCTGGATCCGCAGTGAGAACTCTTTCCAATCTCCGAGCAGCGGCTTCGGTGCCATCGGCGACGATCACTTGGCCGGCGTGTTGAGAATACCCCATGCCGACTCCACCCCCGTGGTGCAATGACACCCATGTGGAACCGCAGGCCGTGTTGACCATGGCATTCAAAAGTGGCCAGTCACTGACCGCATCCGAACCATCTTTCATCGCTTCTGTTTCACGATTTGGAGACGCCACGGAACCGCAGTCCAAATGATCTCGACCAATGACAAGTGGTGCTTTTACTTTTCCAGTGCGAACCAGTTCATTGAACAAAAGTCCAGCTTTCGCTCTTTCGCCGTATTCAAGCCAGCAGATGCGAGCCGGAAGCCCCTGGTAAGCAATGCGCTTTTCAGCCATCTCGAGCCAGCGCAAAAGATCTTTCTTGTGCGGAAAAAGTTCGCGAAGAGCATTGTCTGTCACTTGAATGTCCTGCGCATCGCCCGACAGAGCCACCCAACGAAAGGGACCGCTGCCTTTGCAGAACAAAGGACGAATGTAGGCCGGAACAAAACCTGGGAAATCAAAAGCGTTTTCGACTCCTGCCTCTTTGGCGCGAGCCCGAAGGTTATTGCCATAATCAAAAGTCACAGCTCCCCGCTTTTGCATTTCCAGCATGCCTTGCACATGCTTGGCCATACTGGCGTAAGCTGCCTGCAAATAAGCCTTTTGATCCTGCTTGCGAAAGACGGCAGCAGTTTCAATGCTGTAGCCTTCCGGAATGTATCCCACCAAAGGATCATGAGCCGAAGTCTGATCGGTCAAAAGATCGGGGACGAAATCTTTTTTGATGAATTCGTGGATCAATGTGGCCGCATTGCCTTGAAGAGCAATGGATTTGGCCTCTCCGCTGGCCGCATACTTGCGAACTCGGGCAATGGCATCATCGATGTCGGTTGCAACCTCATCGACGTATTTCGTTTCAAGACGTTTTTGAATTCGAGTCGGATCAATTTCAACAGCCAAAACACAGGCCCCAGCAAAAACACCGGCGAGAGGTTGAGCTCCGCCCATACCGCCCAGGCCGGCAGTCAGAATCACTTTTCCTTTCAGTGACCCACCAAAATGCTGACGTCCCGCTTCGACAAAAGTTTCATAAGTTCCCTGAATGATGCCCTGAGTGCCAATGTAAATCCAAGATCCAGCCGTCATTTGACCAAACATCATCAAGCCTTTTTTATCCAGCTCATGAAAATGCTCCCAAGTTGCCCATTTCGGGACAAGATTGGAGTTGGCCAGCAGCACTCGGGGCGCATCTTCATGAGTGCGAAGAATGCCGATGGGCTTTCCCGATTGCACCAGCAGAGTCTCGTTGTTTTCAAGTGTTTTCAAGGCTTCCAAAATTTTATCAAAGCTCTCCCAATTTCTGGCGGCTTTGCCGATCCCGCCATAGACAATCAGGTCTTCCGGATGCTCGGCGACTGAGGGATCCAAATTGTTTTGAATCATTCGATAAGCGGCCTCTTGCAACCAGCCTTTGCAGTGCAATTTTGTTCCGGTTGGGGATTTCACTGTGCGAGACATTTCATTCTCCTTCAACGAATTAAAATTCTAAAGAGCCCACCGATTTCTGCAAAGCCGAAGAAATTTCTTCGGCCTGAATCATCTGGCGAATCTGATTGATGTCCTTTGAAAAGACCCGGTCTTTTGCGGCAAAAGGAACTTTCTCGCGAATTTTTTCGTAAGCTGAAAGCACTGCCGATGAAGGCCTCAGTGGCTTGAGCAAATCCAAAGCTTGACACGCCGAAAGCATTTCCATCGCCACTACATTTTCGGCATTGCGAACGATCTGCACGAATTTTCGAGCGGCGATCGTTCCCATGCTCACATGATCTTCTTTGTCCGCCGAAGTGGGAATGCTATCGACAGAAGCGGGATGGGCGAGAATTTTATTTTCACTCACCAGGGAAGCGGCCGCCACTTGCACAATCATATGACCCGAATTGAGACCCCCTTGCGGAGTCAAAAAAGCCGGAAGCTCACTCATGGAAGGATTGATCAGTTTTTCAATGCGGCACTCGGAAATATTGGCCACTGCACTGATACTGATGGCTGCAAAATCCAAAGCAAAAGCCACAGGCTCGCCGTGAAAATTTCCACAGGAGAGAACTTTGTTCTCTTTGGCAAACACCAAGGGGTTGTCGGTTGAAGAATTGGCTTCAGTTTCCAGAACTTTCCAAACATACCCAAGAGAATCTTTCGCAGCCCCATGAACTGCAGGCATGCAGCGAAGCGAATAAGCATCCTGAACACGACTGCAGCCTTCATGGCTCTCGGCGATTTCACTTGTGGAACCAAGCAGCTTCAGCAAGTTGCGGGCAGTTTTTGCTTCTCCCGGGTGTGGTCTTGTCGCTGCAATCAGCGGATCAAAAGCTTTTCGAGATCCACGAAGAGCTTCCAGCGACATGGCACCGGCGAGGTCCGTCAGCCACAGAAATCGTCGCGCATCAAAGGCCCCGAGCATTCCGACAGCAGTCATCACCTGGCACCCGTTAATCAGTGACAGGCCTTCTTTGGCTTGTAAAAGAAGGGGTTCGATTTTTTTCTGTGTGAGAAGCTTCTGCACATCCACAGACTTGCCATTTTCATCCCAAGCTTCTCCCTCGCCGATCAAAGCCAAGGCGAGATGGGACAATGGCGCCAAATCTCCACTGGCTCCCACAGATCCCTGAGAGGGAATCACTGGAGTGATGTGTTGATTGAGAAATTCAAGAATTTTTTCAACGACAGCGGGTCTGATCCCGCTGTGTCCGCGGGCCAAAGCATTGGCGCGAAGAAACAAAATCGCTCTCGTCTCTTCTTGAGTGAATGGAGTTCCAATCCCAGCCGAGTGAGAACGGATCAAATTTTTCTGCAATTCTTCAATTTCTGAATCCGAAATGCGCACATTGCTGAAAAGACCAAAGCCTGTATTCACTCCATACATCACTTCGCCTTTGGAGATTCGGCCTTCGATGTAAGAACGAGACTCTGTCATTTTCTCGCGGCTGAAGGGAGCAAGCTCCACTCGCAAAGTTCCGGGCCTGGCAAAGGCCACTTTGCGCACATGATCGATCGTGACAGATTCGCCCGTCAGCTGAATCACTTCAGACATATTTTTTTTCTCCGGATTTTAAGCTTGTAATGGCTTTTTCGTAATCATTGCCGAAGATATAACTTCCCGCCACCAGCACGTCGACATCGTCGAGATAAGCGAGGGTTTGATCACTGACGCCACCGTCGACTTCGATCAGCACTTGAAGGCCTTTTTGATCGATTTCCTGTCGGAGAGAGTGAATCTTTGCAACTTGATCTTTCATAAAGGCCTGACCCCCAAAGCCAGGCTCTACAGTCATAATCAAAACCAATTCAACAAGATGCAAGAAGGGCCGAATTTCATCCAGTGCAGTGCCAGGTCTGAGAGTGATCCCCGGCTTTGCTCCGGCTTGGCGAATTTGCTTGAGGACTTTTTCTGGATCTTCAGTGGATTCCACGTGAATGGTCAAATAGTCAGCGCCCGCTTTGACAAACTGATCCACATATTTTTCCGGCTTCTCAATCATCAGATGCACATCCAAGGGAACTGTCGTGAATTTTTTCAAAGACTTCACAACCGGAATGCCAATGGTGATGTTATTGACAAAATGTCCATCCATCACATCGACATGAATCCAATCCGCACCAGCTTTGGTGACGGCTTGAATCTCTTCACCCAATCGAGCAAAATCAGCTGACAGAATCGAAGGAGCGACTTTCTTTTTACGAGCCAAGATGGTCTCCCTTTTTGAGAGGATTGCCTTTCAGAAATTCGGAGATTCCGATCTTATTGCGAGACTCGGGCTGAATCACTAAAATTTCCAAAGCTCCTTGCCCAGTGGCAACGATCAAAGCTCGATCTGAGGCTTCAAGCACAGCCCCAGGTTGACCTGAGCCGATTGTGACTTTGGTTTGGTGAATTTTCAATTTCTTGCCATTCAAAGTCGTGAAAGTCCCTGGTCCCATATGAAAAGCTCGGACTTTGTTATGAATTCCTTCGGCCGGAAGCGACCATTTGATTTCAGCCTCTGATTTTTCAATTTTTTTTGCGTAAGTCACGCCGGCTGGATCTTGTGGTACGGGAGCCAAATTACCGCGCATATAATCCATCAGTTCAATGTGCAAAAGATCACAGCCCAAGAGAGCCAACTGGTCATGCAACTGCCAAGCATCCATATCGTTTGGAATTTTCATTTTGCGAATTCCCAGCAAATCACCAGCATCCAATTCTTTGACGACTTTTTGCAAAGTCACTCCGGTCTCTTCATCACCAGCTTCGAGAGCTCTTTGGATCGGAGCCGCCCCCCGCCAGCGAGGCAGAATCGAGCCATGCACATTCACAGCACCGAAGGGAAAAAGATTGAGAAACTTGGTAGAAAGAATCTGGCCAAAAGCGACAACCACGGCGATCTCAGCTCCCCACTTTTGAATTTCCTCCAGGATAAAATCCTTATTCACAGATTCTGGAGAGAGCACTTTCAAACCTTGTGCTTGAGCATGAATTTTCACTGGACTGGGAGTGAGCTGCATTTTACGTCCAGCCGGGCGATCTGGTTGAGTCACCACTCCGACAATTTCGTAATGGTCATCAGAGAGCAGAGCTTTCAATGAGGTCAGAGCGAATTCAGGTGTTCCAAGAAAACAGACGCGGACTTTGCTCACACTTTGACTTCTTCTTTTTCTTCGTCTTTTTCTTTCACGGGATAACCGTGCTTTTTAATCGAGTTTTTGATTTTGTTGCTTTTGATAAAACTGAGATGATCGATGAACAAAGTGCCTTCGAGATGATCCATTTCATGCTGGATACAAATGGCAAGAAGACCATCGGCTTTTAAAATTTTCGAATTGCCATCCAGATCCTGGTATTTCAGTTCAATGGTTTGGAATCTTTCAACGTCTTCAAAAAAAGAAGGAACACTGAGGCAACCTTCGCTGAACGTGGTTTTTCCTTCACCCTTGACGATTTCCGGATTGATGATGACCAGCGGCTGATCGATTTGAGATTCCAGCTCGGACATTTCATTTTTTTCATATCGGCCTTTGGTGTCGCGCGGACTGGTATCGATCACTAGCATGCGAATGAGTTGACCCACTTGCGGAGCTGCCAGACCAATGCCATTTTCTGAGTACATGGTTTCCAGCATGTCGGCAGCCAGCTTTTTGAGATCAGCCGTGAACTTCTCAACGGGCTTTGAAATTTCCCGCAAACGAGGATCTGGGTATTTGAGAACTTCAAGTATGGCCATAAATCCCTTTCAATCGAGACAGTTCTTATAACAGATTCAGTTGAGAATGTCTCGGCTCAGCCCTTCAATTATAGCCCAAGCTCGCCTCCATTTGAAGCGGCGCGTGAAGGAAAAAGAGAAAGGCACCCTCGATTTTCTCTACATTTTTCGGGTTCGGTAGAGGCCGAAAAGGCCCATGGCGATATTGGGGACCCAGGCCGCAGCAAGAGGATTGATTTGTCCGTGCTTTCCGAGGGTTAGAGCTGAAGAGTAGAGAATCCAATAGACAAAAACGAGCCCCAAGCAAATCCCCATATTGAGCATCAATCCCCCAGAGCGCTGGCGGCCGACGGAAAATGGGATTCCAACCAAAGTCATCACCAAAGCCGCAAAGGCAAATCCGTACTTGGACTGGTAATCAACCTCGTAGCTGACTGTATCCAGCCCAGCTTCTTTGTTTCGTTTAATGAAGTTTTTCAGCTCACTCATGCTCAAGACATCGGCTGTGTTGGCCGAAGTCCCCAAATCCTTGGCATCTTCTGACATGACAATGCTTTTTTTAGTGAACTGACTGGTCAACGGAAAGCTAGAATCCTCAGTGAACAGGGTCACAGATCCATCAAAAAGGTTCCAGTTTTGACCAGCCAATTGAACTTTCTTGGCTGTGATCATCTGGATGAGATCCCAATTCTGATTGAAATAATAAAGAGTCAGTCCTTGAGCTTCTTTTTGTTCCGGATTGAGTGTTTTGATATTGAAAATGGTGTCTTTGGAGCGATACCAAATTTTTTCGTTTCTCACCATTGAATACAAAGAGGGATTTTTCTTAATGTCTTTGTAAAAAATGAAATTCTTTTGCTTTGTGAAATCAGGCAGAACTCGGTCACTCAGGACAAAAATCCCAATCGAAATCAAAAACACCCACACAAGAATCGATGAAGTGATTCGCAATAAACTCATCCCAGTCGCGAAAAGGGCCACCAGTTCGTTGTTTCGGTTCAAAGTTGAAAGAGTGAAAATCGTCGCCAAAAGACAGGCGACCGGCGCCATTCGATAAATAATTTCTGGAAGGCCATAAGCATAAAACGGAATCAGCGCACTGAGGGCTGCTTCTTTATAGGTCACCATGGTACTCAGGGCATCGATCGCCAAAAACAAAGTGATAAACACAAGCAAACCGCCAACGAAATAAAACCAGAAAAGTCCTGAGATATAGCGATCAATTCGACTGCCCATAAAATAAAAATATCCCTTCTCTTGACTCAGGTCTCGAAAAAATGTGTACTTGATTTATGGCTTTACGCGTCTTATTGGCTGATGAAAGTTCCACCATCAAGAAGGTGATGCAGCTCGCTTTGCAAGATTTCGGTGTCGAAGTCAAAGCCGTGCCCATTGGCCTCGATGTTCTGCAAGTCGCTCGCTCTTTTAACCCGGATATTGTGTTTGCAGATGTGCTTCTTGCCAAAAAAAATGGCTACGAAGTTTCAGCTGAACTGAAGGCCGATCCCACTCTGAAAAAAACGCCGGTGATTCTCATGTGGAGCGGGTTTATGGAGCTGGATGAAAACAAAGCTCAAACCAGCAAAGCCGATCAGCGCTTGGAAAAGCCATTTGATGCTGAGACTTTAAGAGCTTTAGTGAAAGAACTTGTTCCGTCTCTCGGCTCCAACTTGATCGCCAATTTTCTCAGTTTTCCCGAGATGCCAGAAATGGTTGAAGACGGCAAAAGATCTCCGGCAGAAGAACCTGTCGGCGTGCAGCTGACGGATTTGCGAGTTCCAAAAGCTCCACCGGCCAGACCAGCTCCCAAAATTCCAACTCCCGAACCAGAGCAGGATCCATCTGCCTGGGAGGAAATTGAAGAGCCAGAAGAGTTTCAAGCTGTGCCTCTTCCGAAAAATCAGGGTTTGCCTCAAACCAAAGCACCGGCTTCAGCTCCCAACGACGATTGGTCCAGGCAGGACCTGAGCCGATATAAAATTGAAATTCCCAAGGATGATGCCTTTTCGTTTACGGATGAAGATCTCACCAACACTTCGATTGCTCTCAGTTCTGGCGCTGAAGAGATCTCTTTAGATGAAATTGACAATCCAGAGCCTCGGCCCCAAGCGAAAAAAACGCCGGCCAAAACTCCTCCCATTTCCAAAACATTCACAACACCGTCCCAAATGTCGGCTTCAGCGACGAGCCTCAGCGCTTTAGACCCAATGCGCGCAGAGGAAGTCTTAAGACAAGAAGCCCGCGCCGTTCTCGAAAACGTCGCCTGGAAACTTTTGCCGGAAATTGTGGAACGCGTTGTTCGTGAAGAGCTGCAAAAGCTTCTCAAAGATGCCGAACGCCTGTAAAAAGGCAGCATGAATTTACTGGAACTCATTCGAGCTGCGCTCAAAGAAGACATGCCTGCGGGCGACCTGACCACAGAATCCTTGGCTTTATCTCCTCGTCAGGGGCGAGCTAAGCTCATCGCCAAACAAGATATGATTCTTTCAGGAACTGCCGCATTTGAACAGACAATGCAAACACTGGAACCCAATGCCAAATTGAAATGGCATTTCGAAGAGGGAAACCAGATTCTCAAAAAACAAATCCTCTGCACTTTGCAAGGGGACTTGATTCAGATTCTCAAAGCTGAGCGAGTGGCACTGAATTTTTTGATGCATCTTTCTGGCATTGCCACTTTCACTGCTGAATTCTGCAAAAAAGTAGCTCCCTATGGAACAAAAATTCTCGACACTCGCAAGACTCTGCCTGGCTATCGAGAGCTTGAAAAACGAGCTGTGTTCCATGGTGGCGGAGCCAATCATCGCATGAATTTAAGCTCTGCCATTTTGATCAAGGACAATCACATTTCGGTGATGGGCGGGATCACGCCTGCCGTTTTGAGAATTCGCGAACACCACAATGGCCCTATCGAAGTTGAAGCTCGAACTCTGGAGGATGTGAAAGAGTGTGTGGATTTGAAAGTGCAGCGGATCCTTTTGGACAATATGGATCAGAATCTGCTGAGCCAGGCCGTGAAGCTGGTCCCGGGCTCAATTGAAACGGAAGCCAGTGGAAACATGACTTTGGATCGAGTGGCTTCAGTTGCTGAAATTGGTGTGAACTTTATCAGCGTCGGAGCTCTGACTCATTCAGCTCCTTCGGCAGATATCAGTTTGATGTTCCAATGGAATGAAAAAGAATAGAGGTGTTTATGGCTCCTTTCAAAATTGGTGAAGTTTCAAAGACCTGGTCGGATAAAAGTCAAATTCCGGTTTGGTATCAGGGCGAAGCGACCAGCACCAACTCGGTGGCCAAAGAAATCGTGATTTCGGAAAGTCCGGTCACACTTTACCTCACTGATCACCAGACCAACGGACGCGGACGTGGCGGCAATTCCTGGAGCAATGTTCCTGAGGGCAAAGCCTTGCTTTCGAGCTGGGTTTTTGTGACTCGCAAAGCGCCACAGCCTGTTCTTTCGCCGGCCATTGGCTTGGCGGTTTGGACTGCTTTTAAAGCTTCCTTCCCCTGGTTGAAATTCAGCTTGAAAGCTCCCAATGATCTTTTTCTTGAAGACAGAAAACTGGCTGGGATTCTCATTGAAAACATTCCGCAAACCACCAAGCAGGGAAATTACAATCGACTGATCGTCGGACTTGGGGTCAATGTCTTTGAAGCCCCGACCTCATCGGTGGACACTTCGATTGCTTTGGCAGATCGGCTTCCCAATGAATTGAACCAAGAGACCTGGTTCAACGTGCTGGATCGTCTGCTGCTTGAAATCAGCTTGGCAGTTTCTCAGACAAAAGAAACTCTGACGCCTGCTCAAACTCAAGCTCTGCTTCATGCTCTGAACCGACACCCTTTTCAAGAAGTGCCCTATCGACAGGTGGACCCTGATGGCTGTCTTTGGAAAGGCGAACAAAAAACCAACTGGAGTGAACTTTAATTATGGCTTTGACCTACACACCCGAAGCCGAGCTCGGCCGTCCCTGCCCCGACTTTCGCTTGCCTGCCGTCGATGAAAAAGAATATTCGCTTTCTGATTTTAAAAATGGAAAACCTTTTTTAGTGATGTTCATTTGCAATCACTGTCCCTATGTGAAAGCCATTGAGGATCGCTTGATTGCCTTGGGCCGGGATTTGAAATCGATCGGCGTCTCAACTGTCGCAATCTGCTCGAATGACTGGATCGATAATCCTGAAGACAGTTTTGAAAATCTGCAAAAAAGGTGGAAAGAAAAAGAATACACCTTTCCTTACCTGCATGATGCCGATCAAAAAGTGGCGCATGCTTTTGGCGCCGTTTGCACTCCCGATTTTTTTCTCTATGATTCCAGCGGACACTTGGCCTATCGTGGCCGACTCGATGACTCTTGGAAAGATCCCAGCAAAGTGACAAAAAAAGAGCTCTTTGAAGCCGCTCAACTTTTGGTCAAAAATCAGAAGGCTCCTGAAAAGCAAACCCCTTCCATGGGCTGCAATATCAAATGGTCCCAAGCATGAGCGAAGAGAAAAAAGGATTTCAAATCTCGATTCGTTATTTGCTTTTGCCTCTCTTGATCGCCATCATCGTCTTCGTGGTTTACTTGATGAATTATCTAGGAGCATTTCGCCCGGTCGTGATTCAAGAAAAAAAAGCGGGCCCCTTTCATCTCGTCTATAAAACCCATGTCGGTCCCTATCACAAAATTGTCCCAGTCATCGAAGAAGTCGAAAAATGGGCCAAAGAACAAGGTCTCAGCTGCAAACTCTCGTTTGGCGAATATTTGGACAGCCCTTCTCAAACCGAAGAAGCTCGACTGCGCTCCAACGGCGGCTGCCTCTTAGAAAATCCACCAGTCCAAATCCCCGAAGGCTTTCAAGCAAAAACCATCGAAGAAAAAAATTATGTCACAGCCAAATTCGAAGGCTCACCCGGCATCGGTCCCATGAAAGTCTACCCAAAAGTCTACCAATACGCCTCCGAACAAAGACTCCGTCTTGAAGAAGCAGTCCTCGAAGTCTACGAAATCCACTCCCAAGAATCGATGACAACAACGTATTATTTTCCGATCCGCCGGTAATACCGCTCTTTCCTTTCCCACTCCTCATCCTTAAGCTTAAGGTTTTCTGGAAATCCGCCAAAGGCGGACCCCGAAGGGGTGAGGCAACGGACATGGATGTTCACGATCAGGCGAAGATGTGGGCTTCGCACACCACCTCACCAAATTAATTTGCGACGCCCCCTCATCCACGATGTTGTCCGTCGGCACACCATACCAACGGACAACATCGTGGATGAGGGGGCTCAAGCACAGCGGTGCCGGTGGTAAACGGAAAGTGTGTCCGTCCGTGCGAAGGCTCCCAGACGGCCATCGTGGCCGTCTGGCAAGTGGATTTGGGACAGCTCGGTTGCTGATTTGTGTGTTGGCTGTGACATGAACATGAATAAAAAAGGCGATCCTGAGACCGCCTTTTTGAGTTTTATTCTTTTTGTTTTTGCTTGCTGAATTATTTGCTGACGAGGCCTTTGACGACTGTGCGGACTCCGTCGAGGTAGTTTTTGTAGCTGTTGCGGACGTCATCAACTGTCATTTCCAATGCGACGTCTGGAGTGACGCCGAGATTTTCGATGGGTTGCAGATTCACTCGCTCAGCTAGAGATCCTGTGAACGAAAAATGCTGCAGTCCAAAGGCACTTGGGTACTGGACATCTTGAACGTAACCGCCAGCGCCAGCTGTGCGCACCCCGACGACCGTCACTCGTTTGTTGTCTTGCAAAATCGCTGGGAAGAAATCGCCGCCCGAGAAATCCAACTGATTCACCAAAATCGCGATGGGCTTTGTGTACGCCGATTTGTTTGGAGTGATTTTATCCACGCCCCAGAGATAGTAAGGCTCGGACAAAAATTTTCCGGCGTTGTATTCTTTCATCAAAAAGTTGCAATAGTCAGAAATTCCCAAAGCCAACTGGTAAGTGGCTGGGTATCCGTCCATTTCTTCACCCAATACTTTTTGAGCATCCGTATCGTTTTTCACACCAACGAGAGTCTTTTGGAAATCCACACACTCTTGGGCGTCGGAATCCAAAATAGCAATCTGATGACGAGGCACTGTCAATGTTTGATCTGAGACCAAAGAAGCCAGAGCATAAAGATAGAAAACAGATCCGCCCGGATTGTTATTCTGATCAATCACCATGGCTTCGGTGTGTTTTTGGAAATGAGTCATGATGCCAGTGAAATCGCTGATCGCTTTTTTGTAATCATCAACAATGTATCCAAAAATGCGAACGACACCGATCAGTCGGCCTTCTTCATTTCTGTAGATATAAGCATCGAAAGTATTATCAGCTGCCGTCTCCCAGACTCGTTCTCCTAAATTTGGCAAGAAGGGCTTGCGGCCACCCAACCCGTAAGGATTTTCATCCGCAGTCATGAAATCCATGGCGCGCGGAGAGATCATTTTGCGTGACAAGAAAGAACTTTGATTTCGGCTTAAAAGCTGGCCCGATCCGCGGTGCAATTCTTCTGGAGTGTACTCCCAAACCAGCTGAGCTGTTCCAACAGAATCATCGGTAGCACGTTTCACAGAAACTGCGACAGGACCATTGGGCACATTGAAAATCCCACGCGCTCCACGTCGGCGAGTCACATTCAAATCAGCAATAGCCAGATCAGTTCCAGGAACATTGGCTCCATTGATTTTCACCATTTCGCCAAGAACCTGCGAAACGGGAACACCATTCATTGTCAAAAGCTCATCGCCAACCTGAAAGGGGAAAGCTTCATCACCCAATTTGCTGCGATCCACATACACAATCAGAGTCTTCCCCTGAACGGTTTTGACTTGAAAAGGCAAAGTGGCAACTTCAGTGGAAAAAAATGAAAATCCAACATGGTAATCGGCTGTTGAATAGAGAAGATCCGCAACCACACGGCGGGCTTCATCCATATTCTGCGCGGCTGCCAATCGAGCCTGAGCCAAAGACATTTGAGCCGAAAGATCCCAACCCAAATGAGTTTGCTTCCAAACCCGAGGCGCATAGGCCGTGGAAAAAAGTGAACCGATAAAATCGAGTTCCTGTTGCATTTTCGTGCGAGACCGATCATCGATCGCTCCCTTTTGCGCCTGAGCGAAAATGGAAACTGCCAAAGCCAAAGCAAAAACCAGTTTTTTCATAGATTCTCCCTGATGAAATCTGGGATCTGTCTATTCTGGCCGCAAAAGGGAGTCACCTGAATTTTGTGTTCATTGACAGGGATCAAAGCAACTGACTGTGCGAGTCAAGGGATCAAAAAGCCAAGCGCAATTCGAAAAAATGCGAGTCTTCAAAAGCTTTTGCCGCGGAATCACCAAGTTGAGTTCGTTTGTACATCCAGCCGGCACTCAAGGCCCGAACATTCGCACTCAAGCCAAGGGCCCATTCATCAGGATCATAGCCAGCATACAGTTCAATGAAATCCAAACGATACAAAGTCCCCCATCGAAACTTACGAGCTTCAGACACATTGGCAGTCCAACGGTAATTCAGACCCAACTCCCATTCTCCGAGTGCGATTGGCGGAGAAATACTCACTCCCGCATCGACAATCGGCTCCACAGGAATTTCATCGTAATTGCGGTCCACCCATCCGGTTTGCGAGGCACTTAACGACAGAAGCGGCTGCCACTGCTGCAAGTCTTCTGTCTGATTGAGTTCATAGGCAACTCCTGGTTCAACAAAAACAGCTCTTTGATTTTTCACTTGAAATTGCTCATCAAGCGTTGGCAGAGCTTCAAAAAGATTGAACTCTTCATACACAAACCGACGATCCAGAAAGCGCAGCTGCAATCCTGCCCGCCAGTTTTCGCTGACAAATCCACCAATCTGACCCTGCAGCGATTGCTCCTGCATTCCATGAATCGCCACATCCGGATAAGACTGGTTGCGAACGTCTGAAAAATAAGTCATTCGCTGCGGCTGAAAGGAGAGCGCCATTTTTTCTGCTCGCCACCAAATAAGTGTCGAAGCCTCGAAACTCACCGGCTCTGTTTCTGACAGCAAGCTCTGGGCGAGCTTCATTTTATCCTCTCCTGCGATGAGATCCCGATTTTTGTAGAGAGTGTCGATATCATTTCCAAAAAACAAATTCGCCCCAAAAACTCCATGTGACCACATTTGATTTTCACCCAACAAAGCGGGATTGCAAGTAGGCTCAGCTCGGATGGTGCGAACAGTGGAACAGACAGGCCCCAAGACCGAATGCGAAAGAAAGCTTCGATCGCCATTTTCAAAAAAATGCGAAGCCCCGGATTTTAAAACAGAAGCGGCCTGTGCCCAAGCACACGAAATAAAAATGAAGAACAAAATTAAAATTCGCATTTCCAGCCATCCAATTGATCTTTCAAAAGTGTGTCCTGCAAGGTTTCCTGGAAGTTTCTTGTGGCATCTTTCACTTGCACTAAAAACTTTCTCGCATCCAAAAAGCCGCGATCCAAATTTTGGATTTGAGTTTCAAATTCGCTCTGACTTTTCGGGAAACCCTGACTGACATCGCGAACCATTCCCAAAGTGAATCGATGAAAGCCTTCTAAACGCACACTCAAAGAGTTGATTTTCTCAAGACAGAATTGGCGGTTCCCGAATTTGAGAAACTTTCCATTTTCCCAAAGGTACTTGAAATAAAAGAGCTTGATCACTCCCCGGTAAAGAGCGTTTCCGCTTTGGGGGGTTTTAATTTTTTCCATTTCGTTGAGCGCTTGATAGAGCTGATTTGCACCATCTTCCGAAACCAATGTCACCTGTTCGAATTTGTTGCTAATCTCAACGGCCCGTCCGGCAACATGACTGATCTGTTTTAAAAATTCCAAAGCCTTTTGCGAACCTGTATCGGTTGGCAGCTTTAATTTTTCAAGCTCGTTTAATTTCAGAACTTCAATGGATGGATCGTCCTCAAGATGCGAAAGACTTTCCAACAAAAAGTAATCTTTTAGAGTAATCCCAGCTCTGTGAACGGAAACTGAAGCCAAAATCATCCTGGCTCTTTCATTTTGCGGATCCTTTTCCAAAATGGAAACCAGTTCACTCTCGGCTTGGTCATACTCTTTTTGATCGATCTTGCTTTGAATCACTTGATAGCGATCCTCGAGATTGGGCTTCTCGTGACGAACGCAAGAAAGAAGGGCCAGGCAAAAAAGGAAAAGCACAACATTTTTCATGATCGATCGACTCTAATCCTGGATTCGAGTCGATGAAAGCACCACTCCAAGAGATTGAAAAAGCTTCTCGAGCTGTCCAAAGTTTTGACATTTTTCGGCAATGGCGAGCAGTCACGTTAGAATCAAAATGCAGTTGACTGTTATGGCGAAGAAACCAATTGGGGTGTCGGGTTTTTTGCCCTGGTCGACAGGTTCAAACTGACAAGTTTTCCCTCTTATTTCTGAGTGTTTCGTGGACTCTTTCCCCTTTACAAAAAACTGCCATGTCTTTCATCAAACTTCTCTTGATCGGGATTTTTTTGAGTGCAAATCTTTTCAGCGCTCGCTCGAAAGAGCAAGGAGACGTTTTTCAAAAAACTAAGGAGCAACTTATGAAAAAGATTTTCTTGATGGCAGTTTTAGTGACAGGACTGGCAGCATGCAGTTCTCCAGGTGAGAATGCGCATTCACCCATTCCAGAACAGGGAGGCGGCAATGACGCAAACAATGGCGAAGAAGGCGGCGCTGGCAACGGAAGTCCCGATGTCGTGCTGACGGAAATCACCAACACATCGGAATGCGTGGGTCCCGCTGTTGAGCCCACACAACTGTTTGAAGGTATGTGGTACAAAGAATTCGAAGGAAGTGACGGAATCAAAAGAAAATATGTCTATGAATTTGATGAAGACACCATGTTCACGGTCGCTTTCTGCTCTGGAGATGGAATCCAAGTGAGAGCTTCTGTGGGTGGCAACGCGATCATCACTCCGGCTACAATTGAAGTGACTGAAGAGGATTCGCGGTCCATCAGCGCCATGGGAGTCAGTGGAAGCACAGTCACCTGCACTGCGATCTCACATGCGACACCACCTCGCAATTACACTTTTGTCGGTCCTTGTTTGCAAATGGATGGTCCCAACGGACCCGAAATTTACGCAGTCACCCGCTAGCCGAATGCTAGCGCGATGCCTCTACTATTCATTTTATGAATAGTAAAATGAGAACCAAACATTCCACAAGCCTCCATTCGAAGCGTATCGTCAGATCATCGATTGGAGGCATTGTGAAAAGCAGCATCTTGAGTCTTTTTTTTCTTCTGAGCTTTTCAGCTTTTGCAGACACTTCTATCCGTCGAAACCCACTCACTGACGAACAAGTCGCCGCTCTGCCAGTTTCGATTCGCGAAAACCTCCACCTAGCTGCCATCGATCTTTCATCCATTTGGGCCGACACAATTTTAGAAGGTGAGTTTTTTGCTGACGAAAAAGTCCAAATCGACTTGATCGAAAAGCTGTACCTCTCCCAAGCCTTCATCGGTTACCGCATCACTTATTCTTCTCGCGCCTGGGATACCAGCAGCTGTCGCCTGGAGCCGCACAACCCTTCCAGTTTTGAAGATTGCCAAGAAGGCAGAATTATCGAATCCGGTTTCGTCACAAAAGATTTTTCCGAATCTTCAAGAGACCCAGAAAATTTCGCAAATTTTCAACTCCAATAATTCCAAAACCAGCTCAGCCTTGAGGTTTTCTGGAAACTCGCCGAAGGCGAGCCCCGAAGGGGTGAGGCAACGGACATGGACGTTCACGATCAAGCGAAGACGCAGGCTTCGCACATCACGTTGGTAAATGACTTCGCGGCGACCCCTCATCCACGATGTTGTCCGTTGGTATAGCGTACCAACGGACAACATCGTGGATGGGAAGTCTCAAGCACAGCGGTGCCGAGGGTAAACGTGAGTGTGTCCGTCCGTGCGAAAGGCTCCCAGACGACCATCGTGGTCGTCTGGCAAGTGGAATTAGGACAGTTAGGTTCGTTTGTTTGTTTATGTGCCGGTGTTAGAGCAAGTGCTGTTCGCGGATTTTTGAGACTGGGGTTTGCCAGTTGGCTTCCCAATCGAAAGAAAAGAGGGGTTTGGATTTGAGGCCCATTTGCCAGCCTCTCACAATTTCATTCATGATCGGTTCCAGCAGAATTGAATTTCGAACTCCGACTTTGAGAAGCGCGCCTGAAATCAGAATGGGTGCGAGCGGGAGTGAGGTCTGGGCAGCAACGAAGGCCTGCAGGCCCAATTCGCCTGGGACTGAAGTTTGAAACCCGGTGACGACGTGCCAGAGATCGTGGGTTTGGCGCATTCTCATAGCGACAAATGCAGCATCGTTTTTAATTTCGATGTTGCGAAAAAAGTTTGGATCCAGTTTTTGGCTGATCATGTGTTCGGCGTAAGTGCGACCAAGAGAGCCTTCAGGCATTCGGACCAATTCATCCAGATGAAAGGGGAAAATCAATTTGCGCTCGCGAATGATCTGCAAAGCTTCTGGGTCTTTGGCAAATTTTGCTTTGGCGCCAGTGAGAGCACCCAAAGCCAAAAGAGAATCAGAGATATCAAAAACAGCCGGTGTGTTTTCTGGATTTCTTGCCAGCTTCAGAAATCCAATCCCCAATTTCAAATAGTGTAGAAAAATCAGACGTAATTTCCCTTTTTGATTTTTTCGAGAATGATCTTTTCCATTTTGATCGGATCGTTTGGATCAACAGAAAACAGCGACTGCTGCTCGCAACGGATTTTTTCTTTCAAAAGCCAGCGAAGAATATCAGAAAGCCCCTTGTTCTTTTTATCCAAAAAGAAGGGGTCGTTTTCGAGAGCGTCTTTGGCTTTTTTCAAAGCTCGAGCTTCGGCTGGATCGGACTCTTTTACTTTGTAGTAGGGAAGATCATATTTTTTCACGTCTTCGGGAAGCACTCCCAAAAATTTCACTTCAGGTGCCGAGAAATCGGCATTTCGAATCAATGAGGCTGCTGAGCCAGCTTTCAAAGTTCGAAAGATGTTTTGCATCGTGTAGGCGTCCAAATCGCCAAAGAAATACATGGGAACACTCAACTCGTCTTCGATCAGTTTGCACCAACCACGGACTGCATTGGAAGGCACCCCTTGAGCACCGATCAAAATGGCGTTGTTTCGTTTCGTGAAACCCATGGATTGCAAAGTATTGGCAGTACCCTCTGATTCGATGACCAAGGCAAAATCGATTTTCTTTTTCGCTTTCAGTTTCAGTGATTGAGGTTTGTTCTTCGGCTGAAATGGCGCCGTTCCCAGTGTGGAAAGGTCAATGGTGGCTTTGTCGCCATCATTCATTGTTTCAGTCACCACCAAATTTTGAGAATAAGTCTGGCCACCGCGATCATTGGCAAAGCAATTGAGCTCTTCGCGATAGACTTGAAGCATATCACCAATGAAATCGATGATGGTGTCGCTTTCAGGTTGATCGTCAAAATCCAAAGGCCTCAAACGCGGATTGCCTTTGATCAGACCTTTTGAAATGTAATACAGCTCCCTTTTGGTATTGACGGAACCAATATCCAAATTGCGCAGCAGAATTTCAAGCATGAACACCACTCGCGCCAGCTTCTGCACGGACGAGACGTTCAGTTCGGTTCGCACTCTTTTTTCGCCGGCCTGTAAGTATCCGACTTTGGGATTGTAATAAGAATTGTCCAAAGAGGTTTTCACTGCTTCTAAAACTGGGCGCTTGGATTTTTCCAAATCGGAAAGCATGCGCTCCGCCAGAATTTTGGCCTCTTTAGGGATATCAATTTTCAATTCACGAATGCTGATCAATTTTGCCATTTTTCAACCTTATTTCTTTTTAGTGCCAGCTTCTTTTTTCGTGCTCACAGGCCCGGTCGTTTTTTTAGTGCCGGCTTTGGTCGCTACTGCCGCTTGCTGAGCGATCTCTTCGCCAATCACATCGACTTCGGCTTCACTTCTGCGGCCGCCACCGCCTTCGCCGTCTTCATCATCAGAAAGTCCCAAACGTTTGGCTTCCCGCGATTTCTGCTTTTGCAGCCGGCTTTCGGCTTCTTCCAAATCAGCAATCGCCTCTTTGGAGTCCCGGCCCAAGAGCTTTCTTAAGCCCTCTTCGGCTTTGGCTTTTCGCGATTCTGGAGATTTGGTGATTCGCACCAAAGTCTCCACCAAGATCGGTCCAAACTGCTCAATGTGAGCCAACTTTCTTTCCAGATCCGCTTCTTTGAACTCTTTTTTGATATGCCGGGACAGTTTTTGTCCGGCTTGCATCAGCGCCCGGCGAATCTCTTCGACCAGCTCTTCCGAAGCATCAATTGTTTCCTTGGAAGCATTTTTAAATTTAATAAAAGGTGATGTCAGGGACACGGCAAAAACATAAGGCCCCAGTGGCAAACTGCCTTTCGGCTGTTGAAGCCCGTAGGATTTCCAGTTCACAGATTCAATGGCCCAGGTGATCGCACAGCCGGATTTATCAAACTGCAGTGGAACCCGATTCGCAAATCGCAGAAGCTGAACGGAATCATCCGCTTCTTGGTTGCGATTGATAAATCGAGCCAAAGCCACTTCAACCACCACAGGTTTAAAATCACAAATGGCCGGCTTTCGAGTCACAACCGAGAAAAAGTCCACTTCACCCAAACGCTGAATGGATTTGGAAAGCGCATCCTCACCCACAGTCATCACCGATTTCGTCGAAGGCGCCATCAGCTCGGTGTCTTGCACCGCTTGGAATACTTTTTTAAATGCGTCTTCTTTGAGAGAAGTGACTGGCTGTGAAAGCAAACCCTTCGGGAGCCCCTTGCCGACAAAGTCCTTCAAAGACTGATCAGAAATCCGGGAAAATCCAGTTTTCAGGAACTTGTCCAGACTGATCTTCCCATAGAGAGTCGAATGAGTGATGAATTCGCCCAATTTGAAAGTGTGAGGATGAGGCAAAGTCGCCTCTGGAATTTCAGGAACAGTGGAGGTCACTCGCTCCACATGCGCCCAATCATTTTCAAGCAATTTGTATTTCAAAGTCAGGTGCGGATTCACCAGCACCGTGCCTTCGAGATAAGTGATCAAGCCGCCATCACCGTTCAGTTGAACTCGGCCATCGATTGTGAATTCAACTCGAACGCCGGATTTTTTATCCCAATCCACGCTCTCTCGATTGCGGAAAATCCCAGTGTTGGATTTGATGTCCACGTCCACTTGCCCACGCACTGCTTTTTTCATGTTTTTGGTTTTGGACATGACAAAAGCGCCTTTGGCATTGGTCAACTGGGCCCATGTGGTGGCTGCAGAAATCCCGATCCCCTGCTGTCCCCGTGAGCACTGCCCACGGCCAAATTTTGAAGAGGCCAAATACTCGCCGAAAACCTTGGCCAAATCATCGGGATCAATCCCAGGGCCATTGTCTTCAACAGTGATTTTCACCAGATCGGTGTTTTTCGATGAGCCCTGACCGACCCTTTGCACTTGCACTTCGATTTCGGGCAAGATCCCGGCCTGCTCACAGGCATCGAGTGAATTGTCGACGGACTCTTTGAGAGTGGTCAAAACGGCTTTTAAAGGAGATGAGAAACCGACCTGCTGAAGGTTTTTTGAGAAATATTCAGCAGTGCTGCTTTTCGTAATCTTATTACTCACGTGGTATCCTTTTTCGATGAATCATTTTCTAGGAAACAGGAACGCGGGGCGGCGACGCAAGCAGAAAGTCCCGTCTGGCTCCGCGCTGCGCGTTAATTGCCCGAGTTTTCGTCAGAATCTGAATTCCCGCTGATTGGAGAAGAAGAAGTCTGCAAAGGATCCGAGTCGCCTGCTAGTTCTTCCATGGCCATCTCAGCACGAGTTTTATGCCCTTTTTTCGTGTTGCAATCCTTGCAGCTCGGGACACAATTTTTCTTATCTGACTTTCCCCCTCGAGCTATTGGGATCAAATGATCCATCGTCAGCTCAGAGGCTTTGAATTTCCCATCGCAATGATAACAGTTTCCTTTTCCGATCGTCTGTTTCCACCATTGCGAAGCCCGAAGCTCGCGAGCTTTCGCTTTTTCGCGTTTTTGATGCTCTGGTGGAGCGGGAGCAAAAAACAATTTCATGCGTCCAAAAGTTTTCGCAAAGATCCGATGAAGAAGCAAGAATTAACGACCGCTTGGATAGTAGAGCTTGTTATCCCACATCCCCTTGCTGAAATATTGAATCAAAGCTTTCAGGCGATTCTCAAGCTCGGTTTTTTTCTCGGCCGGCTCGCTCAAAGCTTCTTTTTCAAAAGGGTCTTGCATCGAGTACATTTTGAAATCCCCGCCCCGCGAATGAGTGAGAAAATGGGAGCGAGTCACCAGTAGATAATGTCCATCCGAATAAGTGACGGCGGCCCGATCACCCGGAACGAAGACACTGCTGCCAAGATAATTTTTTTCTTTTTCCTCAAGACCGACCAAATCCAGGATGGTGGGCAAGAGATCGATTTGCTGGACAATTTGGCCTTCATCGACTTTCGGCAACGAAAATCCCGGCGCATAAATCAACACCGGAATCTGGTAAGTTCCCAGCTGATTGTCATATTGTGGCCGGCCTGGTTTGTAAGTGTGATCGGCAGTTAAAATGAAAATCGTGTTTTGAAACCAAGGCTGCTGGCGAGCCGATTCAAAAAACTTTCGCAAAGAATAATCAGCATAACCAATCGACTCATGAATATCCAAATTCCCTTTTGGAAATTTCCCAGTGTATTCGGCCGGAATATCAAAAGGATTGTGCGAGGAAAGAGTAAAAATCGAAGTGAAAAAAGGCTGCGGGAAACCCGAGATTTTTTGATTTGCCCACTGCAAAAAGGGCTCATCCCAAATCCCCCAAGTGCTATTCGAATGACTCGGATCCGGATACTCGTTAAGACCGAAATAATTTTGCACTCCTGCACTTTTCATGAATTGGTCGAAATACATCGACGTGTTTTGGGCTCCATGAAAAAAGCTGGTGTGATAATTCTTTCTCTGCAGCCAAGTGCCCACTCCCAGAAAGTAATTGGTGAGATATTGAGAAGAGACAAAGGGTTCATTCATCAGAGCTGGGATGCCCCCCATGATGGCCCCAATTCCCTCGATGGAACGCCTGGCATTGGCAATTCCATTTGGAAAAAACAAGCTCTGTTTGGAAAGCTCATCCAAAAAAGGAGTGTAACCCTGATCCCCGTGCGGTCTTCCCATGTAGTCCAAATTGAAGCTCTCAAGAATAATCAGGACAATGTTGGGTTTTTCAGGTCTGTGGCCTTCCAGCAGTGAAGGGCCATTGGGTCCAAAACGAACCCATTTCAACATCTCTTCACTTGAAAAATAATTTTCTCGCGGCAAGCTCTTGCGTTTGATGGTTTGCAGAAAAGTGAAAGACGAATTCAGGACCAAGCTGTTCATCATCGGCTGGGCAAACACTTGGGCATGGGCAAAGCCGATGGGTTTGCTTTGCAAGCCTCCACGAAGGGCAATTACTAGGCTCGCCAAAACCGCAAATCCCCAGGCACCGGTCTTTTTCAAATTCCAATTGCGAGCTGGCACCACTCGCGGCAGCCACCACAGACATAAAAAACAAAAGCCAGTTAAGAGACACAAATTGATCAGATTGAGCTTCCAGTAAAAACTCAAGAGACGCCAAAATTTTCCTGGAATCTCGCGAAAGAAAAAAAGCGCATCAAAAGTGTAGCGCCGACCGAGAAAATTGATGAATTCGGCATCAGCGAGATTGAGCACCATGGTTGGTAGCTGAAAAACCAGATACAGCCCTAAAAGCCCTCTCTGCTTGGGCCGGCTCAAAGGACTTCGGTCCAACATCTGCCAACACCAAAAGGAAAAAAATGGAATCACTGCCAAAATGGCAACTGCTGAAAGGTCAAAACGAAGTCCCTGCAGAAATGCCAATAAAATCTCGCTGAGAGGCTGAGATTGAAAATAGCTCCAGTTCCAAAGCAAAAACTGCAGCCTCTCCAGGCTGTAAAATACCAAAGTCAGCAGAACTGCAGCTAAAAATAACGGAATTGGCAGAAAATCCCCTTTCAGGGCTGATTTTAAACAAATTTCAGGCCAGGACAAGTTCTGAAAGCCTCTCGACAAGAAATACATTTCCAGATAAAAGATCCCTCATGACACTCGAAATGATGAAAGAACGACTTTTGAAGGCCTATCCGGATGCCTCTGTGGAAGTGACTGATCTCACTGGCACTCAAGATCATTGGGAAGTTATGGTAGAAAGCCAAGCCTTCCAGGGTCTGAGCCGAATCCAGCAACATCAAGCCGTGATGGCTGTTTTTGGTCCCGAACTCGGCACCGGCGAAGTCCACGCTCTTTCCATCCGAACCAAATTGAAATCACAATCCTAAGGAGTCGAACGCCAATGTCTGACGTGAAAGAAAAAATCGAACAAATTCTAGATGCAAATTCAGTCGTGCTTTTCATGAAAGGCACTGCTCAATTCCCAATGTGCGGATTTTCGGCCCGCGCCACTGCCATCCTTCAAGACCTGGGCGTGGAGTTCGCTCACGTCAATGTCCTTGAAGACCAAGAGATCCGCGAAGGCATCAAAGCTTATGGCAACTGGCCCACCATTCCTCAGCTCTACGTGAAGAAACAATTGGTTGGCGGCAGCGACATCATGATGGAAATGTATGAAACCGGCGAGCTGCAGACTCTATTGAAGAGTTGATTCTGAGCTCAGACCGACAAAAGTCAGCCGATCCTAAAGTTTTTTCAACACTTCTGCGATCAAATCAAAATCAATACAGCTTGGTTGTGGCCCGAAACCTGCTTTGCTCAAGCGGCTCCAGGGGGGACCTTCATGAAAATTGCTGCTTTGCTTTTGATTTGTCTGACTTTTTTCACTTTTCAAACTTCATTCGCTGTCACAACAGAAATTGCCTTTGATAAAGATTCCTTCATGCAAGAGGGGCTCGGTCTTTTGAAGAGCTCTTTGGAAAATCATTTGAAAGACACTGGCCTTGCCGGCAATAGCGAGTGCCCTGAAAGCGGTCTTGAAATTGTTGAGAAAATCGAATCAAAAAAGGGCACCCTCATGAACGCCACAGCTTCTGTGGATGAAATCATGCTTTCAGTGAAGCCCAAGGTGGATGAAAAACAAGCGGACACCAGTCGCTGTGGAACCTGCCAACAAAAGAATCTTGTTTCTTATTTGGCTTCGATCAATCCAGTCAAAATCAGACCTGTCGTCGAGTGTGAATCCATGCCAGCTCAAACCTTTGTCGCCGATTTGAAAGACAAAGAAGATATCAAGAGATACACGGAAAACACTTTGCAAGGGACCAACTCAGAGGGAAAGCAAATGGCGAAAGCCTGTCCTTCACCTTGCTCTTATTATGTCACCACAGCGCAAACACCTCTGAACAATGGAAAGACTCATCTGACTCTGACTGTCCAGTGCGGACAACCGCGAAAGGACTCTGTTCTCACTGCGGATTATGATTTCAAGGGCGGCCTGGTTCATCAGTGGGTTTGCTCGAAATAATCCATCACTCCGGAACGCGAGCCGTTGCTCGCATCCAAGCATAGAAAAAAACCGAATCCTTGGCTCGCTTGACTCTTTCCACTTCGGCGTCCATTTGCTTGAGCATTTCTTGGCTCACACGGCCTTCTTTGAGAAGAGTGTCTTTGGCGCTGAGAAGAATTTGGTAGAAATAATCAACGAATGCTTTTCGGCGCTCGGGCTCTCGAGAGTCGAAGTGAAAAGAACGGACTTCCGTTTGAATATCGACGAATCCCGCTTGTTTTAGGTAATGGCCCAGCATTCCGCCGACAAAGGGATGACCGCCGATGGACCATTGGAAATCGTTGAATTCAAACCAGTATTTCAGGTAAGCCGGGCTGTAAGGTTCGATAAATAAAGTCTGGTTGAAAACTTCGCTGCAATAGATTTTCGCTCCGGGTTTGAGATGCTTCCGGACTTGCTTCAAAACCTTCAGTGGATCTGGGACGTGTTCAAGAAACCAACAGAGAAAAGCGGCATCGTATTTGGGTTTTTTCAAATCGAAAGTTTGCGCGTCTTTCTGAGTGAGCGTCATTCGCTTTTGTTGGATTTCTGATTTGAGATATTTTTTGGCGACTTCCAATTGCTCTTTGGAAATGTCGATGCCATCGATTTTCAGTTTGGGGAATCGGCGCAGAAGAATTTTGGATTGAGCTCCCACTCCGCAGCCGACTTCGAGCAGTCTTTCTTTGAAATCCAAATCCACGCCGGCATAAATAAAGGGCTCCAGAAATTCGGCTTGATCAATCAATCGATTTTGCTCGGTGGGATCGAATCCATGGATGTATTTGACTTTGGCCATATCAGTTCACCTTGGGTTGTTGTTGAATGGATTCCTCATACTCGCGAAGCATTTTTTCAATGATTTCTGGACAGCTCAAAATTTCATGAATCAAACCCACAGATTGACCTGCACTCCACACTGTTTTCCAAGTCGGACCTACAGCCGCTTGCTCCATTTGTTTCATTCCCATCCAGTGAATCAAGGGGACAATGAATTTTTTTGTGAGCTTTTGATTTTTCAAAGCTCGCAAATACCAGGGAAGCTCTAAACCCATTTTCTGCACATAAGGAGTGTTGATAACGGCAGCCGGAGTGCCCGACACTCTCATGGTCATGACGATATCTTCAGGAGTCGATTTGACGATGGCTTCTTTGTAGCTCATTTCAACCCCGGCTTCTTTCGAAGCGATAAACCGAGTTCCAACACTGACGGCTGATGCGCCCAAGGTCAAAGCGGCGGCGAAACTGCGTCCATCGGCAATACCACCTGCGGCAATCACTGGGATTCGCAATTCTTTCTGCAGCCAGGGAATCAGCACCAGCGGTGAAATTGGACCTGCGTGCCCACCGGCTCCGCTGCTGACGGCGATGACTCCATCGGCTCCCATGTCCTGGACTTTTTTGGCATGTTCTAAATTGGTGACGTCACAGACGACTTTAGTTCCATTTTTATGGGCATCGACGATCACTTGTCGGGGACTTCCAAGCGAAGTGATGAGCAGCTCGACTCCAGCATCCAATGCCTGCTTGAGGTCCTCGTTCTGACGGGTGTTGCTCTTATTGACGATGATATTGACGCCAATGGGCTTTTGAGTGCGAGCTTTGATTTCTTTCAAGGCTTTTTGATAGGCCTCGATCGGACGGTAATTCAAAGCCGGAAAAGTCCCAACTCCACCCGCCTCACTGATGGCGACGACCATCTCCACATTAGAGACCAGGAACATCGGTGCTCCAATTAAGGGGAGATCGCATTTCATCATTTCAGTGAAGGAGGTCTGAATACGGGCCATGGCTCCTGCCTTTCGAAATTTCTATTTTTTTTCTCGGCTTCCCAAAGATCAAGGTTTTATTTACAGGGAAACAGTTGCCTCGCTGCCCAGAAGACCTTTACCATGAGGGCTATGAAGATCAACCTGGCCATTTGGGACCGAGCCCTGCGATTTTTTTTAGGCGTGCTTTTGACGGCCTGGGCTGTGGCCGGTGGACCTTGGTGGGCCTTTGGTGGAGCTTATCTGGTTTTGACTGCCAGCTGGGGAATTTGCCCTGTTTACTCTTTTTTTAAAATTCGCACTGCCAAAATTCAGGAAAAGCGATTCATTCCATGAGCACAACAGCAAAACAGAAACTCTCTGAAGTCCTTCAAGAGCTGCGCCGCGAATACCTTCTGAAGTTCCCGCAAAAAATCGAAAAACTTCGCAAGCTCACAGAAGCCCAGGATTGGAAAGCTTTGGAAGAGGAATACCACAAGCTGAAAGGCACTGGGAAAACCTATGGCTTTCCCGGAGTTTCACAAATCTGTGAGCGTTTGGAAGTCATGGCGCAAAAACCGCAAACTCAAATTGCAGATGTGTTTGAAAAAAGCTTGGAGCTGCTTGAACGCATGCATCAGAAGCATATTGAAAATCAAAGTTTGGATCTCAGCGCCGATACATTCGCGAGAAGCCTTCTTGCCCTGAAAGTAAAATAGGGATTAAATAGCCTTTGCAAAGAGGGCCTATGTCAAAAGTCGCCAATTTCCTCAGTGAATTGAATTTTCTCAAACCCGACCAGATCAAAACGGATTTGGAATCTTTGAAATACTATGGAAAAGATTGGACCACTTATTTCGATATTCAGGCTTCAGCCATCCTCTTTCCTTTGACCACAGAAGAGGTGCAAAAAATCGTTCTCTGGGCGAGAAAAAATAAAATCGCTCTTGTCCCCTCAGGCGGACGCACGGGCTTGAGCGGGGCTGCTGTTGCCACTCAAGGCGAAGTCATCGTTTCATTTGAAAAAATGAATCAGATTTTGAATTTCAGCGAAGTCGATCAAGTGGTCACCATTCAAGCTGGCGTGGTCACAGAATCCTTGCAGCAATATGCCCACGACAAAGGACTTTATTACCCTGTGGACTTTGCCGCTCGGGGCTCTTCGCAGATGGGCGGCAATATCGCCACCAATGCTGGCGGGATCAAAGTGGTTCGCTACGGGCTGACTCGCGATTGGGTGTCGGGCTTGAAAGTGGTCACTGGAGCTGGGGAAATTTTGGATTTGAACAATTCGCTGGTGAAAAACGCCACGGGCCTGGATCTGCGCCATCTTTTTATCGGCAGTGAAGGCGTTTTAGGATTTGTCACAGAAGCACAGATCCGATTGACTCAAGCTCCACCTCCTTTGCAAGTCCTAGTTCTGGGTGTTTCCGGATTGGATGCAGTGATGAGTGTGTTTAGCGAATTCAAGCGCAAATGCACTTTGGTGGCTTTTGAAATGTTCTCTGAAAAAGCTCTGCAAAAAGTGATTGAAAGCACGAATCTGCCAAGACCTTTTGAAAGCGTCAGTGATTATTACGTTCTAGCCGAAGTGGAAATGCGCTCAGAAGCCGAACAAGCGGCAGCTCTAGAAGTTTTTGAATCCTGTGTGGAAAAAGGTCTGGTGGTCGACGGAGCGATGAGCCAGTCTGATTCCCAAGCTAAAAATTTTTGGCGTCTTCGCGAGGACATTTCAGAGTCTTTGGCCAAATACTCCCCCTACAAAAACGATATTTCTGTCGCCATTTCAAAAGTTCCGGCCTTTATGCACGCGCTGGATGGAATTCTCTCTCAGGCCTACCCCACTTGGGAAGTGATCTGGTTTGGCCATATTGGTGATGGCAATTTGCACATCAATATCCTAAGACCCAAGGGCATGAGCAAAGAAGAGTTCGTGCAAGAATGTCGCAAGGTCGATCAAATGGTTTTTGATGCCGTTCGAAAACAAGCCGGCAGTATTTCCGCTGAACACGGCGTGGGACTCACCAAGAAATCTTTCTTGAGTTACACTCGCTCAAAAGCTGAGATTGAATTGATGAGAGGGATTAAGAAGGTCTTCGATCCGGATCAGATTATGAATCCGGGGAAGGTTTTTGATCTTTGAAGCGCGAAGGTCGCGACTTTGCCTGATCGTGAACGTCCATGTCCGTCTTTTCTGGAAATTCGGCCCTCCACGGCCTCACCCCTTCGGGGCTCGCCTGCGGCGAGTTTCCAGAAAACGCTGCGGCATTTATCACAGGCCTGCCCCGATTGCATGGATGCAGACACGCCATGATCTCCACTCAACTCCACCAACACACTCAATCTTCCGTACACCTATAAGGGTACGATAACCAGATATCACTCACGCATCACAAAAATCACAGGCCCCAAAAACAAAAAGCGCTTGAGACCATCTCAAGCGCTTTGCATCCGAAGCTATCGAACGCTTCACCTCATTTTGGAGGGCCCCTCTCTGGGAGATAGGGAAGTTCCAGCAAATGCAGTCTTCGGTTCTTAATCACCACATGTCCTCCTGTGTATTGTCGAATGGAGTCTCGAGTCTCCTGCGCCAGCCTGGGGAGTTTCACCCACAGTTTCTGCCGTCGACAATCAACTCTTCGGCGGGATCCGCAGTCTCTGAAGTGTTAGAATTTCGACAGTGGCAGGGCTCTCAGATTGAGATGCGTTAACACCTTGAAAGACACATGGAAAATCGCTCTCAAAAAATTTTGAGACAATGAAATTTAATTTTCTTTGATTTCCCAGAAGATTTTTTTTGTTGAAAAAAAAAGCCCGACTTACTGGTTCAGCAAATCGGGCCTTCAATTCTTACTACGCCTTCAGAGGGGAAGAAGTTCGAAGGACGGTTCAGACATCTAAAACCCTGAATAGTGGGACTTTACATCAGTTCCCAAATGAGGGCGAGTGTCTGAATTTTAGACAGTACTTAGTACACGATTCGAGTGCGAATACTGCGTGAAAGCTTTTTGATCTCTTCACAAAGAGGAGCGGCGTTGGCTTTCTCGACATCCATCACCAGATAACCGATATGCTGATCCGTTGATAAATATTGCGCTAAGATATTGGCACCGGCCTCAGAAACCACACTATTGATTTCCCCCAGAACTCCAGGCTCATTGCGATGCACATTCAAAATCCGATGAGCTCCTTTTTGCACAGGCAGATCGACAATTGGAAAATTCACAGCGCCCGAAGTGGAGCCGATTTTCAAATATCGGGTGAAGCTTTCGGCCACTTCAAGGCCAATAGCGTATTGGGCCTCTTCGGTACTCCCCCCGACATGCGGAGTAAGAATCACATTGGGCACGCCCTGTAAGGGAGACACAAATTTTTCTTTATTGCTGGCTGGCTCCACCGGAAAAACATCAATCGCACAGCCTGCCAGGTGTTTGCTCTTCAGAGCTTCCACTAAATCTTCAATCACCACCACCGTTCCGCGGCTGGCATTGATCAAGTGGGCGCCTTTTTTCATTTGCTTCAGCACACGAGCTGACATCATGTCCTTGGTTTGCGGCGTTTCCGGCACATGCAAAGTGACAAAATCTGATTTCATCAAAAGCTCTTCCAATGAATTGACCGACTGGGCATTTCCTAGAGGCAGCTTCTTCAGAATATCAAAGAAAAGAACTTTCATTCCTAATGCTTCAGCTAAAATGCTGACTTGAGAGCCGATGTGACCGTAGCCGATAATTCCCAATGTTTTTCCTCGGACCTCCCGAGAGCCTTCGGCGGATTTCACCCACTCACCTTGGTGAGCCTGAGCGCTTCGATCACCAAGCTGCCTTGAAAGAGCGATCATTTCAGCAATCACCATTTCAGCGACGGATCTGGTGTTGCTATAAGGAGCATTAAAGACAGGGACTCCTCGGCGGTTGGCAGTGGTCACATCGACTTGATTGGTGCCAATGCAAAAACATCCCACAGTCATCAAATGCGGAGATTTTTCGAAAATATTTCGAGTGATTTCTGTTTTTGAGCGAATGCCTAAAGCCTGATAGCCTTGAAGCATCTCGATCAGTTCTTTCTCGTTCGGAGAATGGGTCTTCAGATCGACTTGAAAGCCTTCTTCTTCAAGACGGCTTTTGGCCACGGGATGAATATTTTCAACAAGTAAAATTTTAATTGGCTCCATGAGCACATGTTCCGACGACTTGAGAGAGATTCACAATGCTTTTCCAGCATAACGTTACGCAAAAAGGCTCGTCTTTCCTCAGACTCGAGTCCAGACTCTAAGATGTATGGCAATTGGCTCTTATTACCATCTCTTAGTGGTTGATGATGATTCTTTGATCATCGACTCTTTAAAGCTGCTTCTGCCGAAGCACTGGAGAATGACATCCACCAAAGATGGCAAAATGTTAGATGGGAAAATGATGTTTCATGCCGCATTTGTGGATATGCATCTAGGTCCTCATCAGCAAGTCGCCGAAGGCCCTGACGTGATTGAAAAATTGAGCAAAATCAATCCGCAAATCGAAATCATCGCCATGTCTGGCGATCTGTCGTTGGACTTGATGGAAAAATGTCTCAAAAACGGAGCGCAGAAATTTTTGGCAAAACCTCTGACTCCGGACGAAGTGCTCTCGACTCTTGAGAAAATTGAAGCTGTGTGGATGATGCGGCAACTGGAAAGCCGTGGCGGACATTCTCAGATCCGATGGGTGGGCGGCAGCTTGGCTTCGCAGGAAATTAAAAAATCCATGGCCTCACTGCGTGGAGAACCAGGCCCCATCTTGATTGAAGGCGAAACTGGCACTGGCAAAGAAGTGGCCTTTCGCATTCTCAACCAACAGGAACTCAACAGAGCTTTTGTCTCTGTCAATATCGCCAGCATACCGGAAAATCTCTTTGAATCAGAAATGTTTGGGCATGTTCGCGGCGCTTTCACTGGCGCGGACCAACAAAAAATTGGCCTGACTGAAGCCGCTCATGGCGGGGATTTGTTTTTAGATGAAATTGAAGCTCTGCCTCTGACCCAACAAGTGAAGCTGCTTCGCTTTCTGGAAACTGGCGAAGTCCGCAAAGTGGGATCGAAAGACACGATCACTGTTCAATCGCGAGTGATCTGCGCCACCAATCAGAATCTGCAGGATCTGGTTCGTCAGGGAAAATTTCGTGAAGATCTTCTTTTTCGTATCAGCGGAAAGAAACTGCTCTTGCCACCACTTCGCGAGCGGCTTGAAGATTTGAAAGAGCTGGCGGATTTCTTTTTGCTGCAGCAAAAACCTCGAACCAATAAGACTCTATCGGAAGAGGGCTTGAAGGCTTTGCAGGCCTACTCCTGGCCAGGCAATGTGCGCGAACTGAAAAGAGTTTGCGAGCAATTGGCTTTGACCTGTCCCCTGCCGATCATTCGGGGCGAGGATGCGCGAGCTCTGCTCACGCCCACCACCTCACAGGGTCAGTTTCTGGATTTGAAAAAAGGCCTTCCTCGTTTGGTAGAAGAGTATGAGGCCCTGGTGATTCGCAAGTGCCTGGAGCAAAATCCAGATATCGAATCCGCCATTGAGACATTGCAAGTCTCACGCAGCAGTTTATATAAAAAAATCAAAGACTATCAAATCGATCTAGGGAGTCAGTCATGACAGGTGCATGGGCTTCAGAAGTGTATCGCGAAACCGCTCTGATTGTGCTCAGTTTTATTTTCGTCTCGGGCCTTCTGGTTTTTTTCCTGAGAAAGCGGAATTACTATTTTATCGTTTCTTGGGCCAGCATCAAAAGCTGGCTGATTTTCGCGCCTTTGCTTTTTGCGCTGTTTGGGACTCCGGATCCCTGGCCCTTGATTGTGCTCACTGTGATTGCGATTTTTGGTGCCAAAATTTTCTTTCAGCTGATGGGAATGTTTCACCGCAGTTATTTTGTCCTGATCTGCTATGCGGGGATTTTGGCTTTGGCTTGGACGATCCATGTGGACCGGGTGGATCTTTACAATTTGCTGCCGATGATTGTTTTGGGTGTCTCTTGTCTGGTGCCATTGATCCGCAACAATTACAAACGCATGATCCAGTACATTTCACTGACCAATCTGGCTTTTGTGTTTTTGGGTTGGTCCTTTATGCATTTGGGATTGATTCTCAAATTTGATAAAGGGGTCTATCAGGTCATGTACCTGATCATTTTGACTGAATTTTGCGATAACACAAATTTAGCGATTTCCAGGTACATTGGCCGCACCAAATTGGTGGACCGGATTGATTACAAGCGAACTCTTGAGGGCACTGTGGTTTCTGCGGGGATTACTTTGGCTGTGGCTTTCAGTATGCGACATTTGCTTTCAGATGGATCTGAAAGATACTGGTTGGTTTCGGGTTTGATTGCTTCGATTGGCGGCTTTATTGGCGATGTGTTGATGGCAGTGATTCGCAAAGATGCTGGCATCAAAGAAATGGGAGCTTTCATTTTGGGCCGCGGGGATATTCTTCATCGCATGGACCGCCTGATTTTCGTGGCTCCGATTTATTATTATGCCATAATGTATCTTCCTGAAGTTCATCTCTAATGGGAAAAGGCGCATGAAGGATTGGGATTATGACAATGACCAGTGGACGAAGCTTCCAGGCTACTTGAAGCATTTGCCGCTTTTCACTCGTCATGTGGATCTTTTCAGTATTTTCATCCGCACGCTTTGGGGATTTTTCCTGAAATTGGTTTTTTTCCGCACTTACATTCAATTGCGAGTGAAAGGTGACTTTCACAAAGTCTATCGTGAAAACCCTCGGGTCCTGGTGATTTCCAATCACGGCAGTCACTTGGATGCGATTTCGATTGCGACGGCCATTCCTCTGGCTTACTGGCGGGATGTCTACATTGCTGCTGCCAAAGATTATTTTTTCACCAATTTTATTTTCACTTTTTTCTCTCAGCACTGTTTGGGAGCGATCCCGATTGATCGCAAAGACCGCAAAGGTGAAGCAATCAATTTGATTATGACTTTGCTCAATAATCTGCCGCGCATTTGGCTGATTCTTTTTCCCGAAGGAACCAGGTCCAAAGATGGCAAAGTGCACGATTTCAAAAGAGGCGTGAGTATTTTCGCTGAGCGAAGCAACACTCCCATTTTATTTTTGTTCCTTGAAGGCAACACTCGGCTGTGGCCCAAGGGCGCGGTTTTTGCGAAGCCTGGACGATTGACAATTCATGTGGGACCCGTGCATCCTCCAGCTCCGATCGAGACCATTTACAAGGCTTATCGCCAATGGGCCATCGGCATTGCCCCAGAAGCTTTTGAGCTTGCGGAGAATCCAGAATGGAAAGAAGACCAGAATTCGCCATTGAGCGAACAAGTTTAAAAATTGGTGATTACGAGATTTGCCCGATCCCCACGGGGATTTTCGGCTTGGACGGCGGTGCCATGTTCGGCACGGTTCCTAAAGTGCTGTGGGAGAAATCCAATCCTCCGGATGAGAAAAATCGAATTCCGATGGAAGCTCGAGCTCTGCTGCTCAAGAGTCCACAGCGCAAAATTTTGATCGACTGCGGGAATGGGGCTGATTTTATTGCCAAGTACGGCGAGAAATTGGGAACTAAATTTGCCGAGATGTATGGCTTGGACGAATCCGGGCCTTCGCTCAAGAAATCGCTCAAGGCTCACGGGCTTGAATTTTCGGATATCACCGATGTGATTCTGACGCATTTGCATTTTGATCATGCCGGCGGGGGCACGACGGAAAGTGGTGGCAAGCTGGTGCCGACCTTTCCGAAAGCGACTTATTACGTGCAGAAAGAAAATTTTCTAACGGCGAAAGAGCCGAACATTCGCGAGAAGGCCAGCTACTTTGCTTCGAACATTGAGCCGCTTGTACAATCTGGGCGTTTGCAAATGCTTGAAGGTGAAAAAGAGAATTTACTGCCTGGGATTTCGGTTTATGTTTCCAATGGTCACACACGTGGGCAGCAAGTGGTGAAAGTTTCTGATGGTAAGACCAGTCTGCTTTATTGTGGGGATGTGGTGCCCACCAGCTCGCATGTTCGGCTGGCTTGGGTGATGGGTTATGATTTGGAGCCTCTGACTTTGATTGAAGAGAAGAAGCGCTTTCTGGCGAAAGCTGCGGATGAGGGATGGTACTTGTACTTTGAGCATGATCCTTATTGTGATGCTGCCCAAGTTTCGCGGCAGGGGTCGGATTTTGCGGTGGAGTCTCGGTTTTCGCTCTTGTAAACGCGGGTCTTGGGTGTCTCATGAGGTGCCTGCGTCCTTGCAATCGGGGCAGGCCTGCCCCGAACCCCCGGACTGCTGATCGTCGTGATCAGCAGTTCAAAATCTCAGTGCAACACCTGTCTAAAATCCCAACACTTGAGTTGATTTTACAATCACTTCTCTTGGATCTTTACCCGCTGCTCAGTCAGAGTTAAGACTCCTTGTTTTCCAAAGGGGTTATTATGAAACAAATTTTTACTCTTCTTTCGATCCTGCTTTTGGCTTTTTCGACTTTTGCTTCTGGATCCAAAATTTCTTCTCAGGATGCACAGAATGTTCTTTTGGAGCAATTTGAGCTTGGCACACAGATCAGTGCTGAAAACTGTATTTTGGTTGTTCGAATGGAAGGTCCACAGCTGGTATTTGAGCTTCAGCGTCCTTATGAATTTCCCTTCTCATTTGCCTTTGAGAAAAAACATGCAAACGCTCCATTCTATCTTGTGACTGCTGGGAACTCGATGGGCCTGACTCAGGAATTGCCCAAAGTTCAAACTTATCTGCAGCTGTCTCGCACTTCGACTGGCAACGAAGTTGAAATGATTGAAACCATGGGCAACGAAACTCGCCAAATCCGCTGCTTTTTTACGGCGCGTTAATCCCTGTCAGCCCTTTTTCAAAGACAAGACCGCTGAGCTTTGCTAAATACTCGGAGGTCAATCCAAGGGTCCCGTAGCTCAGCTGGATAGAGCAACTGCCTTCTAAGCAGTAGGTCCCTCGTTCGAGTCGAGGCGGGATCACCATTTTTGGACTCTCCTCACTGAACTGCAAATGACCCTAAGATCTGAACCTAAGTCCGCAAACACGCTAACAAACTAATATTATAATATAAAACATGACGGCCTGATTTTTTCTTGCTCAGAATTTCAGCCTCTTCAAGAGCAGCTAAGTACTTACTCGCAGTTTGATATGTTATTTCCATTTTTTCTGCCATGAATGTCGGATAAGTAACAGGAAAAGTAAAAATATGGTCCAACAAATCTGGACTGTAGATCGAGCTAAAATCTTTTCGTAATCTTTTCTTTAACTTATTTCTCTCAGACATCATTTTGAAAATGACATGGTTTGTAACCTGAGCCTGTTCATGGATTGCCTGAAGCATAAAGCGAATGAATTCGATCCAATTGTTTTCATTCGTTACCGAACTTAGGAGTCGGTAGTATTTCTCTCTATTTTTATTCAAATATCCGCTGAGGTAAAGAATTGGAGAATCCAATAACTTGTCTTTCACTATTTGCAATACCATTAAGATCCGACCAGTTCTGCCATTTCCATCAGAAAAAGGATGTATGGCTTCAAATTGATAATGGCTGACCGCCACACGAATTAATGAGTCAAAGCTTTCGTCGTCTGAGTGAACATAGCTTTCCCAATTACTCATTAAACCATCAACTTCAGTTGGTATTGGCGGCGTGTAGATGACTCTGGATCCTTTGGCGATCTGATTTTGTTGTTTCTTAAACCGACCTCCACCTTGAGGCATTAATTTTTCGTGGATTGTTAAAATTGTCCGAGTTGATA
>JBGGMM010000050.1:0-7291 GCA_041288045.1 Pseudobdellovibrionaceae bacterium | reverse complement strand
ATTCACGTAAGAGCGTGCAGTCGCAGCGGCAGAGGCAATACTCGAGTATGTGCCAGATGATCCGGTCTTACGACGAACGTTGAAGCTTGTTTGACCCGATCCTGAGTAATCCCAAGCAATCGAAATCGAATTTGCAGACACTGCTGTCGAACGCAAATTAGAAGGAACTGCCAATGGAGCAGGTGGCGGAGGTGTTGGAGACCCTCCAGCCTGCAATGGATGCGGATAAGTGTAAGGCACATATCCAGGCTTCGCTGAAGCAGAGTTGATGTAATCACGACCAGATTTGACGTGATTGCAGCCATCGGTACAGGTCATTCCAACAGCGACATTGTTTTCGGTATTTCCCCAAAGATAGAGAGGATACTGGTAGGCTGTTGGACCTTCTCCCATGGATCCAATTTGGTACTGACAGATCCAACCTGTTTCGCCAGGAACGTTTTTATCCGCAGGATCCGTGCCATCGCAAAGACGGACGGATCGCGGATCAAAAGATTTATAGTCAATGGCGCCGATTGGAATGGTGTAATCTCCAATCATTTTATTTCCCCAAATCACACCCGTACCGGCAGAAACGTCGATTGCCTTCCATTTGTTGGTTGTGCCACCATTAAAAGTGTTGTTGTAAATCTCAAAAGCATTGGCGCTGACAAGACCACTTCGGGCTTTGTCATGAGTTTCCCACATGCCGTTTTTAACGGTGTTGTTACGGAAAACCTGACGTCCCCCACTGTCCATGTCCATGATGGGCGCCCCAGTGGCACCGTAGAAATCATTGAAATCAAAATTATTATCTTCAACGAAAAAGAAATCCGCTGTTCCTAGTGTTAAAGGTGAAGCCCAATCAGCAGCTCCAGCTCCATAAAGCATGATTCCAAAAGAGTTGCCTTTGAAAGTGTTATGGTCAATCAGACCATGTGTTCCTGAATCCCCCTTAATGGTCCAAGGATTGTTATTATCAAAAACGTTATGGTGAACGCGAAGGTTCTTCCAACCTTTAGGTCCATACAATTGCATGGCGGTTCCGTTCCAGTAATTGGAGTCACCACCAAAGAAGTAAAATCCAGAGATATCCAATTTCCCGGTGTTGGATCCGACACTCACACTCATAAGTGTGTGACCGCTACCACCGTAATTGATGCGAGTTCCACCAGAGGCTAAAGCACCGGCACCTTTTAAGGTGATTGTCTTTGAGAGATTGAGAGCCCCGCTCCAGGTGCAAGTTCCGGCAGGCACGCTGACAGTGTCGCCATTCGCGGCCGAGTTGACGGCACTTTGAACCGCTGAAAGTTCGCAGCTCGAAGCAGTGATGGTAGCAGCTTCAGCCGAGACCGAATACTGCGTGATAAGCCCTGCGACGAGTGCCAGGCTGCTTCGCCATGTCCTCGTAAAGATGGATTGCTTTGAATTGACGTTCTTCTTCATTTTTCCCCCTGGAAAATTTAGGTTCTAAACTGACAAAAACGGCCCGCTTGTTTAGAAAGAATTATTAATTCGCATTTAGTGATGAATTCAGTTTATATAAAGTCTGAATGTTTTCCATAGGTTGGATTAAAATTTTGTTTAGGGACTGTTTAGTATAAATCAAATATGTTGTATTGCAGGGGACATCTCAATTTGTGTGATTTGAGACATTTTCAAATTACAAAAATGAGAATGTGTCGACAAGTTCGTCATTTAAAATGAAACACTTCTCGAAATGAGAAAGAGTCAAAAATGAAAATTCTGGAATCTCGCTCTGACATTGAACTTCTGGTGAATGAATTCTACGCGAAAGTCCGCGCGGACTCGCTGATTGGCCCTATCTTCAACGAAGTTGCCAAGGTGGATTGGGACGAGCATCTCCCCAAAATCACCAACTTCTGGTGTGATCTGGTACTTGGAGAAGACACTTACAAGGGGAGACCTTTCCCGCCTCACATTCCTTTGAATTTGCAGCCTTCCCATTTCGAACGCTGGCTCAGCCTCTTCATTGAAACTGTCGATGCCAATTTTAAAGGTCAAAAAGCAGACGAAATTAAAAGCCGAGCGCTTGGAATTGCCCGCAATTTTTTGGGCAATATCGCCTATCTTCAGAAGCTGAAGACCGAAGGCGAAACTTAAGCATCGCCCTTCCGATCACAGTAAAACCGTGATCGTTGGATTTGAAACCGTATGTGAGCCCGTTGCCGCATACTGAACCGTCAGAGTTCTCCCAAAATCACTTTCAAAATTCTCTCGTTGCTGTTGTTGGCGATACTGTCTTTGTCACCACTATTGGAAGTCGTCAGCCAAAGCCCGCCATCACGACTGGGCTCAATGGTTCGCAGTCGTCCATAGGTTCCGACAAAGAATTGCTGGCTGTTGATCAAACTGGTTCCGCTGATTTCATGGTGGTACATTCGTGTCCCTCTGAGGCATGCCACAAACAAATGGTCTTGAACGATGGCAATTCCGCTGCAAGAGCCAGCCGCCACCGTGGTTGTGTATTTGGGTGCCAAATATCCAGCTGTGGCGCAGCCGCTGCCGACGATCGAGGCCGTGCCCTCGCAACTGGGCCAGCCGTAATTGCCCCCTCTTTGGATCAGATTGGTTTCATCCATAATGGTGTTGCCGAATTCTTGCTCCCAGAGACGACCTTGAGAATCAAAGGCCAGGCCTTGTGGATTGCGATGGCCATAACTCCAGACATAATTGCCAAAAGGATTGTCGGTCGGTCTTGAGCCATCGGGATTGAGTCTTAAAATTTTTCCCGCCAGGTTATTGATGTTCTGGGCATTGGCTCCGTTTTGCGCATCTCCAGTGGCCGCATAAAGTTTGCCATCAGGGCCAAATCGCAGGCGTCCGCCATTGTGAAATTTGTTGCGGCCAATTCCTGTCAATAAAACTTGAAGTGTTGATGGGCTCAGAGCTCCATTCACATATTGAATGCGCACGATGCGATTGTCAGTAGGACTGGTGTGATAGATATAAAGCCAAGGATCTGTACTGGGAAATTGCGGAGTGATCGCCAATCCCAAAAGTCCGCCTTCACCGTCCGTCCCAGCCACATTCGGGATTCGTCCAAGATTGGCTTTTGCTCCTATCGTTGGATTCAAACGAATGATGTCGAAAGCATCTCGGCGACTGTAAAGAATATTTCCATCAGGCAAAGTGACCAAACCCCAGGGAATATCAGTCTCTGTTGTGGCCTGAGAGACCGAGCAGACGGTGGTGCTACAAGCACTGCCAGTTCGAAGACTGATGGGCGCACTCAAGGCAGACACATTTCCCTGAGCATCCCGAGCCGCTACTGCGTAAGAGTAAGTGGTGTTCGCAGAAAGCCCCGAGTCCGTAAAGGTCAAAGTCGAAACGCTGCCGACTCGAAGGTTGTTGCGATAAATCTCGTATCCGGTGACTCCGACATTATCCGTTGAAGCGTTCCAGCGAAGAGAGACAGTGGTTCCATTGACGGATCCTTGCAGTCCCGTCGGCACTGTTGGCTTTTGCGTGTCCGTGGTGCATTGAGGGATTCGAATCGTCAATGTGGGACCTGCCTGAGAGACATTTCCGGCAGCATCTCGAGCATTGACGTAAAGACCCCAAGTCGCTCCAGGAGTTAAAGTCAGCGATGTCGACAGAGTCGTTCCAGTCACGCTCTTCATCAGCTGACCATCGTGGTAAATGTCGTAAGCGGTCACTGCCACATTGTCAGTAGAAGCATTCCATTTCAAGCTAGCCGAATTGCAAGTCAGACTGCTGACTTGCAAACCAGAAGGTGCGGTTGGCGGCTGCGTATCCCCTTGCAGAGTCCATTTTTGCGACAGACTTCCGTTGCAGTTGGCTAATTGCACCAAGCTCCCAGAGGCATTGCTAGCACCTGCCGTGCCTAAACAACGCCCCGATTGCACTCCGACGATCGAGCCGTCAGTCATCAGACGCCATTGCTGATTCGCCAATGTATGACAAGTGTAAGAAATAATCTGCGTGCCCGCGCTGGTCTGCTCTCCTGAAGCATCCAAACACCGAGTGCCATTGAAAGTCCGCAATTGACTCGTGGACGCTGAATAAGCCCAATTTTGATTGACCCCACCATGACAAGCATAAATCTGAACCAAAGCCCCCGGTGTGCTCGATGCCGCCCTCACATCCAAACACAAGTTCGAAGCCCGATGAATCAAGGGTCCAGCGAAAGAATTGCAACCAAAGAAAAAAATGAGGACTGAAAAAAGAAATAAAAACTGTTTCAAGCGGGCCTCCTGCACAGGAAGAGTACCTCTTTCCCACTTTCAGGAAAAATCAATTCCTGGTAAATTTTGATCGCCGCCTATCGTCTTGAATTTTGCAATTTTCTGAAATCGAATTTTTTGTAAAGGTGTCCGGCTCGATAAAAAGTCGAATTTCCGGACACAGCTTCTAAAGGCTTGCACTAAGGACATCTTCGCTTCCAGAACTGGGGCATTCGTCAAAATCCTTGCGCCTTCAAAAACCCAATCTATGGGGCCAGTTCAAAAACCAAAGAACTTTTAGTCAATCGTTGGCATTTTTTGTCCTTCTTGAAAAAAGCTGCTCCTGACCTATCTGAGTTCTTCAAAAGAGACATTCTAAACCAAGTCATTTCAGCAACATGCCCAATTGCGATGAAATACCAATTGGACTTCAGTTTGCTTTAAAGGCTCCGTAGGAGTTTCCCATAGCAAAACTATTTCCTCTATATACATTTCTACTCGCAGCCGCCATCCTAGCCGCAAACCCCACCCAGGCTCAACAGTCCTGTGCAAAAGTTTATGTCGGCGGAATTCGCACTCCAAAAATCTCTCCAGAGGTTGAAAAGCAAAAGTATCAAGAGTTTACTGAACTTCTGAGAAGAAGAGATGTTTCCAGTGATCTTTCGACCCGTGAAAATAGAATCCATGCATTAAAGGTAGCTGTCGAATTTGGCGACGTGACCCTTTTGGACGTTTTATTTCGAGGAGCATTTCGAAAAGAAATCACTGGATTTTCTGAAGGCTTTCAAGACAGATTTTTAATTCATGCAATCCTTAAGGCCGAAAAGGCTGAAAACCTTTTTTTCCTCCTTCAACGGCAAGAAAAAATCAATGACATTAAAGCCCTAGAGGATTTTTGGAGAGCCCTAGCCTGGAACCCAAAATTCTCAAAAGAAAATACGGTTCAACTGATGGAGCTCTTGGCAAGCAAGAATTTTGATTTTCAAATTTCTAATTACAGACATTTCGAATTTAATAATTTTCTTTTTTACCTTCTGACTGTTAAAAATGTAGATTTAGAAAATTTCGAAAAAATTATCAAAATTCAAATCAAAAATGGTCTTGATATCAATGACGGAGAATTTGCGACATCTATCGCTGTCCAGGTTCTTGCTGCTGGTGACAAAGCAGCTGATACCCTAAAGATCCTGTCCAAGTACAAAATCGATATCGCCCGTACCGATGAGAAAGGAAACTCTCTCTTTCTTAATGCCTGCCAAAAAAGCACAAAAGCTGCCGAGTACCTGTATTCTCAGGGAGCGAATATTTTTGCAGAAAATAAAGCGGGAGAGGATGCTTTGATGATGCTTGCCAAGCAGAGCACCCAAACGGAAGACGGGAATGTTCCATTTGCTAAGCTTCTCATCGAAAAGGGCATCCATCCTGATCGCAAAATTTTTCAAAAAACTGCTCTAGATATGGCTCTTGAATCCAAAAATAAAAAATTGGCTGAATTTCTTTGGTCGTACACAAAAAATGGGGCGCTCCTTTCGCCCGATCCACACCGAATTGCTCGAGCTGCTGGAACTGGATCTCTTGAAATTATCAAGGCTCTCGAAGCACAAGGTGCGGACTTGCAGTCGAAACCAAAAATGGAGTTCAATTCACCGTTATTTGAAGCCGTCAGCAACGGACATTTGGAAGTCGTCAAATATTTGATTTCACGAGGTGTAAAAATCAATGCCGAGCATTCCAGGAATTCTCAAATACTTTTTGAAAGCATTAATCATCCTGCGGTCTTAAAGTTTCTTTTAACCCTCAGCCTAGACCTTCATTCAAAAGATAATCATGGGAACACCTTGCTTCATTATTTGGCCAAAAATGCGTCAATCGCTGAATCAATGTCACCTGGTCTTTTTGACTATCTCTTGAAATTCAATTTAAATTACAATGCGAAAAACAACGCGGGCCAAACTCCTCGCGAAATAGCAATCCAATATAAAAATGTTGCTATTATAGACAATTATATTATCGCTCGAATAAATCCTTCTCTGCAAAAAAGAATTCCTATTTTCCTGACGACAGAAAATATTGTCACCTTGTTAACTTATGGGCTTCGAAAAACCGATTCTCATTCACAAAAACAGGTCCTTGAGGATCTCAGCATTGAAGACATTTTGACAGCAGTTAAAAAGCTTGAGTCTGAATATGGCTGGAACGGCGTGAAGCTTTCCGAAATCATTTATGACCGAATCAAACGCCGAGATGTCGGCATTGAACTCTTTCGAATCTTTTTTTCACAACATCGAGATTACCGACCGGAAAATTCTCTTGATCTTTTCACCAAAGCAACAGGGCTCAACTATGAAATGCTTAAGGCAAACAAATATTCAGAAAAAACTCTTGGAGATTTTTTTGAAATCTCATTGGGCCTGCAATCTGGCGCGAGCGAGCCGATTTTTCAACATTCAAGGGTAGATCCCCAGCTTTTGACAAACAACCAGTTGATAAACTTTGGACATTATCTATCTCGCAATCGAATTGTCACACTTGTGTCACCGGTAACTGCAAAAAGAGTATTCTCTTACCTTCCGGAAATTACCTTGGAAAAACTGAAGGAGATCGAGAGCAAACGATTAGGACCTATCATGGTTCAAGCTTTTAAAACTCTCTTTTCAGATCCCAAAATGAATTTCAGTTATGAGCAGTTTGCAAAACTTTTTGACTCTTGGGGTGATATCGAGCCTGTCATGACAGTCTTGGCGCGCTATAACCAAAATGAGCTTTGGAAAAGGAATATTCCACTTTTAGTCGAGGTTTTTAAAGCCTCTTTAAATCATGAATTCGCAGATTTCAAATTTGGCTCTAAAAACCCGAAAAGTGAAACACAACTCGCTAATATGAGTCACGAGCAGGTCAGGGAATGGCAAAAGAATCGAATTCGATTAGGCCTTGCGCCTCGAGTAACACCGAATCCCAGGGTTTTTGAAACTCTTCACCAGCAGGTACAAAGGGACCTCCTTCCACTCGTAGCCGCCAACTTCCGAGCCGACAAAAAAATGACTCTTGCTCGGGAAGCTCTATCTTTAAAAATGGCGCCAAGGCAAATTTTGCAGAAGTTGATG
>JBGGMM010000049.1:0-2611 GCA_041288045.1 Pseudobdellovibrionaceae bacterium | reverse complement strand
CCTGAGCAATTGAACATTTACATGGATGCTGATTTAGATGATCCGCAAATGCGCAAAGCCCAAGCTCTTTTAACCTGTGGAGAAAAAGATGATCGACACGGATCTCTTTAAATCACAGTTCATCCCTTCACAGAAGTCATCAGAAAAGCTGATGATTGTTTTGCATGGAAAAGGCGATTCCATCAGACCGTTCATGGCATTTGACCATGAAATGCGAATTCCTGAAATGAACTATCTGCTTTTGAATGCTCCAAGAAAGTATCTGGATGGTTTTTCCTGGTACGGAGATCCACCTTTTCAAAAAGACGGAGTTTTGAAAGTCAGAAAAAAAATCTTTCGCCTCCTGCAGGAAATCGAAGAGCAAGGTTGGAAGCCCGAAAATATTTTTCTTTTCGGATTTTCCCAAGGCTGCTTGGTCAGTGCGGATGTAGCTTTGAATTATCCCAAGCGCCTTGGTGGAGTTGTCGGCATTAGCGGCTATTTTCATTTTTTTCCACGCTGGAAGAGAACGCTCAAGCGAAACAGGCTCACTCCCTGGCTTCTCACACACGGTGAGAAAGACGATGTCCTTCCGATCGAGGACACTCGATTTGGAATTGAAAAGCTCCGGTCTGCAGGCCTTCAGGTTGAATTTATTGAATCGAAAAAAAAGCATGTGCTTGAAGAGAGAGAATACCCGCTGATTCGCAAATGGGTGCAAGAGAAGCTTAAATATCTTCCCCGTACTCGCTGACAAAATTCATGATCTTCAAATAGACATCTGGGCGAACCAACAGACGAGGTTTGCGCTGATAAAAGCGAGAGATTTCAACTTCGGGCATTCCCAAAAATTGAAAATTCAATTGATCAATCAGAGCCTGAACCTGGGAATAGCTCATTCCCTTTTTCACTTGATTGATGATTTCAAAAACAATTTGAATCAGGGCGTTTCCAGTCACTCGATCCTCGCGATTGAGCATTTTGGCTCTTTCGGAAAGGCCGCGCAAAATCTGAGCTGGCTTTTGCGATCCCGAGGCAGCCTGAATCAATTGTTTGTAGAGCTTTTGAAAATTTTGAATATGGTCACGGTGCTTTGAACGCATTCTTGTGTCTCTTTGCTTAGCAAAGCTTGAAAGAATCGTCTTATAGAATTCAGTTTCATTCATCACCGAAGTCTCAAACCCATTTTTCAAATAGAATTCCGGCAGTGCTCGTAAAATATTTCGCATATTGAAAAGGGCCGGATGGTTGACTCCATCAGCGACTTTTTCGATTTTGCCGCTAATCTTGGCTTTTTCAAAATAAGAATATTCGCGGTCAAATTGTTCAAAAAGGCCAGGAACTTTGATGATATTTTCTCGCTGGCCCTGATTAAATCCCATCCGGTAAAGCAAACGGTGGGTGCGATAGTAAGCAAAATGCTGATTGAATTTCAAAACAGTCGGATGCTTGGCAAAGCTTTTCAAAGATTTCTTTTTACCAGTTTTCAGGTAATCCGCTATCTGCACGAACACTTGCACCAAAAGCCGGGCTTTCTGCCTTTGCTCGTTGAGATTGGTTGAAAATCTCTCGACGTCATCATAGCGGTATTGATCGTGGCGGATTCCGAATTGGCGAACGCTGCCATAATCAATGATCCCAGCATCGGCCAAAACATTGTCCCCATCCCAATCCAGCCAGGCAAAAATATAATCGATATCCAGTTTGGCAGTAAATTCAGCCATCGAGCGACAGATTTCAGAGGCAAAATCATCATATTTGGATGGGCCGCGCACTCGCTGTTTCCAGTTTCCATTTTTGATCTGGCGATCGATCATGTAATGGACGCCTTTTTTCAAATCCTCAAGGCGATTTTGTTTCAAATACAAAAAGAGATGAGCAGGACGAAGTAAATTCGGTGCAGCTCTGACGCCAATTCCATAACCCCGGCCCAGATCAATGATGCAGAGAACTCTCTCTGTGTGAATGCCCTGCAAGTGGACCATCTCAGCTAAAATGGAAGCTCCGTAAAGCTCATCAATTTCAGCAAGACCGCAACCATAGCCAACTGTGCCGGCACCCGTTTTCAAGGGACGATTGGCTTCCACGGCACCAGGGGAAAGGCAGGTCACACCTGTTCCGCGTGAGCTCACATCCCAAACCCGACCTCGGTATTCCACTGTTCCATTCCAAATTCCACGACCATCTCCAGAAGTTTTCCCCTGTCGGTTGGAGTGTTGCAACTGCAAGTACCGAGAAGCCATGAATTTTTTAGGTTTGATCGACTTTGGATCCACTCGTCGCTTGGTCAGTTCGTCATACTCGTTGATAATTTGCAGAGAAAAGGTCTGAATCAGTTTGGCCTTCAAGGCCTCGGTCATATTGTGAGGATGATCTGAAGGAATCAGCCCCATTTCTTTCGCCAGTATGAAATTGAAATAGGCAATCTCACCCGTGCCGAGTTCTCGAACTCGGTAGGGAACATAGCCGTCGGGGATGACATCCATCCAAGGATGCGACCCGTCGAGCTGGTCAAACGCTGCCAAGTCATCGGCAGCTTTAAGAGCCTGCGTGCGCTTCAATGACACCTCTTGATCATAAAACAAGTTGCCTCAAACCATCGGATTATTTTGGTTTTCCTTGAATGAGACGT
>JBGGMM010000048.1:0-4374 GCA_041288045.1 Pseudobdellovibrionaceae bacterium | reverse complement strand
CTCCAATGGATCTTTGCGATCTGTGGTTGGATCAAACGGTGTTTATGGTCCTGTGGGCGCGCGTCCGACCAGCAGCTACCAGAACTCCAACTACTTCCGAGATATCGTGTTTGTGGCTGACAGCTCGAGCTCTCCAAGTCCAGCGCCTGTGGCTTCTACGATCACAGTGGATAACTTGGCAGCAGGTGCTTCGTCTTCAGCTGTGAGCTTCACTGGTAAATGGTGTGCGTCTTCTTTGACACCTTACTATGGCAATGCTTCGCTCTATAGCTGCAGCTCGGGAACGACAGTTCCAGACACTTACACTCTGCGACCGAATGTCGTCGTGGCTCAGCAGTATGATGTGTACATCCAGTACGTAGCATACTCGAACCGAAGCAAGTCTGTGGCTGTGACGATCACTCACGCGGCTGGAACAGCTTCGAAGACCATCGATCAGTCAGTCAATGGCAGTCAGTTTGTCCTGCTTGGAAGATATTCTTTCAACGTGGGAACAGCGGGCTCCGTGAAGATCAGTCAAGTGTCATCGCCAACGGCTTACGCTTCGATCGATGCGATTCGCTTGATTCCTGTTCCTTAAGTTATTGATTTCGAATTCGGCCAAGAAGTTGGGCGAAAACTGAAATCTTCAAGAGATCTCAACAAACCCCCTGGAAACAGGGGGTTTGTTTTTTAGTGAGAGATCGTCAAACCTCTGGACTCGGCCATGGGTGCGGCTTTGCGCTTACCTTTGAGTTCGCCTCCTTCACTGCCTAATGCTCAGCTGAAGTGCGGATGAGGGCGTTCGCCAAACTTTTATCTAGAGCAAAAACTTCGTCGTCTTGAATTGAACCGATTTTGATTTGATCTCTGCGAAATTTGAATTGAGCCGATTTTGTCTCAAACTGGGGCTGGTCTTTCCTTTTGCAGTACAGAATTGAGTCAGATAAGAGGGGGACATTTTATGAAGAGGGGAACGAACGTACTCTGGAAGTACGCAGTAGGGGTCATTTTCAGCGCCATTTCGGCGCAAGCTTTCGCCGCCGATTTTTTTGTTCGACCAGGAGGAACCGGGAATGGTTCTTCATGGTCGACGGCGGCCGGAAGTCCAAGCTCCGCTCCATCGGGATCAACAGTCTATGTGGCCGGCGGATCTTATCGCAGCTGGAGTCTGAACGGCAAAACCAATTTGACCGTTCGAAGAGCGACAGCTTCTAGCCACGGATCCGATACAGGCTGGCAGGCGAGCTACGATTCGCAAGTCCAAGTCGGGGGAGACGGGGCTGTGGGTTGTATTCAGATCCAAAGCGGCGCGAACGCTGTCACTGTCGACGGGGTCGTGAAAAACGGGATTTGGGCTCGTGGCTGCTTGCACGGAATTCGCGCTTCAGCGAACAACATCACTTTGCGCTACTTAGAGCTGGGTGATGCGGGTTCAATGAAAAACGGCGAAGACGGGATTCAAGGGGATGGGGACAATCTCCTGGTTGAGCACTGTAACATTCACGACAACGATGATCGTGAAACTCATGGGGATGGGGTGCAGTGGTTTGCCGGGAACAATGTCACTTTCCGTTACAACATCTTTAAAAACAATGGTCAGCAGATGATGCTCACGGAAACTGTGTGGGGCAATGACTACATCAACAATCTGCAGATTTATTACAACGTTTTTTACAATCGTGGCGGCGCTCACTACAACGGGATTTCGAAAAAGCTCTGCCCACAGGCTGGTCAATACTGGTACATCTACAATAACACTTTTGATCTTGAAGCCTCATCAGGTGGCTATGAAAACGAGATCTTCAGCGGTGCTGGATCTTGTAAACAAATGATCTTTAAAAACAATGCCATCGCCTATTCAAAGGCCGGCTCTGTTGGCAATCTCACCCACAGTTATAACGGTTACGATAACTCAGGCTCCGATATGGCGCAAAATGCTCCAGCGGATTCCACCTCGGTAAGAGCAGCTGATTTGGGATTCATTGATGCTTCGACTGCGAACTACCGTTTGAAAGCGACTTCGCCTTTGATTGGTAAGGGAACCAATGTTGGGTTGACTCGAGACTTTGACGGCAATCCAGTGGGTGCCAATCCAAGCATTGGTGCTTTTGAGCTTGCGGGATCTACTCCGCCACCACCACCGCCTGCGAATGTGGCTCCGAGCGTTTCGATTTCAAGCCCTGTCTCTGGCAGCAGTTTTGTGGCTGGAGCGACAGTGACTGTTAATGCCAATGCGTCTGACAGTGATGGATCGATTGCCAAAGTCGAGCTCTTTCGAAATTCAGTCAAAATCGGTGAGGATTTGACATCTCCCTACTCGATTGCGATGAGCAATATGGCTCAGGGTTCTTACACACTGATGGCGCGGGCGACTGACAATGCCGGTGCGACGAAAGATTCAGCGGCTGTCAGCATCACAGTGACAGCATCGACAACTCCGCCTCCGCCACCTCCTGCAAATGTGGCTCCGACGGTATCAATCACAAGCCCTAGCAATGGTGCGAGCTTCTCGGCTGGAATGAGCATTGCCATCAATGCTTCCGCTTCTGATAGCGATGGATCGATTGCAAAGGTCGAGTTCTTCGATGGTGCAACGAAACTCGGAGAAGATTTGACAGCTCCGTACTCATTGACCATGAGCAATTCAGTTGCGGGAACCCACAGTCTATCAGCTCGGGCGACGGACAATGCAGGAGCGATTGCAAACTCAGCTGCAGTGAGCGTCACTGTGAATCCTGTGACTCAGCCTCCACCGCCACCTCCGCCATCAGGCACAAGTGTCACTCTGTTGTCTTCACAAGTGCCGGCGCTGATGAATATGAATGATGGTGTGTCTTACGAGCTTGGCATGCGATTCACTTCGACTGCTGCTGGTAAGATCATGGCCATTCGATTCTGGAAAACTTCGTCAGAGAGCGGCACTCACACTGGGAAGATCTACTCTTCTTCAGGTGCTTTGCTCGCCTCAGTGGTGTTCTCATCTGAGACAGCCTCTGGATGGCAGCAAATGAATTTGGCATCACCGCTTTCGATTGCAGCGAACACTGAGTACACAGTGTCTGTGAACACAGGTGCTGGCTACTATGTGGCGACCAATAACGGTATGGCTTCTCAGATTTCCAATGGATCTTTGAGATCTGTGGTTGGCAATAACGGTGTCTACGGTTCTGTTGGCTCTCGTCCGACTCAGAGCTGGCAGAATTCGAACTACTTCCGTGACATTGTGTTTGTCGCTGATAGTTCCAGCTCTCCGGCTCCATCCTCGGGCGATGCTTCGGCGCCAGTTGCCAGCATCACATCTCCTGTCAGTGGAGCTTCGGTCACTGCGGGCGTCAGTCTCAATATTCAAGCGCAAGCGAGTGATGACAAAGGTGTGGTGAAAGTGGAATTCTATGTGAATGGAAATCTGCGCTGCACAGACACCACCGTTCCTTATGTCTGTCCTTGGAGTCCTCGACGGGCAGGGCGAACTTACCAGCTTCAGGTCAAGGCACACGATGCCTCTGGCAAAGTTGGAAGTTCGGCGATTGTCAGTGTGAATTCAAAGTAGAGACAGACTGAATCTCAAAACGAGAAAATCGGCAGGTCCCCTGGAAACAGGGGATCTGTCGTTTTGATGAAGAAATTGTCAATCCACAATCCTGGAATCGACTTCTCCTATCGTTAGCTTCGAATTCGTCACGATCACTGTGTAAATTTATTTTTAAATCTCAATGAATGTATTCGACAAACTTTTATATAGTATAAAAACTTCGTCGCATTAATGTGAGTCGATTTTGATTTGATCTCTGCAAAATTTGAATTGAGCTGATTTCGTTTCAGACTGGGGCTGGTCTAGGCTTTTGCAGTAATCACCTGAGTCAGTTTAAGAGGGGGACATTTTATGATGAGGGGAACCACCGTACTCTGGAAGTACGCAATCGGGATTTTATTCGGCGCCATTTCGGCGCAAGCTCAAGCCGCTGATTTTTTCGTGCGCCCAGGGGGATCCGGGAACGGAGCTTCGTGGTCGACAGCCGCAGGAAGCCCAGGCTCAGCTCCATCAGGCTCCACTGTTTATGTGGCCGGTGGATCTTATGGCAACTGGAACTTGAGTGGTAAATCCAATCTCATTGTGAGACGAGCGACAGCTTCAAGCCACGGCTCTGATACGGGCTGGGTTTCAAGCTACGACTCACAAGTCGTCCTGACGGGTGGTGGAGACTGTATCAATATCACCAGTGGTTCTGGAAACATCATTATTGATGGTGTGGTGAAAAACGGGATCTGGGCCTATCGTTGCGGATATCACAGTATCCGATCCACTGTTCCCAATATGACCTTTCGAAACCTGGAGCTTGGTGCTGAAGGCACAAATCGAAACGGTGAAGATGGGATTCAAGGGGGCGGGGA
>JBGGMM010000047.1:0-3089 GCA_041288045.1 Pseudobdellovibrionaceae bacterium | reverse complement strand
GCTTCGCTGTTTCAATCGAATGCATGATCTGTATCAGACCACCCAATATTCTGGTGAAATCATTCTCTATCCTGAAGGACAGAATATTTTGGATCCAAGCATTGATCCAATGGAAGTCCGTATGCGAATCGGAATGGTATTTCAAAAGCCAAATCCCTTTCCCAAAACAATTGCTGAAAATGTGGCCTATGGCCTCCGTGTGCGGGGAATTAAGAAGAATAGTTTCATTCAAGAAAAAATCGAGCAGTCCCTGCAACAGGCGGGTCTCTGGGATGAAGTCAAAGATCGCCTCAACACTTCGGCACAAACACTTTCTGGCGGGCAACAACAAAGACTTTGCATTGCCAGAGCTTTAGCCACTGAACCTGAAATCCTTTTGCTGGATGAGCCCACATCTGCTTTGGATCCGATTTCAACAGCTCATATTGAAGAGCTTGTTGTTGAATTGAAAAAAGCTGTGACCATCATCATGGTGACACACAACCTGCATCAGGCGGCGCGTGTCTCGGATTACACGGCCTTTATGTTTCTCGGTGATTTGATTGAATTCGGACCCACCAACGGACTTTTCACGACCCCTAAGGATCAAAGAACAGAAAATTACATTACGGGCCGATTCGGCTGAGCGAGAGACGAAAAAGAGAAATTGTCAAAAAGTTCGTCATCTGTCGATCCCTCTGACAGTCGTTAAATGCATTCTAATTTGGTCTGAACCCTGCAACTGCTTGATCTATGGTTCGTTTATTCGCTTTTATTTCACTGATTTTAACCCTAGTAGCTTGTGCGAAGCCATCGGGGTTTCGAGCTTCTGAGCTTGATTTCAAGCGTGTTGAAAACCTTCGTGATGAACCAGTTCAAAAAACCGAAGAAAAGCAGAGCAAAAAGCCGCCACGCGGAACGGTTGTTAAAAATTCGAACCGAATCGAATTCAAGGTCAATCCAGATAAAACGAAATGGGAAAATGACAAGCTCACACTGACCGCCAGCGTGAAGGTGGGGGATCAAAATTTTGAGAATGTCGAATTCACGGGTGTTCAAAATGATTTCAAAGTGATTCTCAATCCCACAGACCCGAAATTAGCAAATAAATTCAAAGCCAATCTTTATTGCAACAAAAGCGTTTCCTGCTCTGAATTTTTCATCGATGTTCTCTACCAAGAAGATGGCATTGTTTATCATGACCAGATTCTGGCAACTGCCAAAAAGGGAAAAGAAGATAAAAAGGAATCCGAAAAAAATCCGCCCGATTCAAAAATTCCAGATCAAGGCGTGGATGAAGACATCGAAGAAGTGATGATTCCGGATGAATTGAAAGATGAAGACAAAGTCAAAATGGGATACGTCGGAACTTCCGACGAAGAAATCCGTGACGCTTTTCATATTGAACCTCCGGCTCCCGCTCCGGCACCGCAGCCACAGGATCCGCCTCCAACTTCCCCCGAAGAAACTCCAAAGAACAAAGAAGATCAAGGTGGCGGATCAACGGGTGGACCGAAATCAGAGCCATCGCCAGCTCCGACACCACCTGCGTCCACACCAAAGCCTGAACCAGCTCCGGCTCCGACGCCAGCCCCAAGCCCTGCGCCATCTCCAGCGCCGAATCCAAATCCGGCTCCGTCGCATCCTGCATTTGGTTTTCATTTGGAAAATTTCAGATCGAAAAACCAAGTTTTTGATTTGCCTGATAAAGGCTGGCTGGAAAAAGCGACTGATTTTAACAAGCTGGCAGAGAACCGAGGAGTTTTCTTTTTTATCACCCAACCGCAAGAGAAAAATTATTTTGGCAGCTTTGATCTTGCCAAAGTTCTCTCAGGTTTGGGTGAATATCTGCAAAACCTAATGCCTGGTCGAAAATTAGCAATCACGCAAATTTCTGCGAGTGGCGGTGGAAAACTCTGTTTCATGGTAAAAAGTGGATCCCGAACAGTTAAAAATTGTCATTCCAGTCATCAAAACGGAATCGATGTCGATATCCGTTACCTCCGGCAAGATGAATCCCAGTCCTCAACTGTTGTCGATTCAAAGGGACGGATCAGTCCAAATTTTCTGGCCGAAAAGCAATGGCAACTCTTTAAGAAAGCTTTTGCCACCAATCAAGTCGAAGTGGCTTTTGTCGGGCCGGCCATTAAAAAGGCAATGTGCGACGAGGCCCGCCGAGCAGGAGATTATCGTCCAGGTGATCAGCAGACACCCGTGGCGGAAATTCTACGCAGGCTTTATCCTGAAAGCGGACACAACCATCACTTTCACATTCGAGTGAAGTGCAGCAGTGACAATCCGAACTGTGAGAAAATCGAATACAAGCAAAAATCAGTCGGCTGCTGATTATTGTTCTTCAAGCAAGCTTCGCAGCATCCAGGCCGTTTTTTCATGGGTCTGAAGGCGTCCAGTGAGAAGATCCAAGGTGGATTCATCACCGCCTTCTTCTGCCAATGGAAAAATAGAACGAGCTGTTTTTGCCACTGCCTCGTGGCCTTGAACCAAGATACGAACCATTTCTTTGGCCTTCGGAACCCCTTCGACTTCTTCAAGAGTCGTCAGCTGGTTAAACTGAGCGTAAGTGCCAGGTGCCGGGTGACCTAAAGAGCGAATTCTTTCTGCGATTTCATCCAGCGACTGCCAAAGTTCTGTGTATTGCTCCATAAACATAACATGCAAGGTTTGAAACATTGGGCCTGTAACATTCCAATGAAAATTATGAGTGGTCAGATATAGAGTGTAAGAGTCCGCCAATAATCGCGATAGACCTTGGGCAATTTCTTTTCTTTGGCGATCAGGAATGCCGATATCAATATGGTAAGAGGCTGATTTTTTCGCCACTGAGTTTTCTCGTTTAGCGGTCTTCATCTTCTTCCTCCCAGTCTTCGTCATCTGTTTCGTCGTCATCTTCCTCGTCCTCCTCGTCGTCTTCCTCTTCTTCATCTGGCTCGACATAATCGTCTTCGGATTCGACTTTGAAAAGCCAGGCATCATAGGGGTCATCCTGAATCAGGGTTGGATCTTCAAGGACAGTGTTATTGACTTCGACAACATTTCCCGCAACGGGGGAATAAATATCTAACGGACCTTCGTCAGTCTCGAGGGACCCA
>JBGGMM010000046.1:0-14519 GCA_041288045.1 Pseudobdellovibrionaceae bacterium | reverse complement strand
CCGTCGATTGGCTTCGTACTCTTGCACTCTCACATCCACAACTTGTGAAAGAAGGTCAGTCGGACAATTATATGAAAACTCTCTTCTCCTTCCGTCAAAGCATCGAAGCTATCGCAGCGCAATCATCAGAAACGCCGATTCTTCTTTCGGTTGTAAATAGTGACCCAAAATTTCTTTTAATGCTTGGAGATCTCGTCCAGGCAACCAGTTGTCAAAATTATCGCACTGGGGGAATAATTGGCACGCTGCTTGGTTACGTCATCGATGCCGGAGTTCAAGCAATGGTCAGCTATGTGGTAACAGAGCCAAACTTTAAAAATCCATCTGACTACAAAAAAGTTCAAGATGGGATTAGCTCAAAGAGTCTTATCGAATCTCAATTTGATGGAAACAAGCGTGTCGCTCGGTTCAAATTAAAATCCGGAGAAGTTATTGAAACAGATTTCTTAGGTTATGGATATCTTCGAAATGCCCTGAAACTCGGTCATCGCTTGGATGGAACTCCTGCTGTTTTCTTAGAAAAGGACTATGCTCAAAACCATCCTCACCTGCAACTCCTGAAAGATCAGCATAAATACCTCCTCAAAGAAATAGCACAAGCAGCTAAAACCGAAATCAATGGTGAACTGATTATTCGCGACAGCCGAAGCCCTGGCGGAATTTACTCGGACGCAGGTGGCGGAACACAGTTCAATGAATACAAAGTCAATATCCCCTTGCTGCAGAAACAATAATGGTCAACACCTGAGCTTACATCCCCGATCTTTATGTCAAGATCAGGAATGAAGCCCGCCTCAACTCAGCTTAGTGATGAGATTTCCCATTGATCGGGCTGTTCGGATTATTGGGATGCTTGAGCTTGTCTTCGAGAAAGTCGACCATGATCTTCTTTCGCGCTGGCAAAAGCATTTCTGTGAGGACTTTTGAAATCACCCAAGCTTCTTGGCCATTCACGAATTCTTTGGCCCGCTCTCCAGAGTGAGTGAAATCCAATGATGTCGAGAACACAAGGCCTCCGCCGAGAGCGCGCTGGGCTTCGCTGAAGCCAGGATTGCTGTTCAAGCGGTGACAGCCGGCACAGGACTGAGACTGGGCTCGAGAGACGATTTCAGTGGGAGTCAGTGGGCTTCCCAGGCGATCCAGTTCTTCTTGGATTCTCTGTCCGAAAGGACTTGAGTCCCCGCCCAATTGGGTCACGTAATTGTTTTCGGCACCATTTGCTTGCGACTGTCCAGTGTTGAAACGATCAGGGACGACGTAATTGAAACTGAAATCTGTTGTGGCCAAGGATCGAACTTGAGTCAGGAAGTAATCTTGAAATTCAGCTGCTAATGGGTGCAGATTTCCCGATTGAAAGAGCGGCCCAAAAGGGTTTGTTTTCACTGTTGCTGGCTGAATGACAGCGCTGAGACCTTTCGTCACTCGCAGTTTGTATTCACGCAAAGTCCAAACACCCGATGTGAATTCAGATCTTGGCTGCATAAATTGATTGGTTCGAATCTGCCCATCGCTCTGAGGGTTTTCGCCATAATTTCCGATGTGAACCACTGGCTTGAACGGAGCGAGACCCAAGTAATAGAAATTTTCCAATTGCTTCGCTCGCTTGAGAAGGTCGTTTTCTTTTGTGAGTTGAGCCCAAAATTTGACAACCATTTTACAACCCTTCAATCCCTGCTCAGGAAAAGGATTGGGCAGAGCCGCTTCGAAAATCAGAAAATTGCGGTTTCGGTCATCTGTGATGCCCGAGCTTCTGGCATACACAATCCGGTGCTCACCGCAGTTTCGTCCATTTGATGGCGCCACATCGAATCGATTGGTGAGAGTGATTGGCACATAGCCATCGATCGGATTGGTCGGAAGGCTGGCCTCCATCCCTTCCGAAAATTTCGAACCAGGTCGGCAAGTGAATGGAAAACTGTTCAAAATTCCAAGGCCCGTCAAAACATCCAGCTCATCGTCACAGTGAGGTCCTTGCGTGAAGCTTTCAGCTTTGGGATTGAGTATATCAAACCATTGTCGAAAAAGTTTTTCTCCTGTCAGACCAGGAACTGCGGCTTGAGCCGCCAGCTGATCCATCGTGCGTTTCAAAGTGAAATTTTTCAGAATCGAAAGCTCGCTCACGATCAAGGATCGGCGAGAATCGACAACGAGATTGCCATCGCTCTGCGCTTGCGCCGGCAGAGACTGCATCACCAGACCTGCAACAAGAATCAAAATCAAACTCTCAAAGATGTTTTTCATGTGGACCTTTCTTTTTCTCTTTCTCTTTGCTGATGCCTGAGACTTCACCCAAAAGTCTCTTTCAGCTCCTTGAACGGTGATTTTCTCTTCAACATGAAGGATCCATCAAAAAATTAACAAAGAAAGTGAGGAAGGTCCTGTCCTCAAAAGCTTCCGTTGCGTTCGCATTTTATGTGATTTGAGCACAGCTCTGAAAATGCAAATGGCAGGACCTTGGCCCCGCCATCTGTGACTTTGGAAAGTCGTCTCCTACTAACATAGGAGGTGTTTATGTCCAACCGACATAAACCTTATCGGAAGATTCAGGGGATTCTTGAGAGGGTTTTAAGACTTGGCTGGACTTGCAATTGTCCTCTGATTTGCAATCATAAACCTAATTAGACTGACAATCACTCTAAAGAAAATATCTCCTAAGAGTTTACTTTTGGTGGGAGCCGAGCAATGAAAATTCGTTTGCTTCAAATTTTGATTGCTCTCACATGCCTTGATACTTTTGCTGATATCACACCTGCTCCAGAAATTTGCAAATGCCAGTGGGCTAGCAAGGACTATGACCCGAGCAAAGGCTACTTCATGGATAAAATTGAAAAACTGAAGCTCTCCAAACGCGGACGCTATTCCATTTCTGGAAAGTTTGCCTGTATTTATTCGTGCGCGGATTCAAAGGGACATACTAGCCAAGTCAGTTACGTTCACTCAGAAACGCACCATAGCTGGTTCAAACCAGAAAAAGGCGGCTATACAAATGCCAAGCTCTTTCACTGCGAAAGAGCCAACCGTGGTCTTCGTGAAATCAATGACGGTTCTGACATCTACGGAAAAAGCAAATACTACGAAGCCATTGATCCTTCCTACAATTTCGACCCCAATCGCTCAAAAAAGCCCGAATTTATAAAATGGGTGAAAGAGAGCGGCTGCTCCCCGAACTCACCACCTTCATCCACGTCACAGCCAGCCACTTCAGGCCCGGCCGAGAATCAGGATCCGGCCAAATAATTGAAAGGCATCGCTGGCTTCAAGCCCAGTCCAGTTCTCGATAAAAAATACCAAGTTAGAACCCTGATTTTCCGATCCAAGATGGGATGAAGTGGGTTCTTTTTTTCTCTCTTTTTCAATTCAGTTTTCAAGCCACAGCTGCGAATGGTTCTGCATGCACGCACGTCAAAAGTCCCAGCCAAAATTTTCAGCAGGTTCAAGTCAGAAACTGCGAGGAAATCAAAAAATCTCCGCACTGCCAGCAGCTCTATAAAAAAATCAAAGAAGAAGGTGAAGATCTCAAAAGCAAAGAGCTCAACTGCCAAGATCGAATGACAAATACGGGCATGGATGTTGTTTTCAATCATCTCGATGGCTGTTTAATCGGTGGTGTTTTTGATCCAACCTTTGGTGTCATCGGCAGAGCTCTTGGCGAGGGCGCGGCACAAGAAAAAATTGAGCTTGAAAGAAAAAGAGAACGGCTAGCGTCTTGCGATAAGAGTCTTGAGCACAAGCAGAATATTTTTAGACTTTACAACGAATCAGTTCCTAAAATTTTGAATGTGGCCGTCCCAGCAGATTCCAAACTCAAAGAGATGAGCTGCGAAAAGCTGGAAAAGCAGCTTCATTACGCCCGAAAAGTTCGTGAACGATTTGCCAATCGAACCATTGACATGAACAGCTATCAACTCAAAGGCCCTCTCTCTGAAGAGCAGATCGAATACATTGACTGGCAGGCTGAATCGGAAAAAAAGCACAGCTCAGTCCGTTCAGGTCTAGCAACTGCACAGGCACTTTGGGATTTGGCTTACGAAAAGCTGGGTGAAATGGGCGTGCGTCTTGAGTGTTACAACCAAAGAGCGGCCGCGGCCCTCAGCTGCGAGATTCTTTTTTCGATTGCATCTGCGCCTGGTGCCCTGAAGTCCGCTGTAGCAAGCAAAACGGCAGCAAAGGTAGCTCCCAAGGTCGTCACTTCCAAAGTAGCTCCCGAAGCTGTCGCCGCTCAAGCCCTTCCTCAGTTGCACACATCCCAGCAAAAAGAGGGACTGGTGAATGCGCTCAACCGTCCGGATATTGCAAAACGTTTTCTACATGCCGAAGCCGTAGGCGATCCGCACATCTCTTTTCTCAAAGAGCTCGGAGTTCGAAGAATCGGTCAACGGATCGAAGCGGACCCCGATGTTATGATCAACAATTTGAATCGAAAAACGGACCAGCTCGTCAAAAATGGCGTTTTGAAAGAATCCGAAGTTCTTCGCCCAGCAAAGGTTTATAAGAATCCAGAAACAAATCAGCTTTTGATCGTTCGATATGATGAAGTGCCCCCGCCAGGTTATGTGCAGTCGGCTGATGGTATTGTTCCTGAGAATCTCTTCTGGGAGGGAATTGAAAAAGGATTGTTTGCCGTTGGACGAGCCGATGAGGATGCCTATTACACTTCTGCGTTTACTCCATTTAATTTGAATTCGGAGTTTATGCATGACCTCTCCCATTTTGGTGCCTTTCATCAGGAGCCTGAGTTGATGAAATCTTTTCGAGAGGCGGCCCGGCATATGAAAACATTAGATCCGGTTGAGAGAACGGCTGCTGAGCGACGAATGTTTGTTGCAACTGAGCTTTTGATCACCCTTCCAAAAGGCTCCGCCGCTTCTATCGATCGGCTTTTAAGCTCAATCAACTTTAAGCCAGCCAATGACTCAAGGGAAGCTGAGAGAATGACTCATGCTTTGGCAATGCAGCCTGATCGTGAGCTTTTGAAAGTCTCTGAGCTCGTTTCGAAAGCGAGACCCGATGTCAATTATTTGGGAGGAGTTTCCCGAGATCCCTTATCGAGAGTTCGAGTGAATGGCGGCATTTCAGATGTGCCTCAGATGGCCGCCGCTTCACCTTTGAAGGTCTTTGACGACATCGAAAAGTATATAAATGTTGTTCGTAAGACACCCAATAACCTAAGTGCCAAAAACACCTTGGCAGATCTTGTCACAACAGCAACCCAGTATCTTCACCAAATGAAAGATCAGTCCGCAGCGAAAATCACCAGCGACATCGCTCAAGGGAACAAAGAGGCACCCATTTTTAAAGCTTTCTGCTCAGGGCGAATGGGCACCTACACAACAACGGTCAGAAATTACCTCTGCAAATAACCCTGCTCATAAACAACAGAGTGACTAGCGTTTGCCTACTCAACGCCGTTCTTCTGATTTGTTGCCGAGATTCCGGGCTTTCGTCCATTGAAATAGCAGCCTTTCATTTCGATAAGACGAATGATGAAAATGCTGATTTTGCTCATCTATTCTCTGATTTCGAGGTTTTCACATGCTGAAAGTTGGCCAGAGGATTTTTCGTATTTTCCGCAAATTCAAACTCAGGTTCATGCAAACCAAATCATCGAAGCCTTCAACCAAATTCTGGTCGAGGAAAATTTGATTCCCTTTAAGACAGGTCCTTTGAAGGACGCCTCTCCTTATTGGCTCGATCAAGGTTATTCAGATCGTGAAATGAATCGAGCAGTTTTTTTGAAATTAGGGCTGAAGCCGAAAAATCAAAAATTCGCAAATCGTCTGATCGTTCACCCCGACGGGTTTCTCTTTCATTTTGTTTCTTCTCCGGAACTGACGACCACTGCCTTTTTTTATAAATTCGATCGTCGCAGCGTGGAGAATCAGATAGCGAAACTTGAGAAAGTATTACGTAAAAATAGCTCTCACTTTCAGTCTCCTACGAAATGGGAGATTTTTTCCCAAGTTGCCGTTTCAACAGCAAGAGCGGAAATTTGTGAAAATCCGCCAAGGTTACGTCAAGATTTGCACTTTCAAGCTGTCTCTCAGACAGCTGATCAAAACGAAGGCACATCCAGATTGGGGGCTTGCCTCTTAAGTTCCTGGGATGGCTTCAGGCACAGCGCTCTTCGAAAAGTGACTGGAATTCCAGAGTTCATCGGTGAAGTGATGAGCAATCCCAAGGAGGCGTGGAGTTCGATTGTTCATTCTTTTGAAAACCTAAAATCTGTCGCTTTCAATATCAAAGAGGAAATCAAAAAAGGCCTTGAAGCGAGCAAAAGCTTACCGGAAAGCTTAACTTCCGAAATTGTTTGTGGTCTCGTGGCAGAGCTTGGGCCTGATTTCCTCTTGATGGCAGCTGGAGGAGTTGGAGCAGCGAAGCTGGCGGTCGTCGTTGCCGCCTACATCAAGCGCTTATCCAGTTTGCAGAATTTTTTGAAAGCAGTTGCTGCACTTCAAACAATACATGGAAAAATCATGCTTCCAGCTGAATTTTTCAAAAAACTGATTCGTGGTGAAATCCCAGCTTCCACGCTGCAATCCATTGAGCGGTACGCGCAGAACAACTTACCATCTTTGGCGCTAGGAGCAGCAAAATGCGGATTGTGAGTTTTGTTTTGCTCATTCCAAATCTGCTGTTTTCAGCTCCAGGTCTGGCAGGACAGAAGTGCCGTGTGTTCGAAGACATCGCTCAATCTGAAATTGTTCAAAGACCAAGTTTTCGCAGATCTGTTCAGAAAATCTGTAAAGACGAATGCTCTGCGGAAGAAGCCCAAAGAGTCTATAATCAATTGCAAAAAGAAAAGGCAGGACCGAAAAACCCTCATGGATTTAAGAGCAGCGATGCCCATCACCGGGAAAATGAGCAGGTTCACAGCATTGTGAGAGACCTGCAAATGACTCGCGAGCAACAGCGCCGACTTCACGACGAAATCACCGGCCAGGGCCTGAGCCGCCGAGAAATCCTCGAGAGAGCTCAGGATCTTCTTCATTGATCAAGATGCTTAGGAAGTTTCAACTTCTGAGATCGATCCATCTTCAATTGCAGATAAATTCGGTGAAATGATAGGTCGATTCGCTCGGGCCAATCCCACCGATCGTCACTGAACCTCGGCTGCCAATGCCAACGCCGGTTCCTATGCCTGCCGTTGTACGAGCCTCGGCAAGAGCTTCGTACTCCCTGGTGATTGTAAAATCTCCTCCGCAAAATTCACGAGCTTTGGCATTTACTTTCTCTCGGTATTCAGTTTCACGCTCGGGACTGGAGGCAGGATTATGACGGAGGATTCCTTCTTTTCGGGGTGTCAGGTCCTTTCGAACAAATTCAACAGTTGTGCAGGCGCAAAAACTAAACAGAGTCATGATTAGAAAATATTTTTTCATCAGCAGCACTCCATGCGACTCAATTTATTTTACTTCAGCGGTTGAGATTAAAGAATCCTCTCCCTGGACACTTACTCGGCTTGTTATGTCGATCACTAGAACTGAGGCCCATTGTGTTTCGACTGACATTTTCATTCTGTCGCTCTCTTAACACGACATAAATTTGATCTCTGAGTTTTGCCAGAGAATGAAAATAGCACCGCAGAAGAAATTTTAAAATCATTTTGGCCTGCTAGCATTTTGGAAAATTTTGACCTTCAGGAGGTAGAAATGAAAAAACACTTAATGGTCTTATCTCTCATCACTCTGACAGTGGGTTGCTCAAATAATGCAGACAACTCCGGAAGTGATTTGGTAGTCGGAGCTGACACTGGCACTCAATCCGATCTCGTTGGCAATTGGACACAAGCTTGCCAAGCAGGAGAATTCACGGGCAGCGGATTCGCCGCCCTCAATGGCGCAAATGACGATTCCGCTGGAGCTGCCCTTTTCAACGTCGGCACTCAAGGTGGTGGTGACGACCAGCAAGGTGGCGGAGATGACCAGCAAGGTGGTGGTGACGACCAGCAAGGTGATGGCACTGTTGCGGCCATACAAAACACTTTGATGATCACGGATTCGCAAATGACTTTGGTCACTCGGGGTTATGCGGATGCAAGTTGTGCTGGCGAACCTCTTTTGGAAGCTGAAGTGGAAATGGATTATGAAATTCCAAACTACACAGCGGGAGCCAACAATGAAGTGAATATGACCTTGAATTCATCTCGAGTCACAATGGAATCGGATGAGGCCGCAGATGCAGCCAACGAGGCCAAACTTTGTGGATTTTCAAATTGGCAAGCCGATCAATCCAAAAATATTGCTGGCACCGACTGTCTGAAAAATATGCCAGATTCAACTGGCGATGAATTTTTCCAGACTTTGAACTATCAAAATGGAAATTTACTTTTTGGAATGATGACTGAAGAACAAGATGGGACTTCAGCTGAAGACCGTCCCACAAGTTTAGGATCCGTTCCTTTCACGAAAGACCCAGGAAGTGATGATGGTTCTGACGATAACGGAGACGGAACTGGAGACGGCGCTGATGATGGCACTGGCGATGAAGGAGACGGAACTGGAGATGGCGCTGATGATGGTTCCGACGACGGGACCGGTGACGCGGCATAAGTGACAGATCAAGATCTGACGCCAATTGGAGTCAGATCTTGATTTGAAATTGACGAATTGATTGGATGGATCAGGCGACTCTGAAATTCTAGAATCGCCGTCTTCCATTCTGGGGAGTTTTCAGTCCGGTCTATTGTCCCGACAACGGATTCTCATTTTTCTAAAATCTAAGACCAAGGTCTATGAGATCTTAGGTGCTCGCTTCAGCCAACCTTTCTAAAAAACCCGACTACCAAACAAAGTAGAGAGTTCTAAAATCTAGTATATGCGCTTATTTTTATTTATTTTTCTGGTATATCAGAGTCAGGCATTCGGCAAAGATATTTGTGGTGAAACATGGAATACGTCTTGGGCCATAGAAACCTCAAGTAACAAAATCACAAGATTGGACAAAAAATTTTTTCCTGAAAAGTATTGTGAGCCGGCGCCACCCATTAATTCAAATACTCTTTTTCAGATTTTAGATGATTCTAAAAGAGTCACCTTTTCAAAGGAAATATTTGTCGCTTTTGATGCCTATTTTGATGACTTGGATCCAAAAACAAAAAAATTTGAAGGAGGCGTGACTCGTCCGAAGAAAGTTGAAGTCATAGTTAAGTTTCCAAGAACTGAGGCAACGATCAAAGGTAAGTATGTTCGCTTCCTCAACAAATCTGACAAAAGAGTTTTGGGGATGCATGAGCTTTAATTTATTGATTGTCACAATAGGAGCGTTCTTCTTCATGTTGATCCATCCAAGTTCAGGTATGGCCCGCTACACTGTAGCCTTAGTTATAGACGAAGAAAGCAGAAGCCGAACTGCCTCGATCATTGAAGAAATAGAGAAAATCCCTCCATTCGATTCTTTGATAAAATCCGGCCAAATCGAGTTCAAAGCCGTAGGAGCCGAAGCCTCAAAGTTGGGTTGTAAGCAAGGCAAAGTCATAAAACGGTTGATTGAGTGCAATGATGACTATGCCGTCCGCTTGGCTCAAAAGGTAAATGCCGACAGAGTTGTTGTTATTTCAGACACTGCGACTGGCGGCGCTGCTGGATCCGTTGCAAATATAGGAACAGCCGGTTGGGGTGCCAAATTAAAAAATTGGACTGGTATAGATCCATTTTCATCAGTCGTGATACATGAACTTCTGCACACATGGGGTTTCACTGACGAATATACGTACCCCAAAAACGATGCAAAAATATATTGTGATAAAGATGGAGTTGCGGGGCGAAAATCTAGCCCAAATGTCGTTGTCTTGAAAGATCGGGCACCTTATTCATCCGATGCATCTGCCAAAAGTATCCATGGTCCTGAAATTCCTTGGTTCGGAGGAATAAAACCATCGACTAAAATTACAACAGGATCAAATTTAGGAACTCCTAAGGAAGGCTCTTTTTTCTCGAAAGAAGTCGTTGTAGGACTCTTTCCAGCTGGAGTTTGTGACAATTCAGAACCTCCTATACCGACTTGGAAACCAACAGATCAAATTTCAATCATGGAAACTACTGTTGGCGAAATACCTGAGGCTTACCATGCTCATATCTATCGTGCCGTTGGGGCAACACTACCACAGTCCAATAGTTCAACCGTCCAGCGGCAAGGAAATCCAACCAATTCAACTACGGGCCCTAAATAATAAGTCTGCAGATCTATGTAGAAGAGGCTTCCAGTAGTAAGTGTTTTTTCAACAGTCAAATTGCAAAAATTGACTGATAGAAAACTGACAGTTGCAGGAAATGGCAAATCGAAATACATTCGGTGCCATTCTCATCGAGGCCTCGGAGGCAATCATGTCTAATTTCAAGGTTTTCTGCATTTTTGCTCTCACCTGTTTGTGTTCCCTTCAAATCGCGCAGGCCGCCGAAATGACCACAGGTCAAATCGAATTGTCTTTCAAAAGCCAAGATGGACACCCCGTACAAGGAATCACCTTGGCTGGAATGCTGAAGTTCGAAGCGCTGACAATGAAAGATTGTACGGGACCAATTTGCACCCCCGGTTTGCCAAAGTACCAATCAAAATCAGAGAGTGCGGAGATTCTGGGACAAACCAATGAAAATGGAATCCTCAACGTCGCTCCCAGAAACTGGAGAACGTCAGCTTTAACCGCAAAAAATCTGAGTGTTTTAGTATTCACAAATGGAACATTGGATGACCTTTGCAATAATGGCACAGCCTCTTACTATGAAGATTTCGTGGATCTCCTCCCTGAATCGAAAAATGGACAAGTGACTCCAAAAAATCCCGAGTGCCAGCAAGTCCAAATCAAGAAGGGTGACACTCAGAGTGTCCAGATCACTTGCTACTCGCCTTATACCCTAACTGAAATCGATGAACTGAAACAAAAGGTCCTTGCTGGTTGCCCATAGTGACAAGGGTAAGATCTCGTTCAGTTCATCAAAAAATTCTAAAATCTTCGACAGCTTTCCAAGGACAGTATTTAACCCAAAAGCCGCGGCTGCAGCAGCCAAAGCAGCTCGGCGGATTTAGGAGTAATTTCGTCGAATGAAGCAAATTCTAGCGCAAGCATTCCAGATTTTTTCAGATCGATGAAAGTCTCTGCTTGCCCACCCAGGGCCCAACTAGCAAAAACACTCAATTGTGGTTCATGGCCCACAGCTATCAGACAAGTCGAGTTCCCAGCGTGAGTTTTGAGCCATTGAGCAAAGGCTTGAGGCGGAGCCGAGGGAACAAGTTCCGCGCTCTCCTGAATTTTTTCGATTTTTAGATTTTTGGTGAGAATCTCTGCTGTCTGCTGAGCTCGGATGAGGGGCGATGTGATAATCCCATCGATATTCTCTTCGAAGGATTTCAGCAGCTTCGCCATCTTTTCTGTTTTTTCGCGGCCTTTCTCCGTCAGTGGTCGCTTCGAATCTTCCATTTTCATCTGGATCGCTTCTTCGCGATCGATGGCAGTGCCGTGGCGGAACAGAATCAATTTCATGGGCCTCTCCGTTAGCTCAAGTTCCGGACGAGTCGGAGTTTTCTTCGTGAGTCACAGATTTTTGCTTGGCCAAAACCATCAGATGCTGTTGGACTCCGACATCCTGCCCTTTTCTTTGGACGTAATTGCCATCTGAATTCATATCCCAAGTCTGGCGTTGATCCTTGATGTGGGCTTGCAAAATTTCCCAAATTTTTTCCCTCAATGCACGGTCTAAAATCGGAACAATGCATTCAACTCGAGCATGCAAATTGCGATACATCCAATCGGCAGAGCCAATGAAAAATTCGCCGTCAATCGGATCTGCGGCACCATTGCGAAAATAAAAAATTCGCGAATGCTCCAGGAATCTGCCAATGGTCGAAATCACTCGGACTTTTTCACTCATCCCCTTCACCCCGGGACGAAGACAGCAAAATCCCCGCACCAACATATCCACGGCCACTCCAGCTTGCGAAGCTTTGTAGAGAGCTAAGGAAATGTCGTTTTCCTCCATGCTGTTCATTTTGGTGATGATCTGGCTGGGCTTCCCCGCTTTGGCCTGCTCAATTTCTCGCTCGATCATTTGCTTGAATCTTGAGAACATATTCACCGGAGCCACCAAGAGGTGCTTGTACTCGCTTTTCAGCGACCGCCCCGTCAAGTAATGAAAGAACTCGACCAATTCCGAAGTCAGCTCCTCGCGAGCCGTGAGAAGCCCCATGTCTGTGTAAAAACGCGAAGTCGCAATATTGTAATTTCCAGTTCCAATATGAGCATAACAGCGAAGCCCTTCTTGCTCCTGACGAACCACCAAAGCTGTCTTGGCATGAGTCTTCAGACCCACAATCCCATACACCACATGCACACCGGCAGTTTCCAAAGCTTGGGCCCAGTAGATATTTCGTTCTTCATCAAACCGAGCCTTCAGTTCAACGAGGCAGACCACTTGCTTTCCCATCTCAGCAGCGCGAACCAAGCTTTTGATAAAGGGACTGTTATCGCCTGTGCGGTACAAAGTCATTTTAATCGCTAACACTTTGGGATCTTCGGCAGCCGCTCGAATGAATTTTTCAACAGTGGCCGAAAAACTTTCGTAAGGATGATGCACCAGCTGATCGCTATGGCGGATCACATTGAAAATTTGAGTGGGATCTTCGTCGGTGAATGGCAGAGGCACCACCGGAGACCAAGGCTCATAGCGAAGCTGCGGCAGCGGCAAGTCCCCTAAGAAAGCCAAGCCATTGTAATCCAGCTCCTCTTGCACTTCGTAAATGTCGTCTTCGGCAATTTCCAATTCTTCCATCAGAAATTTAAGCATCCAAGGATCCGGATTGGGTCCGTGCTCGAGCCTGACCACTTCGGCAAAACGACGCTGTCGCAATTCTTCTTCGATCATTTCCAGCAAATCTTCGGCATCTTCTTCATCCCGAGTGATATCGGCATTTCGAGTCAGGCGAAAAGGCATAACCTCTAAAACCTGCATCGAAGGAAAAAGATCTTTCATATTCTCTTTGATCAATTCCACCAAAGAAACAAAGCGGTACTCGTTCGGACCCGTGCCTTCCACTCGCACCCAGGGAGCCAGAACCTGCGGGACTTTGACCCGTGCAAACATTTTTTCTTCGCTGTTTGGAGCTTTGAGAGTCACTCCCAAAGAAGTGGAAAGATTGGAAATAAACGGAAAGGGATGCCCTGGATCCACACTCAATGGAGTCAACACCGGGAACACATTTTTCATATAGTATTTCTGTGCCACTTCTTTTTCTTTTTGGCTCAGATCATTCCATTTCAGAAGATGGATACTTTTTTCCTTCAACGCCGGCTTCAAAAGCTTGGCATAGCAATGATCCTGACTTTTGATCATCTGCTGAACTTGAACGCGAATATCCGCCAGCTGTTGAATCGGAGTTTTCCCATCCGAAGATTTGGGCGAAATCCCAAAAGCCACTTGCCGCTTCAGTCCCCCCACCCGCTTCATGAAAAATTCGTCCAGATTCGAATTGCTGATTCCCAAAAATTTCAGTCGCTCCAAAAGCGGAGTCCGCGAGTCCTCCGCTTCAAACAAAACCCGGCGGTTGAAATTGAGCCAGCCAATTTCACGATTGGTAAATTCAGTCGCCGATGACAGCGGATGCTCCAAGATTTTCGGTCTTCGGGGTTTTTTGACTTTTGGCATCGATTTGGTTTGAGTCTTTTTGGTCATCACTGGAACCCGCCTTAAGATCTCATTTTAATACAAATTGCAGAGTCTGGATATCAGGCTTTTGTGAGGATTTCTCTCGAGACACCCAAGACTTTCGCCGATAAGAAAGGTGAGGCTTATGACACACTCTCTCGCCAGATACCATGCCCGCGCGCCCCGCTATATCCTGCAACCGCAGGACAATACCCTCATCCGTGTCGCAGGTCCCCAACAAATTCCCTGGGAAGAGGGCACAGAAATCAAAAACATCTCTCTCTCGGGCCTCGCCTTCACCGCACCCACAGAGCTCTGCCCGATTGTCGGGGAATTTATCAAAATCCAATTCAACGTCCCCGCCACAAGCCAAATGGCCTGCTTCGGTTTGGTCACCAGACTCGAAGCTCTCGGCCAAACCGAAATGCTCGTCGGCATCCAATTCTACAAATTAGAAATGCCCCACCGAATCCTCCTCTTGCAAGGCCTCGCCCAAAAACTCAAAGACCAACAAAAGAAAAACAGCGACCTCCACGCCCCCGATTTCTCTTGGAAAAAAATGCGCCGAAATTGGAAGGTGGTCCTCGCCATGCTCTTCTGCCTCTGCGGCTGGCTCGCCTTGGTCCAGTGGGCTTGGACCTTGAAGTGACCATTAAATAAATTTTGTTGCGCATGCCCTTTCACTTTTTTAGGATGGAAATAAGCATGAAAATACTGAGACAGATTTTAATTATTCTCTTCTTAGGACTTCTTCCCGCTCTCTCAGCAGAAGGCGCAATCGCATTTCGCAGCAAATCTCTTACTGTCAAGAGTTCGGCCTCAACGACGGCCACTATGACCGAGCCTGCAGGGGCTGCCCAAAATGACATCCTCTTTATGTGGGTT
>JBGGMM010000045.1:0-6007 GCA_041288045.1 Pseudobdellovibrionaceae bacterium | reverse complement strand
GGTTGAATCCCACTATGGACTTCTGCCGGGAAGCATTTATAAAATCGAGCGCATTGATTTGTCTTTGCGCTGGACGGATGCTCTGGCGATTTCTGTCGCGACTTTGTTGATCTGTTTTTTAGCAACGCTGGCTCCGGCGCTTCGCGGGGCTTCGCTTTCACCGGTGGAGGGATTGAAAAATGAATGAGCCCCTGATCCGAGCCGTGAACATTCGGAACTCCTATTCTCAAGGTGCCAGTGAACTTGAAATCCTCAAGGGGATTTCTCTGGATATTAAAAAAGGGGATGCGATTTGCATTGTCGGCGCTTCAGGGGCCGGCAAAAGCACTTTCATGCACATTCTTGGAACTTTGGATCAGCCTTCCCAGGGTGAATTGTATTTTCAAAATCAGTCCTTGCTGTCGATGGCCGATGAAGAGCTGGCCTTGTTTCGTAACAAAGAAATGGGCTTTGTCTTTCAATTCCATCATTTGCTGTCAGAATTTACCGCACTTGAAAATGTCATGATTCCGGCGCGAGTGGCCGGTCTCGATAAATCCGAAGCTTTGGACCGGGCCGAAGTGCTTTTGCGGCAAATGGGTTTAACGACGAGAATGACTCATTTTCCATCGCAACTCTCTGGAGGGGAATTGCAAAGAGTGGCCATCGCGCGAGCTTTGGTGTGCAAACCGCAAGTGCTGTTTGCCGATGAGCCCACTGGAAATTTGGATTCGCAAAATGGAGCATTGATTCAGGATCTTTTTTTTCAATTGAAAGAGACCATGGGATTGACATTGGTGGTGGTGACTCATGATCCGAATTTCTCTCGCAAGTTCGGAAAAGTTCATCGAATTTCAGATGGGCGATGGGTGTGATTGACTTTGTATAGGCCTCGGGTTACGCTTCCGGGGATTAGACCTAAGTCATGAAAACAACTGGGAAATTTGAACTTGAAATTACACTTTAAGAACTTCCATACACTTCTGCTTTCTTTTGTGGCATTTTTCTTTGCGCTTTTGACTTTCAGCTCCGCTTTTTCGCAGACACAGGCCCCTCCTCAAAGGCGGCTTCCTGCGCCTGCCGCCAAGCCGAGTCAAAAACCCCCAGTTCCAGCTGTGAAACCTTCAGCAAAGCCATCGGCTCCTGCAAAGGCAGCAGTGCCCTCCGTATCAGCCAGTGCTTTGATTCGAAAAATTGAAATTCAAGGTCAGAAAAAAATTGAAAAAGACGCCATCGAAGTGCGCTTAAAAAGCAAAGTGGGCGGAGCTTATTCAGAAGCTTTGATCAAAGAGGACGTCGAATCGCTTTTTAAAACCGGATATTTTTATGACATCGTCGTCAACCGCGAAGGGTCCGCCAACGAAGTCGACTTGACTTACACAGTGGTTGAAAAGCCTTCGATCACTGAAATTGTGTTCGAGGGAAACTCAGAATTAAAAACCGATGAGCTTTTGGAAGCTTCAGGATTGAAAGCTTATGAAATCGTCAGCCAGCCGAAATTGCGGGATGCGGTTGAGAAGCTTCAAAAGATGTACGAGGACAAGGGTTTCTTTTTGGCGAAAATCGACATGCGGTTAGAAGACGTCACAAAAGACGAAACCGTGAAAGTCGTTTTTCAAATCAAAGAAAACGACAAGGTCAAAGTCAAAAAAATCACTTTTTTGGGCAATCAAAAATTGAAAGACGGTTTCCTCAAAGGCCGGATGCAGACCACTGAAGGCGGTTTTTTCAGTGCTCTTTCAGGATCTGGTGCCTACAAGCAAGATGCTTTTGATATTGATGTGCAAAGGCTTCGCTACCTCTATTTCAATGAAGGTTACGTGCAAGTGAAAGTCGACCGTCCTCAGGTTTATGTCACTCCTGATAAGAAAAACATTTCCATCACCATTCGAATTGATGAAGGCGAACAGTTCGATGTGGGTGATATCGATTTTGCCGGCGATCTTCTCTACACGAGGGATGAGCTGGGCGCTGCGATTGAAATCAACAAGCGCAAGGTTTTCTCTTACGAGGTTTTGCAGAAAGATCTCAGCGAGCTGCAGGCCAAGTACGGGGATTTGGGTTATGCCTTTGCCAACGTCATTCCCAGAACCCGCATCAATGAAAAAGACCGCAAGGTCGACATCACTTTCGAATTCGACAAAGGCAACAAGGTTTATTTCGGAAGCATCAATGTGGTGGGCAACTCAAAAACTCGGGACAAAGTGGTTCGCCGTGAATTGAAAATCCGCGAAGGCGAGCTCTACAATGAAACTCGAAGAAGAGAATCCCTAGAGAATATTCAAAGATTGGGATTTTTCGATGAAGTGAATTTCAAAACATCCACTCCGCCAGAAAAACCAGATCAGCTGAACATCGAAATCGTCGTCAAAGAGCGAAACACGGGTTCGATCCAATTGGGTGCTGGTTACGGAAGCGTCACTGGATTCACATTACAGGGTCAAGTCAATCAGTCCAACTTTTTGGGCCGCGGACAAAAGCTCAGCGCCGGTTTGAATATCAGCAAAGACATTTCATCTTATAATTTCAATTTCACAGAGCCTTATTTCCAGGACACAGAGTGGACTCTGGGTGTGGATGCTTATCAAACTTCATCGGCATTGGCCGACTACGATGAAAGACGAATTGGCGGCGCTTTCCGCTTTGGTCATCCACTAGGTGAAGATTTCACCGGAACCATTCGTCTTAAGTATGAAGAGACTTCTTTGGGGCTGGTCTATGGAACTGTGAATGGCAAAGAAAAACTGATCACAGATTTGACCATCTTTCCTTTGGACACGGCTCAAGGGGACACTCGCTCCGTCACAGGATACCTTGAATACGATAAACGAAATGACCGCTTTTCGCCTTCGAAGGGCGCCTATGCTTCATCTTCTTTGGAGTACGCTGATTTTGGCGGAGTCTTGAATTACACCAAAGCCAACGTGACCACTCGTTACTTTAAGAAAATTTTCTGGGAAGTGGTTTGGCGAAACAATTTGGCTTATTCTTTTATTGTCGGTCACGACAATCAGCAGGTTCCCTTTACCGAAGTCTTCAAACTCGGGGGGCCGTATTCACTTCGTGGATACAACTTTTATCGAATCGGTAAGAGAGTTTTCTCTAAGAAGCTTTATGATGATTCTGACTTTGCATCGCTCTATCCCGATCCAGCTGTGCGCCAGCAAAAAGCAATGCGGACTTACGGGGGAGAGCAAATGGCTCTTTATCAAACTGAGCTTGAATTTCCGCTCATTGCTGAAGCTGGGATCAAGGGCGTGACTTTCTATGACGTCGGGATTGCTGATGATGGTTTGCGTGCTGATGAAATTTACAGTGACGTCGGTTTTGGATTCCGTTGGTTTTCGCCGATCGGCCCGCTTCGTTTCGAGTGGGGATTCCCGCTTCGCACGACAGAAGCTTCGCCGGATTCGGTGGTTTTTGACTTTTCAATTGGTTCCCCATTTTAAAAGGAGAGATTATGAAAAAAGGATTGTTAGCACTTGTGGTGATGGCAGCCGCTGGTTTTGCACAGGCGCAGACCAAGGTGGGCTATGTTGATGTTCAAAAAGCCATTCAATCAACCGCGGCAGGTAAAAAAGCGAAAGACCTTCTCGACGGAGAATATGGAAAGCGCAAAAAAGACCTGGATAAGAAAAAGGCTGATATTGAGAAAATGAACCAGGATCTGGAAAAAAAGAAAACTGTTCTCTCTGAAGAAGTCATGGGCAAAAAGCAGATGGAAATTCAGGAAGAAATGATGAAATTCCAAAAGACAGTGGCCGAAAACCAATTGGAAATTCAAAAGAAAGAAAAAGAATTGGTGGAGCCCATTTTGGATAAAATGCGCAAAGTGATTGAGAAAGTCGCGCAAGAAAAGGGCTACACTCTCGTGCTTGAAAAAGGCGGACAGAATGTTCTCTACGCGCAAAAAGATGCTGATTTGACTGATGAAGTGGTCAAAGCTTTCGAGAAAGATAAATAAGAGAAATGAAAATTCATCCCAGCACCGTCATCCAAGGTGATGTGAAAATCGATGAAGGGGTCGAAATTGGCCCCTATTGTTTGATTCAGGGGCAAGTCCATATTTGCAAAGGCACTTTCATCGAAGGTCATGTGACAGTTGGTTCCCGCTACGGAATTCTTGAAATTGGGGAAAACAATCACTTTGCTCCTGGAGCCGTGATTGGTGGTCCCCCTCAAGATATCACCTACAAGTCCGAGCCAACGCGTTTGAAAATCGGCAACAACAATGTGTTCCGCGAATTTTCAACTGCCAACATTGCCACTTCCAAAGGCGATAAAGAAACCACGATCGGCGATAACAACTATTTCATGGCCTACACTCATATTGGCCATGATTGCAAAATCGGTAACAACGTGGTCATTGCCAACGACACTCATTTAGGTGGACACACAGAAATCGGTGACAACGTGGTGATTGGCGGCCTTTCCGCTTTCAATCAATTCACCAAAGTAGGTCGTGGCGCTTTCGTTGCTGGCAGTAGCATTGTCAATAAAGACATCCTTCCATTCTCACGCGCTCAGGGAAATTATGCGATTTGCCGAGCGACCAACAAAATCGGCTTAGCGAGAAAAGGTTTTCCACGCGAAGAAGTTCAGAATATTCACAAAGCAGTGCGGATTTTGATTTTGGGGTCTGACACCATTGAAGAGGCTTTGGCGCGAATTCAGAACGAATGTCAAATGAGCCCGAATCTGGAATATCTCATCAATTTCGTTCGCACTTCCAAAAGGGGAATTGCACTTCATCGGGGGCAAGGAACCTCTGACGAAGAATAGGGAGACACATGCAGAAACTGAGAGCAGCTGTTGTCGGAGTCGGATATTTGGGAAACTTTCATGCGCAAAAATACAAAGCGCTTGAAGCCAGACCCGAGCTTTCCGTCCAGCTGGTCGGTGTCTGTGATGTTCACGAATCTCAAGCAAAAAAAATTGCTTCTGATTTGGCGGTCCAAGCTTATCTTCGGCCTGAAGATTTATTGGGCCAAGTGGATGCAGTCACGATTTCGACAATCACTCCGACCCATTACGAATTGGCTCGGTTTTTTTTGCAGGCCGGTTTGCATGTCAATGTTGAAAAGCCGATCTGTTTGCGGGTTTCAGAAGCTCAAGAGCTGGTGAAATTAGCAGCTGAAAAAAAACGAGTTCTCTGTGTGGGGCACAGTGAGCGTTTCAACCCAGCTTTTCGTGAATTGAAAAATCAAGTTCAAAACCCGAGATTCATCGAGTTCAACCGCTACGCTCCTTTTAAAGTTCGCGGCTCCGATGTTTCGGTTTTGCACGATTTGATGATTCATGACTTGGATTTGATGTTGTCCATGGATTCTAGTCCCTGCCGTCTGGTCACGGCACAAGCTGGAATGCTGGCGACGAAAACCTATGATTGGTGTTCGGCGACTTTTGAATTTGCCAGCGGATTGAAAGCTCAGGTGAACAGTTCGAGGCTAGCAAAAGAAATGACCCGCACCATTCGTGCTTTGGATTCTCAGCACATTCATTTGTCCAATTTACAAACAGGTGAGCTTGAGCAAACTCGATTGACGGGAAATGCCGAATCGCCAGTGGGTTTTGAAGTGCGAAATGTCGGACGTGGAGACAATCTTTTAGCCGAAACAGAATCCTTTCTTCAGGCCATTCGCGGTCAAAACAATCATGCGGTTCGAGGTGACGAGGCCTTGAAAGCCTTGGAATTGGTTGAAACAATCATTGCCTCGATTGAGCCGAGTCAAACCGGGGCCAGCTGATGAGCTCTGTTCTCATCGTGGCAGCTGAAGCTTCCAGCAGCCTCTTTGCACAGAGACTTCTTGAATATTGGAAAAATAAAAAAATTCCCGTGCAGGCCTTTGGTGTTGGCAGTGATTTGATGGAAGCCATCGGTTTTGAACGCCTTGGTAAATCCGAAGAAATGGCTGTCGTTGGCGTCGCCGAAATCGCCGAGCATTTTGGTAAATTGCGATCTGTTTTTCATGCTCTGGTGGCAGAAGCTGAAAAAAGACGACCGCAAGTCGCCATCATTATGGATTAT
>JBGGMM010000044.1:0-2609 GCA_041288045.1 Pseudobdellovibrionaceae bacterium | reverse complement strand
GCGACATAGTATCCAGCACCTGTATTGACTGAAACTGTGTACTCAGTATTCGCTGCAATCGACAAAGGTGATGCCAAATTCATTTGCTGCCATCCCGAAGCTGTCTCAGAAGAGAACACCACTGAAGCCAGCAGTGCACCTGATGAAGAGTAAATCTTCCCTATGTGAGTGCCGCTCTCTGACGACGTTTTGAAGAAGCGAATGGCCATGATCTTACCTGTAGCAGTCGAAGTGAATCGCATGCCGAGCTCGTAAGCCACGCCGTCATTCAAGTTCTGTTGAGCTGGAATTTGTGAAGTCAACAGAGTCACACTTGTTCCAGATGGTGGAGGTGGAGGCTGAGTCACAGCATTGACTGTGATACTCACAGCGACTGAATTGGTCACTGCTCCTGCATTGTCCGTGGCGCGAGCAACGAGACTGTAAGACCCTGCGGCTGCACTGGCCATTGTGTAAGAATAAGGAGCTGTTAAATCCTCACCCAGCTTGGTTGAGCCGTTAAAGAATTCAACTTTCGCAATCGATCCATCAGAATCAGAAGCCGATGCATTGATCGCAATGCTCATCTCTGCGGAGAAGCTTGATCCAGAAGATGGACTTGTGATGCTGACACTTGGTCCCACGTTCGCAGGTGGAGGCTGAGTCACTGAAGTGACTGTGATGCTCACTGCAGCTGAGGTTCGAGTTGCACCTAAGTTATCAGTGGCTCTTGCTGTGAGGCTGTAAGATCCAGCTGCAACATTGCTCATTGTCCATGAATAAGGGGCTGTCAAATCTTCGCCGAGCTTGGTTGAGCCGTTGAAGAACTCAACTTTTGCCACACTTCCATCAGAATCAGAGGCGGAAGCATTGATCACAATGCTTGAACCTGCTGAGAAACTTGCGCCATTTGCAGGACTTGTGATGCTCACATTAGGTGCTACGTTCGCGGCTGGTGCTGCGGCAGTAGTCGCGCAGATTTCATTTGAGGATCCAGACACGACGGAAGAGTTGTAAGCTTTCACTTGATAGCAGTACTGAGTGGAGGCGGCCACAGAGTTGTCGTCATAAGACTGAGCAGCAGTGGTTCCGACTTGTGACAAGGTTCCAGAGATTCCGATTTTTCTGTGAATTTGAAATCCGCTTTCAGTTGAGTTGGAGTCATCAAATTGCAGCTTCACTTGATTGTAAGCAACAGAAACGACTCGCAAGTTTGTAGGAGCTGCCAGTGATGGTGGCGGAGGCGGGGGAGGCGTTGGCGTGGCGCCAGCTTGTAATGGGTGAGGATAAGTGTATGGAGCGTATCCAGCTTTCGCTGAAGCCGAGTTGATATAATCGCGACCCGATTTTACGTGGTTGCAACCATCGGTACATGTCATACCGACTGCGGCATTGTTTTCAGTGTTTCCCCAAAGGTAGAGAGGGTAGCTATAAGCAGAGGGGCCTTCACCCATGGAACCGATTTGGTACTGGCAGATCCATCCCGATTCGCCGGGAACGTTTTTATCCGCAGGGTCTGTTCCATCGCAAAGACGAACGGATCGCGGATCAAAGGATTTGTAATCGATTGCGCCGATTGGGATCGTGTAATCACCAATCATTTTATTTCCCCAGATGACGCCGGTACCTGCAGAAACGTCGATGGCTTTCCACTTATTGGTGGTGCCCCCATCGAAAGTGTTGTTGTAAATTTCAAAGCCATTTGCACTGACGAGTCCACTGCGGGCCTTATCATGTGTTTCCCACATTCCGTGCTTTACTTTGTTGTAACGAAAAACTTGGCGACCGCCTGAGTCCATGTCCATGATTGGGGAGCCAGTCGACCCGTAAAAGTCATTCCATTGAAAATCATTATCCTCGACGAAGAAGAAATCTGCAGTTCCCAATGTCAAAGGCGATGCCCAGTCAGAGGCTCCATTTCCGTAAAGCATGATGCCGAAGGCGTTGCCTTTGAAAGTGTTGTGATCGATCAGACCATGAGTGCTTGAGCCACCCTTGATCGTCCAAGGGTTGTTATTATCAAAAACGTTGTGGTGAACGCGGAGGTTCTTCCATCCATCGGGTCCATACAGTTGCATGGCTGTTCCATTCCAGTAATTGGAGTCACCGCCGTAGAAGTAAAATCCTGAAACATCCATTTTCCCTTTTTTGCTTCCGGCGCTGATATTGACGAGAGTGTGACCGCTGCCGCCGTAATTGATGCGAGTGCCGCCTGAAGCCAAAGCTCCAGCACCTTTGAGGATGATTGTTTTATTTGAGATGTTGAGTGCGCCACTCCAGGTGCAAGTTCCAGCAGGAACGTTGACAGTGTCGCCATCAACAGAAGAGTTCACGGCGCTCTGAACGGCTGAGAGTTCACAGCTGGCAGCGGTGATTGTCGCTGCTTTAGCCGCCTGTGTTTGTAAAAACAAACCGACCAATGTGATTAGTCCAGTTTGCCAGGTTTTTTTCAATAGCCAGTGGTTCCTATGTGCCCGCATACGGTTCCTCCTTGGAAATTTAAGTGCTTCTAAACGAGACAGATACGGACCACTGTTTAGAAAGAATTAGAAATTCGTGTTCGTTAATAAAACTAGTCTATCAAAATCAGTTCGGGTTTCCATGGGTTGAACGAGCAAAGCGTTTAGAAA
>JBGGMM010000043.1:0-11631 GCA_041288045.1 Pseudobdellovibrionaceae bacterium | reverse complement strand
ATGTGTCTTTTATCGGGAATTGGCTTTTGATTCTGAAGAGCTTGCTGAACTGATTTTTTTTTTTAGCTAGACTTTTGAACAGAGACACGGGCGCTCGTTATTTCCGCCAGCCGGACCTGGCTGCAGCAAAGTTGGTTATATCGCTTGCCAGACCTCTCGCAAAAATATAACGCTGTGAGTGAAGGAAAAAGAGAAAGGCACCCTAAAGAAAGGCAACCCTCGACTATGGCTTCTTCGCTTTGGGCTTTGTTGGATGATATTACGACGCTTTTAGATGACGTCTCGGTCATGACCAAAGTGGCTGCGAAAAAAACGGCGGGAGTGCTCGGCGATGATTTGGCATTGAATGCCGAACAGGTGGCCGGGGTTTTGGCCGAGCGGGAGCTTCCGGTTGTTTGGTCGGTGGCCAAGGGTTCTTTCGTCAACAAGTTGATTCTGGTTCCCTCGGCCCTTGGCATCAGTGCTGTGCTGCCATCGGCAATCACTCCGCTTTTGATGTTGGGTGGATTGTATCTTTGCTTTGAAGGTTTTGAGAAAATTGCTCACAAATTTTTGCACGCCCCTGAAGAAGAGACAGCTCATCATAAAGAATTGGTGAAAGCCGTCGCCAATCCTGCCGTGGACATGGTGGCTTTTGAAAAAGAAAAAATCAAAGGTGCCATTCGCACTGATTTTATTCTCTCGGCTGAAATCGTGGTGATTGCGCTTGGAACTGTGGCTCAAGAAACTTTTCTCAAGCAAGTGATGGTGATCTCAGGTATTGCCCTGGTCATGACGGTGGGGGTTTACGGTTTGGTTGCAGGAATTGTGAAATTGGATGATGCCGGATTCTATCTGCGCAAAAAATCCCAAGTTGTTTTGAAATCTCTGGGCAGCTCTCTCTTATTCATTGCTCCCTATTTGATGAAAAGTCTTTCCGTGATTGGCACAGCTGCGATGTTTCTCGTCGGTGGCGGGATTTTATCCCACGGAATTCATGCCATTGATGATTTTGCCAAGGGTCTAGCGGAACAAGCTGGTCTTTTTGGATCCTTAGCTCCGACGCTGATTCATTTTTTTGTCGGAATCGTCGCCGGAGCCCTGGTTCTTCTGGTCGTGAGCCTCTCGGGTCGAGCGATAGCTAAGTTTAAGAAATAGCTTCTGATTCCTGAAACTTCTTTCCGAATTACAACTTTTAGGCCAGGCATTCAGTCTAGCCCTGATCTGCAACTTCTGAAAGCTCTTTAATCCCATCGGAATATTTCCTAAAATAAAGCTCATTGAAAGCCTAGGGAGAAATCCAGGAGAGCGCATGAAAAAAGTCATTTTGGCAGGGATTGCAACAGCGACAGCCACTGCATGCATTCAAACCATGAAAAATCCAAGCGAGAATTCTCCTGACAGAAATCTCTCTTCTCTCGAGAGAAACGGCATTCCCACTCTGGAGGATGAATCGCCGCGATTGGTGTATGTCACTTACAAAAAAGATGGAAAGAATCAAACAGAGGCCATCACTCCAGAACGTTGGAATGGAACTGAAAGCGGATTTTCCGAAGGGGGACGAGAGGATTACCTGAAAAAATTTTTCTTTGCCCATTCTCGTGAAAAATCAGCCAAAGGACTTCGTCATGCCGCTTGTTTTGAAGGGGCAGCAAATCGAGTGGGCGAACTTTTCTTTTCCAAAGACAGTGCCGCGCAAATTCGCAATGTCCGCCAGGGATGGGTCGAGACAAAAGCCAGTTCGGATGGTCGGCTTTTAGGAGTTCAATTTGACCATGCCGAATTGGGCTTGGTTTCTTTCAGAATGAATCATTGTCATTCCGGTAAATCCTCAGTTTCTGAAAATGTGAAAGTGTCACGGGCAATTGCAGTTCAAGAAACAAAAGACCCAGACAACTTTGTCCCCAAAGTCAAAGTGGCTCGTGATCAATTCTATGGCTTTCAAATGTTGGACGCGCATTCGGATCGCAACTTGCCAAAATTTTCACTGCGAGCGGATTATGAACAGGCGAATCATCAACCCGAAGAGCGGCCTTGGAAGGGACTTAATTTGAGAGACAAAAAGCAAGCTTTGAAATTTGCTTTGATGGCGCAAAAATATTTTTATGAAAATATGGCCAATCAGAACGCCAAAAATCCCGATGCCAATTTTATCGCCGCCAATAACAAGTCCCGCTACTGGTGTCATGTCCCATGGTTGAATGTCGGAACCGCAGGTCGAGAGGCCGTGCATGGACTGACGCAAGAGCGCGATTTAAAACCCAGCAAGCAAATTCCTCATTTCCAAAATGCCACTCCGGGATCGGATTGGGGAGTCGCCTATTTCAACGCCCCTGGTTGTCGCACTTTGAATTCTGTTTTTGGCTCTGTGACTCAGCCCAAGGAAACACCAGAGTGGCAGAAGAGCCAGTTTGCAAATGGGACCTTCATTGCCAAAATCCTTTTCACCACTGCGAATTTTCCAGAAATTCAGGGAGCCTACACTTGGAAAGCCAATGTGAGTGAGCCTGGAAGTCCCGAGCGAAGCATCCAATCCGTTCGCCACATTCAAATGGACATTGCTGTTCGCGATTCCGACTTGGGTGGAGTCAGTGCTGATCTCAATCACTGGGCGATGATTGGTTTTTACTATGACCCGAACTATGATTTCGAAACGGAGCTTAAAGACCTTTTGGGTGAAGAAAACCCCTTGAAGCAAATCAAGAATCTTCCCAAAGAGCTGATGAAAATGCGACCGATTGGAGTGCAATCTGGATTTGATGATCCCAGTACTTTGGACACAATAGTTTTTCCGGGAGCCTTTGCCAATGGCGCGGGGACAAAAGAAAGAGGCTATCGCCTGAACGGGCCTGCAGACAATCCAAGATCCAGCTGTTTGGGCTGCCATGGAACTGCGGGGACATCGGCCTCATCCGTTCCAGGCTTTCTCTCAGAAAAACAATTTCTCCCTTTTAAAGGGAAAATCGTCTTGGATTTCAATCAGCAAGTGGCTTTAGCTAAAGCCAATTTTGAAACCGAAATGAAGTGATTTTTCATTTGACCGAATGAAAAGAACTTGCCGAAAATAGCTTCATGGCAAGGATCGCATTTTTTTCTCTCCTTTTCGTCCTCGCAGTCAGTCTGACAGGTCATGCTGAGGTTTCGGATCCTCAGGGCTGGCTTTCACAAATGGATCAGATCCTTGGCCAGCATCCCCTGCATAAAGCTTTTCGGCCGAATGACCAAGCGCAAATGAAGTTTTCAGACTGCAGCTCCTTGGGTTGCTCAAAGACTGAGAGCCAAGTGCTGGTGGTGAGTGATACTGACCATTACAAAATCAAAATATCAGATCCGCAGGGAAACTTGAAACAACAAGAAGAAGTCACAGAAGCCCTTTGGGATGAGAATCAGCGAAATTTCATTCGCGTCAAACTCAAAGCCATTGAAAGTTTTGGCATCCGCCTGAGTGTCCTGGATTTCTCAAAGGCCGCTTGTCCCACCACCGAGCTCTTTGGGGAGTGTTACCTACTCCGGTTGCAGGGAGATAGCGCTCTGAAAAAGAAATTTGAATACAGTTTTTTGATGCAAAATTCTGAAATCGCCATTGGTCAGCTTTTAGTCTTTACTCAGGTCGATCATATTTTGGGTGAAAGACGGATCATTCAGAGTATCCAAAATATCAGCCGCCAGGAATGAGGATGCTGTCCTCATTTTAAACTTGTCATTTTGACCCGTTCGGTTCACGCAGATTGTTAATTTCATTAGAGAATTTGAGATTCTATTGATGGATAGGGCACATCCAATTAAGACTATTTTTACACAGACAAATAAAAACTCGGACGGTCATTCATGAGCTGCAAACAGATTTTAATAATTGAAGACGATCAGGCAATTTGCCAAACCATGAAGGACATTCTCGAAATTCAAGGTTATGAAGTCTCTATCGCCAATGACGGACAAGAGGGTGTCGATCATCTCAGAAAAATTCTGCCAAATCCTTGTGTGATTGTGCTTGATTTGATGATGCCGAAAGCCAACGGTTGGCAGTTTTTAGATCTTCAAAGAGCGGATCCGCAGTTCAGTCACATCCCAGTGATTGTCTGCTCAGCCTTTGAGGAAAGTGCCAAATCGGTGAGGCCTCAGGCATTCGTTTCAAAGCCAGTGCAACTGAAGCAGCTCATTGGAGCCGTCAAAGAATTCTGCGCGTGATCGGAATTAGAAAGCTCATGCCTCACCCAACGAAAATTCTTGCTGTCGATGATCGTCCTGAAAATCTCTTTGCCCTCGAGGCAGCCCTGACGGATTCTGGCTACAAAATTATTGAAGCCCATTCAGGTGAAGAAGCTCTTGAGCTCGCCAAAGAGCACGACTTTGCCGTGATCCTTTTGGATGTGCAGATGCCGAATATGGATGGATTTGAGACTGCCAAAAGACTGCGAGCACAAAAGAGATCAGCCGTCACACCGATCATTTTTGTCACAGCTCTGCACAAAAGCGAATCCTATGAAATTAAAGGATATGGAGCAGGTGCCGTCGATTATCTTTTTAAGCCTCTCAGTATTGATATTCTCAAAGCTAAAATTGCCGTTTTCGTCGAACTTTATAAAAAAAACGAAGAAAATCTCAGGCAAGCTGAATTGCTCAAAAAAGCCGAGCTGAGAGAGCAAGAAATTAAACTGCTCAAAGAAGCAGTGGCCACTCGTGACGAGTTTTTGGCCATGGCCGCTCATGAACTGAAAACTCCGATCACTCCTTTAAGCTTGCAGATTCAAGCTTTCATTCAAATGTACAAAGACAACACGATCGAAGGTGTCCCCAGGGACAGACTGATTCGCATGTTGGAAACTTCCAATGTTCAAGTGGAGCGCCTTTCAAAAGTCATCGATGAACTTCGAGGTGTGGTTCAAATCACATCGGGAAAATTGGAAGTCCTTTTGGAAACCTTTGATCTCTCGCTTCTGATCAAGGACGTCATTCAATCTTTCTCGGGGCCGATTCAAAATTCAGGCTCTTTGGTCTCAGTTGACGTGCCTGAGGGATTGGTGGGTTTTTGGGACCGTCGTCGCTTGGAACAAGTGGTGATCAATCTCTTAACCAATGCATTGAAATATGGCCGTGGTCAGCCCATCCAAATTTCGGCTTGGAAGCAGCAGGAGCAATTGCATTTACAAATCCGCGATCAGGGGATTGGAATTGCAATCGAAGATCAAGAAAGAGTTTTCAATCGATTCGAAAGAGCAGTTTCGACCCGCCATTACAGCGGGCTTGGTGTTGGCCTTTTTATTGTCGACACCCTGGTGCGCTTGCACGGAGGGAAAATCCGTTTAGAAAGCAAGCTGGGAGAAGGATCCACATTCACAGTTGAGCTGCCACTTCAGGCTGTAACCTGACATGAATATAAAAAATTTTTTGCGAAAAAATCGAGTGGTCCTGATTTCATTTTTTCTTTTAGGAGCTCTTGGTCTTTTTTTGGCTCCCTTCCTTTCGAAGGTCGGCACAAGTTGGCTTCCTGCGGGAATCTCCCTCGGCAGTGGTTTTGTTTTCAGCGGAATTTTGAGCGGATTTTTCTTTACATGGGTGGGACGAAAACAAATGCATCGTGGAGTCAGTCGGCAACTGCGGACGGAACTCAAAGAAAAAGAAAAAAGACATGAAAGTATTCGCCGGCTCGAGATGGACCTTGCACATATCTGGAGAGTCAACACCATCGGTGAAATGGCCTCTGGCCTTGCCCATGAGCTCAGTCAGCCGATTTCGGCAATTGGCAATTATGTGCAGGCTTTGCATCGATTGGCTGAAAAATCAGATCTTCAAGAGCCACTTTTTTTTGAGTCCATTGCTGAAATTTCAAAAGAGACATCTCGAGCTGCTAATTTCATTCAAAATTTACGAAGTTTCATCAAAAACCGAAGGCCCCAACAGACCAATGAAAAAATCAATGAGATCATTTATGAAATCATCGCTTTGATCACTGGAGAATTAAAATCGAATGGGCTTTCCTTGGAGCTGAAATTGGAGGCCTCTCACGCCGTGGTGTTTGCCGACCGTGTGCAAATCGGTCAAGTGATTCTCAATCTTTTACGAAATGCGATCGAGAGCATGGCAAAGGGACAGTCTTTCAAGTTGATCATTGAAACAGCTTATGAAATGCCGGGATTTGCAAGGGTCAGCGTCACTGACGAGGGGTGTGGGATATCAGAGGAACATCGAGATCAAATTTTTGAAGCTCTGTTCACGACCAAGGCCAATGGCATGGGGCTTGGACTGGCCATCAGTAAATCCATCGTTGAAGCTCATTCCGGTCGTCTTTGGATGGAATCACAATTAGGAATTGGCACCACATTTCATATGACCTTACCATTGGCCTAGAAATGAGAGACAAAAACGACATGAAACCAGCTCCTACAGTTTTTGTGATTGACGATGACCCAGGAATGAGAAAATCCCTGACCTTTCTTTTCAAATCGGAAGGCTTTTTGGTTGAAACTTTCAAAGATGGACCTTCCTTTCTACGAACCTATAATCCCGAGCGCCCTGGCTGTCTGATTTTGGATATTCGAATGCCCGGCATGAGCGGCCTCGAAGTGCAGGAGCATCTTTTTTCAATTGCTGATCCCATTCCGATTATTATCATTTCGGCTCATGCCGATGTGTCGTCAGCCGTCCGGGCTTTGAAAGGGGGCTCCTTTGATTTTTTGGAAAAACCCTATTCGCCCACGCTTCTTTTGGAGCGGGTGAAGATGGCCCTGGAAAAAGATCAAGCGCTTCGTGCTGAGAAAGTCTGGCGAGTTTCCTATCTGCATCGTGTGCAAGAGCTCACGGCGCGAGAGAAGCAGATCTTGGCACTGGTGGTGGCCGGAAAGCCAAGCAAGATGGTGGCTGATCGCTTGGGCTTGAGCGTGAGCACAGTTGATAATCATCGTGCCCGGATCATGAAAAAATTAAAAGCCGAGACAACGGCTGATTTGACTCGAATTGCTCTTTTGGCGGATCCCAATTTAGGACGAGTTGAGGATTTGTCCCAAACTGAATCGCGCCAACCCCAGTAGAAATCTCTATCTAGCGTTTTGTAAAGAGTCTGTTAATATTTTTTGAAGAGAACTTCACATCGTGAGAGTTATAAATAAATTTTAGTTTATCTTTCAGTGTGGGGGAAGATGCTTTACGAAGTTTGGCTCAAAGAGTTCACGAAGGACAAAACTTTGATTGCGATATTAGATCAGTCACTGATCGACGCCACCCACGACGTCCATCGCTACATCGACTCTGAAAATGTCTTTTGGGAAACGGCAATCACCTATGGGGAGCGAGTGGTGGTTCGACAGGGAAAGGTAAGCTCAGATGGTGTCACGATCGATTGGTCAGGATGGGAAACTTTGCAGGAGATTCAGATTCAGCGGTGATGAACCGGGAGAAGGTGCAATTTGTCGATCAAAAAACTGAGTGAATTTCAATGTGCCGTGACCGTGATTCAGGGAGAGCTTTATTATTGCCCGATCGATAGTTTTGGATCTGTTCCTATGATTGCCGGATGCATTGACTGGCTGAAGGTGGAACCCCCTTTGAAAAAGGGCTTCCTCGACGCAGTAAATCAAGCACTCAAAACCTCGTTCAAAGAAGAGGATTTTAAACCGCGGGGATGATCTCTCCTCAGAAAAAGGTTTTTGCCAAAGCCTGACAATTGCTGTGAGTTTCCTCATTTTACATTTCAAAAAAAATAAGTTGCGATAGACTCATCGATAACGGGTTCAAGGAGGAATCATGTTTCACATATCCCTGCGTTCTTTTTTGAGTGTTCTTTTTATCACTGGGTTTGGACTTTTTGTTCAAGCCAGTTCACGAATGGCGATTATGGGGGATGCCGGTTTATGGGGACCTCCCTTAGATCACCTTCGGAGATCTTTGGAACTTGCAAATACGCGTTCTGTGATCATGCCGGGAGATAATCTCTATTTTGGATCTTATTCTGTGACTTGGGACATCTGGAAAAAAACGGGATTTAGCTTTGATGTGGTGGCACTTGGAAATCACAACAAGGGTTATCCAACCGAGATGCTCTATTTCAATATGCCTGGCGAGTATTTTTCAGTCGTGAAAAATGGCGCGAGATTTTTTGTTTTGAATTCGGATAACACCAACAATGAAGAGCAGCAATTTGCTTGGCTGGAACAAGAATTTTCAAAGGCCACAGAAAAATTGATTTTCATTGTCTACCATCATCCAACTTTCACAGTGTCCGAGAAACACAAATGGACTGAGAAAAAAGATTTTCAATTGCGGATGCGCGAATTTTTAAAAGTCCATGCGGGAAAAATCACAGCCCTTATTATCGGTCATGACCATATTAGCACTTTGGTGGATTTTGGTTCGGTGCCAGCAATTTTAGCTGGTGCAGGGCGAGAAGTAAGAAGTGCTCAACCTGTTTCATATATCGAAGACGGATTCGCAGTTGAAACTCGTTTTTTAGATGACAGAACCCAACACTGGGCGCAGTTGGAGATTTCGGAAGATGCCAGCGAAGCCTGGGTTCACTGGATTCGCGTTTCAGATCAATCCAATGTGTGCTCGGCCCATTTAGTAGCTGGAAGAATGAGATTAGATGCCAAATGTCGCTAGCAGCGGAGACTTTGGCTGTAGGAATAAAACCCCTCGGGTTCGTTCAAGAGGGGCTTTGAATTTAAGGGATCAATCGCGAAGCTTATAAACGTAAGTCTCAGTTCGCACAGGTCCTGTGCAGCTATTGTCAGTGTATTCACGAACAACTGTGAAATCCAGTTGGCTGATCTGAACAACGCGTTCTGCGTTTTCATACCCACTCATTTTGAGTTTGACGTCTTCAACTGCTGTGCAAGTGGCATCGGTTGTTTGAAAGAGGATGGCAGTGCCAGTGAAAGCATGGCTTTCATCAGGGCCATGTGCATACCGGGTCCGCTTCATGTCCTTGAAAAGCTCTGGGTTCAAAGCGCTTTCCACCTGCATTCCAGTTTCGCCCATTTGAAGGCTGACACTCTCAAGGCAGATCTCGATAGGAACTGCTGAGGTCAGGTGTTGGTCTTGCTTCAGGGTCACTGTGTAGCAGGCTGGATCTTGTTCAGCAAAAGCAACCAGGCTCAAAAAAAGCGCAAAGAGGCAGATCATTGTCTTCATTGAATTCTCCTTGAAGGGGAAAGGTTTGATCAGCCTTATAGCAGAGTCGAATGCCGGGGTTTGACAGAATTCCGTCAGGATTGCCGGAATGCTTCAAATGCGCTGTTCGGAGAGAGAAGAGAAATAGAAAAAATTCATGAAAGCCGTGGCACAAGGTGGGCCTAATTTAGAGCCTGATTTTACAGAAAGAGCCGAGTGTAATCCCCAAAATAGAGATCCAATCCCAAACCAATGGCGACCACGAGAAAAAGAACGGCAAACAGGATCAAATCGTTGAAGTGAATTCGAAATTTCATTTAGGCCACCTTTTGTTTATTGCCAGCCAGAGAGTAAATGGCGTCTTTTGTTGTCTCGGTGATTTCACTGGACCTGAGAATGCCCGAGCGACCCAGTCTTTCTTTGAGCGGCAATTTCAGAGAACAAATGCGAAGCTCTGCGGGTTTGCCGCGAATCACCTTGAGGAATTGCGCAAATCGGGGAATGGCCTCAAAGGCCAGGGTCTCTACCTGAGTGAAATTCAAAATCACAGCTTGAAGCGAGCTTTTGCTATTCAGAGCTTCTGTGATTTCATCCAATGTGGAGAGAGAGCCTGAATGGAGGCTTCCAGAAAAATTGATGATCAGAACGGAATCGTTCCCGACCAATTGATATCCAAACGGATCTTTTTTTCCATCGAGCATTGCCCACCTCTTCGACAAACGTTCCACATTGAGTCGCTGGCATTTTTCTGACCCTTCTTTATCGGTCAACCCAGCCAAAAGTTGAGTTGCAAACTGAGACAAACTCGCCTTCTGTCGTTTATTTCTTCAAAAAGGCCGAACTTCACTGAGTCTTTAAATTTCAGTTTGAGACGCTTTTGCGGCGCGTGGCTCATTGCAACATAGATGTTTTTTCCGGCGAATAGTGAGAGAAAAGAACAGCGGAGATCCCTGTTGAAGCTGAGTTTTAAATTACTTCTGATCTTTCTTTGTTTTTTTGCCATTCTTGCCTGCACGGTGAGAGGTGAAAAAGGGAGTCGTGAAAATCCCATTCTTTTCTCCATGGTGCCTGCCAAGGACACTCGAACCCTCATGCTTCATGGTGAGGAATTCTCGAAATGGATGGAAAAAGAGACCGGTCTGCATTTTCAAGTGACAGTGCCAACCAGTTACATTGCTGTGGTTGAAGCCTTTGGCAGCAAGCGGGTGGACATCGCTTATCTGAACACCACCAGCTATTTTCTCGCTCAGGAAAAATATCAAGTCGAGGCTGAATTCATCACTTTGAACCGCGACGGTAGCAATCACTACAAAGGGCAGTTCATTGTCCGAGCGGACTCGAAGATCAAAAAGCTTGAAGACATCAAAGGAAAAAAAATCGCTTACGTCGATCCGACCTCGGCATCAGGCTATATTTTGCCAGCTTTTATGCTCAAACAAAAAGCGATCAAGCCAGCTCAGGAAGTTTTCGCTGGAAAACACGACAGCGTGGTGAGCATGGTTTACCAAAAACAGGTGGATGTGGGTGCTACTTTTTATTCGATTCCTGAAGATGGTGAAATCCGCGATGCCCGAAGCCTGGTGCGCACTCAGTACCCAGATGTCGAAGAAAAGATCAAAGTTCTCGCTTACACTCCCAGCTTGATGAATGATGCCGTGGTCTTTCGCTCGGACCTTGATGAAGCTCTCAAAGAAAAGCTCATCAAAGCCATCGAAAAATGGATTCAAACCCCCGAAGGCAAAGTCACTCTCAAAGCCCTCAGCAACGGCTCCAACCTCCGTCGAGTCAAAGAATCCGAATACTCCGAATCGAGAAAAATTATCAAGGAAATGGCCCGAAGCTTGGGGCAGAAATAGTTCCGGGCGGGAGCTTTGAGCTCTTCGGAAGTCAGTGAAAGAAACAAAAAAATTCGAAAAATTATTTGACGTGGTTTTTGACTTTCTAATCTTGGATTTGAGAGCAGATTTTTGTGTTTTTAGATTTTCTGAAATTTTCTTCGGGATCGCTTTGGGGCGAAGGCCTTATGGCTTTTACGGTTTTGTTTTCAAGACGCTCTCTTGCTCTTTGAAAAAGCTCTGAAAAAACTCATGTTAGAACTCTTTCACTATGAAAGAAAAAACCTACTCTCACATGAAAAGCTCATTCACAGTCAGGCTCAGAGATTTAATGTGAAAATTTATGGGCTCGCTGTTAATTGGAGTCACATTCATATGATCATCAAAATCAAAGAGCGGGAAAACTACAACCAATTCATCAGATCTCTTTGCTCGATTCTGGCTGCAAAAGTGAGGGCTCAAAAACCCTACTTAAAAACTCTTTTTACCCTTCGCCCCTTTACTCGCATCATTTCATGGGGCAGGGATTTTAAATCTGTGCTGAATTACTTGGTCCTCAATCAAATGGAAGCTAGGGGTTTGATTAACAGATCAAAAAAGAAGCCTCAATCGAAGCAGTCGAGGCGAACCTAAGAGGCCAGTCCATAAGGACTTGTGTGCCGGCCGAGGGCTGCCTCTCAGCCCCTGAGCAGCAGCGAGCGCAAGAGCCGAC
>JBGGMM010000042.1:0-13207 GCA_041288045.1 Pseudobdellovibrionaceae bacterium | reverse complement strand
TGCTGCTTATGCTTCGGGACAAGTCTTACGTTACGATGGCACCAACTGGGTGAATACGGCCTTGGATTTTGCGGATCTCGCGAATAAGCCCACAACACTTGCCGGTTATGGAATTACCGATGCCATGTCTTCATCATTGGCTTCTGGAAAAATCTTAGTTGGTAATGCTTCTGGCGACGCCACTGCTGTGACTGTTTCGGGAGACGCTACAATCAATAATGCTGGTATTTTGGCTTTGGACACGACTGGTGTTGCCGCAGGAACTTATTCGAAGTTGACTGTTGATACCAAAGGTCGCGTGACTGTTGGCGCGAACCTTGTCAGCGGTGATATCACAACAGCTCTCGGCTTTACTCCTTTGAATAAGGCTGGCGATTCGATGCTGGGAACTTTGGGTCTCTACCAGACTTCTTCAGACCCAAGCACTGCGGGATGGAATGGAACACAAAAAGGTTTCACTTGGTTTAACACCACTTCGAATGAAGTGAAGTATTGGGATGGATCAGCGATCAAGGTTCTGGGTGTTGCGGGTTCTGGAGTTCAATCCATCAATGGCCAGACTGGGACCGCTCAAACAATTGCGGTTTCTACTGATAACTCTGTGACTTTGCCAACAATCGCAGCTGGTTCTGACACAATCACTTTGAAAATCCCGTTTGCTTCTAATACTGGAACGACGGCTGGGCTTTTAAGCAAAGCTGACTATGATGTCTTTAATGCCAAGCTTGGAACTGCGACTGCTTTTTCTGGCGATGTGACCGGTACCTACAACAACAATTCCGTTGATAAGATCAAAGGTAAAGCTGTTACGGCTGCTTCTGCTACTAACCAGTTGATGATTTATGACGGCACTTCATGGGTGAACAGCATTGTCTCTGGTGATGCAACGATCACTAGTGCTGGAACTTTGACTCTGGATACAACAGGAGTTTCTGCTGGGACTTACACCAAAGTTCAGGTCGATGCCAAAGGCCGCGTGCTTTCAGCTTCTCAGATCAACTCCGCAGATGTCACAACAGCTCTTGGTTACACTCCTGCCAATGGTTCGTTGAATGATGGACAGATCTTTATTGGGAATGCCTCCAATGCTGCGACTGCTGTCGTCATGAGTGGCGATGCCACTCTTTCAAATGCGGGCCTTCTTTCTTTGATTTCGACTGGGGTTTCAACTGGGACATATGGATCGGCCACTGCGGTTCCTTCATTCACAGTCGATGCTAAAGGAAGAATCACAGTTGCTGGTTCTCAAGCTTATGCAGATGCAACTGCTGTTTCTAAAGGGATTGTGCAGGTTGGATCGAATATCACGGTTTCAAGTGGAACAATCTCTGTGACTAGCACGGATGTCACAAATGCTCTTGGTTATACGCCTGTCAATAAAGCTGGCGACACCATGGCTGGCGCCCTCAATATGGGTGGTTATGATATTACCAATGTGGGCAATATCGAATTGGCTGCCTCTAAGCATCTGCTTCTTTCACAGCACGGTTCAGATCCTTCGACTGCTGGTTGGGGAAATGCAGAAAAAGGAAGAACTTGGTTTAATACCACGGCCAATGCCATTAAGTACTGGAATGGTTCTGCTGTTCAAACGCTTGGAGTCGCTTCTTCTGGTTTGACTTCATTGGGTGGACAAACTGGCCAAACTCAGACTCTGGCATTCAGTGTTGATAACTCAGTGACAACTCCGACAATCACTTCGGGATCAGACGCTCACACTTGGAAAATCCCAATGGCTTCCAATACCGGAACCACTGCAGGTCTTTTGAATAAAACAGATTACGACACGTTTACCGCAAAACTTGGAACTTCAACTGCTTTCTCTGGTGATGTGACCGGTACCTACAATGCCACGTCTGTCGATAAGATTAAGGGTAAAGCCCTCTCCCCTGCTGCTTATGCTTCAGGACAAGTCCTACGTTATGATGGCACCAACTGGGTCAACACCACTTTGGATTTTGCGGATCTTTCAAATAAACCGACCACGATCGCTGGCTACGGAATCACTGATGCGATGTCGAACTCGCTGGCTTCTGGCAAGATTTGGGTTGGAAGTGCCTCTGGTGATGCCACTGCGGTGACAATGTCTGGTGATGCGACAATTTCAAACGCTGGCATTTTGACCTTGAACACAGTACCGGTTTCAAAAGGTGGTACTTCGTCGACTTCATTCACTGCCAACTCACTCGTCGTAGCCAACGGGACAGGCAATGCTCTGATTTCTCTGACTTGCGGCTTGAATCAGCTGGTGAGCTTTGATGCTTCAGGGATTGCTGGCTGTTACAATGCAGGCTCTGTCTTGAACGGAACTTTCTTCACTCAAGGTGGAAATGCCTACTCTGCTGACGCCACTCTTGGAACCACTGATAACTTTCCATTGCTCGTGAAAACCAACAACACCACTCGCATGGCTATTTCTCAAGATGGAACTGTGGCCATCACCAACCGCCTGACTCTGAATGGTGGTCTGTTGCTCAATCAGGGAACTGGCGCGACTGACAACCTCATTTACCTGCGATCCTCTTCTTCAGGTGCTGTCGATGCGAGCATGGGATTCTTTGCCGCCGGTCTTGGATCTGGATCTGAAGCTCATGGTCCCTACTTCTTGGCTCGCGGTAACTCTTACTCGGCTTCAGCGAATCAGCGCGGGAATATGTTCTTCTCTGCCGGTCAGCCGACATCGCCAAACTCGGCAGAAGGCGCTCTGGTTTTCCAGACCAATGCTCTTGAGCGCATGAAGGTCTATCAAGATGGAAAATTTGCCTTTGGTGGCTACGCCCCCGAGTACGCTTATGATTTCATCAATCCAAGTGGTGAATCCGGTCGTTTTGCAACTTCTGCTTCGGGAGCCGAAGCAATTCCACTCCGAATTGACAACAATGGTGCCGCAGCCACCGGCAGCATCACGACATTGCGATTCCAAGCTTCATCAACAAACTCATCTCGACTTCCAACATCGACAATCTCAAGTGTTGTCACCAACCACACACACCCGACCTTCAACGCTGACCTTTACTTCGCGACAACTTTGAACAACGTCGGCAATGAGAGAATGCGAATCATGTCTTCAGGGAATGTCGGCATCGGCACAAGCGCTCCAGGCACTTCTCTGGATGTCAGTGGTGCGATCACTTCACGTCCTTATGGAACTTCGACTGGAAATACTGGACAGATCCTCTTACGAGAACTGGCTACGAACGGCACGAACACTGTTTCTTTGCGCGCTCCAGATAATATCGCCTCTGACGTGAGCTTCACAATTCCGTCGGCTGATGGCTCGAGCGGCCAGGTCTTAACGACCAATGCTTCTGGCGGACTTTACTGGTCGACAGCTGCAACTTCCGCAACCGCCTTCGTTAATGGTGGAAACTCATTCGGCGGAGCAACGACATTAGGAACCAATGACAACAACGCTTTGAATTTTGAAACCAACAACGTCACTCGAATGAAAATTGCAACCAGCGGGAACGTGGGCATCGGCAACACATCTCCAGGCTATTCATTAGACGTGACTGGATCTGTCAACTTTGATGATGGATCTAGCAACGGCGTTCGTTTTGGTGGTGGCAACGGAAGATTTGAAGTTTGGTCGCAAGGCAGCTGGCCTGCTGGTTACTACACAACTGTGAGTAATTCGACAAATACTGTGGACACTGCTCTGGTTGTATCGACACAAGCTTCTGGCGGAACTCCTGCGACTGGAAGCGGATCAGGCCTTCGCTTTGATGGTTATATGAACTCCGCTTACCGCGACATGGCCCAGATCAGCTCGATTTGGACAAATGCCACTTTCGCCACGCGATCAGCCGGCCTACAGTTTTCAACAGTTGATAATGGTGGCAGCTTGACGGAGAGAATGCGAATTTCATCTCTTGGTTATGTTGGTATCGGCAACTCATCACCTGGTACAAGCTTGGATGTCTCAGGTGCGATCACTTCACGTCCTTATGGAACTTCATCAGGCAACACAGGTCAGATTCTGATGCGCGAATTGGCTGCGAATGGCACGAACACTGTCACTTTGAGAGCTCCCGATGCTCTCGCTGCCGACGTCAGCTTCACAATGCCTTCAGCTGATGGATCCAGCGGCCAAGTTCTTTCAACCACTGGTTCTGGCGTTTGGAAATGGATTGATGTCAGTGCAAGTGGCACAACCAGTGCTGATTGGACAACTTCTGGTGCTTCAGATCTTTATCGCGCCAGTGGCAAAGTGGCCATTGGTGGAGCGATCCCGAACAACTCTGGCGTGCTGAATGTCTATGCAGATACCACGGCTTCAACTGACACAAGCTATGCAATTGCCGCAGTTTCTGGTGCCGATAACATGTATCGATTGCAGCTTGGATACGATTACCTTTCTGATGCAGGGATTATCCAGTCCTTGAAAACAGGTGTTAGCTATAAGCCGACAGTTATCAACGGTCGCGGCGGCAACGTCGGTATCGGAGTTCTCAATCCAGCAGCAAGCCTTGACGTTTCAGGTGCCATCCGCACAGGCCCGACTGGGACTGCATCAGGCAGCACAGGTCGAGTCCTTTTCCGTGAATTGAATGCCAACGGAGTGAACACAGTCACTTTGCGAGCTCCGGATGCCATTGCTTCTGACGTGAGCTTCACAATTCCATCGGCTGATGGATCAAGCGGTCAAGTCTTGACGACCAATGCTTCTGGCGGACTTTATTGGTCGACAGCCGCAACATCTGCAACTGCATTTATCAACGGCGGAAATGCCTTCGGAGCCAATGCTTCTCTGGGAACAACAGACAGTCGTCCTTTGGCTTTCCTTACTAACAACAGCACTCGTATGGTGATCTCTCAAGATGGGTCTGTCGGTATCGGAACCACTTCTCCGGATGCCAAACTGGATGTGGTTGGAAACTCTGAATTTAGTGGCCACATTTATCAAAATGGCGGATCAATTATGCTTTCAGACTCAACTGCGGTCATTAAAAGCAACAGTGGCTCTGCGGGTTCGAATTTATCTGTTATTGGCGGTGGAAGCACTTCTAGTTCTCTGACTCTTCAATCAACAGAGTCAGCTGGTGGAACTGACTACATCAATTTCAAAGTTGGGAACAACGGATCTAAAGAATCCATGCGGATCATCAACTCTGGAAACGTCGGGATCGGAACAACCGCCCCAGGCACAAGCTTGGACGTCAGCGGCGCAATTACAATTCGTCCGACAGGCACATCCACAGGAAATACAGGTCAGATCTTGATGCGAGAACTCGCAGCCAATGGCACTAACACCATTACGCTGAAAGCTCCCGACGCTTTATCCGCTGATGTGAGCTTTGCATTGCCTTCGGGCGATGGAACCGCCGGCCAGGTTCTGACAACCAATGGTTCTGGAGCTCTGTCATTCGGGAACGTCGCCACTGCCAATCTGCCAACAGCTGCCAAAGTTCAAGTTTGTGAAATCGTTATCGGCGATCCAGGTTCTGCTTCGACAGCTTTGGCCAATGACAACGACACACCTGTGGTTTGCGCCAATAAGACTGGCGCAACTATGACGATCACCGCTGTTGAATGTTATGCCGATGCAGGTTCTCCGACTGTGACTCCGATTATCACCGGAGGTGCCGCCACTTCGATTCTCACAGGCGCTCTGACTTGCGGAACTGCCAGCTTCGCTTCTGGGACATTGAATGGAACTCCGACTCAGTCGAACAACGGAACGATCGATGCCAATATCACTGCTGCTGGTGGAACTGCAAAGTACATCGTGATCCGCATCACTCGCACTCTTTAATGCTTGAGCAAAAAAAACCGGATCGACATTTCTGCCGATCCGGTTCGTGTTTCACTCACAATTCAATTTCGTTTTCGAATCAGTGTCCGTTCACCATGTGATGGTATTCGCAGGATTCGAATCGCTTCGTTCCATCGCCTGAGACTTTGCCGTTGTAGCAGACTCGCTCCTCACCGTTCAAACACTTATCGGATTTCAATTTTCCCCACTGAATGTAAGCACTGTAGAGGAACTTTTTCTCTCCATGCTTCATTTTGACTTTCTTCGCTTCGATTGAAACAGCGCCTTCGTCATTGCGAACAGGGTATCGGATGGTGATCTTGCAAGACTTCGGCTTTTCTTGGACACAAGAACCCTTGGTGTACTGACCACTCAACTGTCCGTCGGTGCAAGTTCGGCTTTGAGCTCGGCAGCTTTGACCGAAAGGTACTTTCGAAGTTTGGTACGCTTTCACGCTGGAACCACTTGGAATGGTCTGACCGTTGAAAGTACAGCTTCTTGGCGGCTCGACTTCACAGCTTTCTTCTTTGTAAGATCCAGAAAGGCTGCCGTTCGAACAAGTGCGCTTCTGAGATTCACACTTGGCCCCATAAGGCACTTCTGATTTTTTATAAGTCTGAATGGACTGCCCGTGAGCAATCGTCTTTCCTTTGAACAAGCAAGCTTCTGGCTGATCCACTTGGCAACTTGCAAATTTGAAAGAGCTATCGCCAGACATTTTGCCGTTTTGGCAAGTGCGAGTGGCTTTCACAGAGTCGCATTTCTGTCCGTACTCAACTGTGCTCTTTGAATAAGTAACCACAGACTGACCATGCGCCAGCGTTTGACCGTTGAATTGGCAAGAAGCCGGTTCGCCAGGGCTGCAGGTTCCGAATTTGTAAGAGCCGCTGAGCTTACCATTGCTACAAGCTCTGTTTTGCGAAACGCAAGACTGACCAAAAGGAACGGTGCTCGTTTGATAAGCTTTGACACTTTCACCATGAGCCATTGTCTTGCCGTTGAAGAGACAAGATTCAGGAGCTTCAGGCGCACAGCTCGCATAACTGAAACATCCAGTCAAAGCTCCATTGTCGCATTTGCGCTTTTGGCTTTTGCAGCTCTGGCCATAATCGACTGAAGAATTTTGGAATGCCGTCACTTCTTGCCCGTGCGGAATTGTTTTTCCGTTAAAAAGACAAGCCAAACGAGTTCCAACTTCACAGCGGCCAAAACTGAAACTTCCGGTCAAGTGTCCATCTTGACAGACCCGGTGTTGCTTCACGCAAGTTTCGCCAGGACCGACAGTGGAATTCTGATAAGCTTTCACACTCTCACCGTGAGGAATTGTCCGACCGTCAAAAAGACAGGCCGCAGGAGCTTGAGTGGAACAAGAGCCAAAGTTGAAAGAGCCACTTAAGACCCCATTGCTACAAACTCTGGTTTCAGGCTGACAGGATTGGTTGTAAGCGGCTGAGGATTGTTTGTAAGCAGTGACGCTGGCACCATGTTTAATAGTCGCACCATTGAAACTACAATCAGCTGGATGCAAGGGACCGTTATCGTCGATTGCAGTGTCTGCTTTTGTCGAGACAGAGGCGATTTCTCGGGTGAACTGCGTTTTTGCGCAATTTTGATAGCCGACCCCTAAAATGGACAGCAAGGCTAAGGCTGTTGAAAACAAAAAATACTTATTTTTCAGAAACTCTTTCATGATCCCCCCAAAAGAAATCATTTTTTATTGTTTGAATTTGAATACGAACAAATGCTCTCAGTGCAAGCAGTGTGCTGATCTTCTTCACTGACTCAAAATGAGATTTGTTTCCCTCCATTTCAAATTCAGAAGCAACTGACGTTCAACTTGGATCATCTTGAGACAGTCTGTGATTTCGAAAAATCGCCGGATTTACTTGAGAGTGTGAACAGCTGTCGAAACTCTTATCAGGACCAAAGTCAGAATTTAAAGACACCCTTCAGGGTCAACATCGCACCTGTTGTGCGATTGGGCTCAGGACACTTCACAGAATCTCATACTTTCGAATGGCTGGCGTAATTTTTAGGATCACATCACGGTCATTGACGACAGCATCCTCATCTATCAATTCTTTAAAAGTGTGCTTGTAATACTCTTTGTGTTTCACCGAAGTCCGAATCCCAATGGGACCGACTCCAGCATCACGGGCAAGCACCGGCCTGTAAATCTGGACCAAGTCTTCAATTGATTTTTTTCGTTCCGCTTCATCCAAAGTGGAATCCACGGAGAGTCGGCCAATTTCAACCCCTTTGCCGTTTTCCCGAGGAAGCTTAAAGGCATCATCGGAGGGCAAAGTTTCAGAGGTGTTTTGAGCTCTCACATGCGCCATCCCTGACATGAATCGGCGATTTTCAGAAAAAGGAGCGGCATCCGTCTTGACTGCGAACACCGTTCTTTCGCGCATGGCCCATGCCCCACTGATCATTTTATCCAGCTCTTGCTCACTCATCACCATTCCAGGATCTCGCCGGCCAAATTTGGCCATGGTCCGCTGAAGCTGCTGTTTATAAAACTGCAAATAATCCCAATACAACGCATCCATCGCACTTTTGTCTTTGGCGGGAACTTTCGCTAAATCAACAGTCGTGACAAAGTGCTGTTCTGAAGTCTTCACGGTAAAGGCTCCCGTTTTTCCAAGCACTGGCACTGGCGGTTTCGCCATATCAGAAGCTAAAATGAGAGAACGGAAATTTCGCACTTTTTGAATGTGTCGAATGAGTCCCACGGCACCCGCGGAACCACCGGCGGCCAAAGCCTCCAGGGTTTCATCTTCTAGTTCCTCATCACAGACTTGAGAATCCTTTACACCGCTGACGCTGGGATTGATCTGAACACTGGATTTTTTTTGTCGGCACTCGTTGTGATTGGTGGCCAAAATGATGGCCTCACTGAGAGCCAAAGCTGCAGATCCGCCCTGTGCCAATCCAGCCCCAACGCCAGTGCCGACGGCTGAAACCGTTCCAGGCGTAAAAAGTTTTCCGCCGAATCTTGAAAGCCCTCGAGTCAGCGCTGTTCCCACCAGCGCCGTCACTGCAAAAGCGCCTTGAGCCACTTCCTGATTGGTTTTCTGGGATTGAACGGCTTTGTCATAGATGACCCAAGTCTGACAATAAAGGCTTCGATCAGGTGAATTGAGATTTTCCCATTTTGACAGAGCCTGATTGAGCAAATCAGGAGTGAGAGAGTAAAACTGAGACGGAAATTTTGCAGGAAATTCCGATTTGCTGTCGATCCACTGCCGCTCTTTGGGTTTTTTGTCGTAATCAGAGAGAAAGGCCTTCACATCTGATATCTTGGATTGCAAAGTCGAAATATGCTCTTCCACTCCTTGCGCCAGCAAAGATTCAAACCCTTCCGATGAAATTTCATTCTTCCCCATGGGTTTGACATTCCGATCCACCCAATGCACCAGACTTTTATTGAGAAAAATCGGATTTCTGGCCATCAAAGAGAATTTGATTTTTTGAAAATCAGCGATTTCTTTTTCCAATTCCAATCGTCGCGGAGCAGAACACTCGGTTAAACAGATCCGGTGTTTTTCTTCGGTTTCCTTGACGCTCAAATCGGCTTTGATCAAAAGTTGATACTCTGTCTTCAGGCGATCCAGGACGATCTGTTGATCTCCGGATTCGGCAAGATTGAGGTTTTTTCGTTTTTTCGAATCGAGATAAGTTTGCACTCGCTTCCATTTTTGCAAATCCTTCTGATAGGATTGAGCCAATGTTTTTCCAAGAGTGTTCGGAGCATTGGTCGTTTTCGGAGTCATGATGATTTCGCGCAAATCCCTAACGGCTTGCGCCGGGCTCTCCACTTTTGGAGCCGCTTCGCAGTTGCAGTCTTTGGATGCTTTCAAATAAGGATCACACAAAGGAGGTACTGCCCAACTTAAGGATCCGGTGAGAGTGAGGGCCAGCATCAAGCCACCCACTCCTTGTCTCATTTTGAATCGCAACTTCATGAGACCTCCCTTAAACGTCATTTGTTTGCAAACTGGAGACCCATCCCGAGGTCGATTCTTAACGCGCCCAACCGACTAAGTTTTGTTCAACTGTTAACCTTGCTGGGCTTCCGACCTTCACGAATATTTTTTCTTTGATTCAGAACAAAGTCCGATTGAAGATGAAGGCCAAGCATGCTGACCACCCAACCCAAGCATCACTTTCAATTTTGACTGGAGTTTGAAAATGCAAAAGTTCTTTTTCGCAGCCCTTGTGAGTTTCTCATTTTTCATGGCCAATGCAGAATCTGCATCTGCAAATCTTGATGGCAAATGGACCGGCTGGGGCGCTTGGAACTATGACGGCACTGATATCGAATGTCCTGCCATGAGCCTGGCTTTTTCAGAAGACGCTCAGACACTTCAAAGAATTCGCGGATTCTTCGACTGCCATATTGTCACAATGGAAATTCCCGATCTCGAATTCCAAAAAGAAGGTCAAAAGCTTTTTTTGGAAGGATCGCCAGTTGGATCTTGGTCAGATTCAGACTATTCATGGACCGAAGTTTACAACGAAAAATTCATCATCAAAGTTTCCATCTCAGTCCAGGGTCAGAGCATGACCTACCACGAGGTTTGGAAGAGCAAAGAAGATGAAATTCTTTATGATATTCAGGGGCGTCTTTTCCGCTCAGAAGAATCCTCTGCGAACTCTACTGACATGTGAATTCTGTGACCAATGTCCGCGTCCACGCCATTCCGTAATAAGCGGGATTGAAAAATTCATTGTTCAATCCCTTGGCGGACTCATCGCGAACCCATTTCGCTTCTGGCAGGGCTTTAAACTGAGTCATCTTTCCAAACTGGATGCAATAGCTGAGAGCCTGTAGGCGGAGGTTGTCTTGGGCCTCATCCAAAGATTGGTATCTCTTTGATTGCTCTTTGTAGGCAAAAGAGATCTTTTGGACTTCTTTTCTGACAACCGCTTTCAAATAGGCATTCATTTTTTCCATTGGCACTTGGTAACTTTGTCCATTTTGATTTTGAATCACAAAAAAAGATTGAAGCCGCTGCCCATGAGAGCTGGTGAGCTGACAGGTTTTTGTCTCGGTGATCAAGTAATCGCCCTTGGGAATTGCCTGGGCGGGAAGATCTGCCAGTCGCATCTCATCTGGATCCAGAATTGATTTTGTATACACAGATTCGCTCAAAGAGAAATCTTTGAGAGTGTAGCCCCGTAGGTAGTTCATTTCAGCATCGATCACTTGGACTGGATCGCAAAAATCAAACTGGACAGAAGCCTTGGCAGCGAGGGAAAGGAAAAGCACAGATAAAATTGGAATCAGCTTTGAGTTTGTCATGAGCCTGATTGATTTCAAACTCAGGGCCAAACCAAAGCGTTTTTATTTGCTTTCCATTCGAATGAGGGTGATGAACATTTAGCGAACCGCCCAGAATTGTCATTTTAGGGCTCTTTAGCTGCAATCGGTTTGGTCATCGAGAGCTTTGCTTCGATAGGCACGAAGAGGCGGTAACCCTTCGGGACAATCTCGTTGCGGCGGAAAGCCCGGTCCAGCTCGGGATTGTAACTCAGGATCTGCTCAGCGGAAAGCCCAGTGAGCTCCACCAAATGTTTGGGGCGATAGGATTGCTTCAGCTTCATTGAATCCGACATCAAAGCTGGCTCATACACGTGATCAGGGAACAAAAGATCTCTGTACATCTGAGCATGCAGCGCCGCCAGGAAACAAGTGAAGAAATTCGAAGAGGCAAAATCAAAATTCCTTGAACGATAGGATCTGACGATTTTCGCAATATCCCGAGAGCCCGTCACTTCCATGGCTCGTCTGACTCCGCCCGGACCGTGATTGTAGGCCGTCAAAGCTAAGCCCCATTTTTTATGAAGAATGATGTAATTTTCTTTTAAGAGTTTGGCCGCAGCCTCGGTCGCTTTCCAAGGGTTTCGTCGCTCATCGATTCGATCATTGACCATCATAAACTGTCGACCTATTCCAGGCATGAATTGCCAAATCCCTGCAGCACCCACTTTGCTGGTGGCGCCAATCACGAAACTGGATTCCACAAATGGAAGTCTTGTGAGCTCCACTGGCAATCCCCGCTCTTTGAAAATCGATTCCATTCCATCCAAATATCGTCCACTGATGGAAAGTCCATTTTGAAAGAAATTTTTCTGTCCCGTCTGAATTCTCAGATTTTGCGCTGAAGTCAGAATGATTTTCTTTTGATTGCCCTTGATCTCTTCGTATTGCGAGAGCCAAGCCAATTCTTCTTCATCCATATTTTCTTTTTTCTTTCGCGCCATTTTCTTCAGCTTGATGCGAATTTCAGCGAGGCGCTTAGAAACCATTTTTTCGGCCTTCACTGTATTGAGCCAACGAACTCGACTGGGACGAGACATGACGTCTGAAATATCCACCACATCCAAAATGATGTGCGGATGAAGCGAGTCATGAATGATTTTTTTATTGGAATCAAATTCAGTGTAAACGCGAAACCAAAATTTCGTCTGATTGAAAATCAAAGATGGAATTTCAAAATCGTCACCGATGCGATTTTGATAATCAGAAAGAATCTGATCCACTGTCTCGCTGGTAATTTCAGGAGCTGCCTCAGGTTCGATGTCCATGATTTCAGGAACATTCAAATCAATGGGACTTTGAAAATTCTGGGCAGATTTCCAGAAAGGCAAAGAAGATTCATTTTTGCTTTCGGATTCTTCTTCAGCTGGGGCCGAGGCAGGAACCGACACAGGCTCTAAAGCCCCGACTTGAATCTCTTGCGGATCTGCTTCTGTTGAAAACTGAAACTGCGAGTTCATCGCTAGAACTGTCAGCGCACCAGCGGCAAAGGAAATAAACCCGGTGAGAGGCAACTTGTACTTTTGGATTTGGATAATGACTTTTTGCATTCGTCATAAGAAAGGCAAATTCACGGCCAATCCCAAGCCATCTATAAGCCAGAACACTCCCCAGCACCTGAAGAATTTTCACAACTGCGCTGCCCATGGACAGACTCCTCGCGCCTGCATCTAACTCCAAAGCACCTGCCAATCGGCTGTCGAAAGCCCTCTCAATCTTTGCTTCGAGTACTTGATCTCACCTTTGGCCTCTTTCTCATTGAGCCTGATATAATTCCTAACTGTGAGATAAGCTTTCCACCCTTTCACAACTCGTGTGAAAGGCCTGAATTTCCAAAGCTTGGTCTTCTTTTTCTGTGCTTTTCCGTGAGCTTGCCCAGATCCCGTGGTTGGGTGGGGGGTATCAGTCACCAAGAGATTGCTCTTTCCAAATTCCTGAGCAATTTGTCCTGCCACAACTCTTAGAAAATGCTGAGCGAGTGATCTTCTGGTGATCCGAATGAGTAAATGAATGTGATCTCCACAAATGGCTTTCTGCTCGATTTTCACAAAGAACTTTTTCGAATAGCGGCGAAGCACTCTTTCACAGATGGAAAAAGCAAGAGGTGACCGAAACCCCCGGCGCAT
>JBGGMM010000041.1:0-2954 GCA_041288045.1 Pseudobdellovibrionaceae bacterium | reverse complement strand
CTGACGCCATTCCACTTTTGCAAGATCGCCAATTTTCAAACCTTGACCTTGGCCATCGGAAAAAAGCGGGATCTTTCGAATCTGCTCTGGATCGATGGCTTGACGATCCATTTCGATCAGCCACTCTTCGCCCTGATTGTTGTAATAGGACACGGGCTGAAATTGATAATGACTCAAAATGGCCTGACGAATGGTGCTGGGTGAAATGTGCAGGCTTTGCAGTTTTTTATTTTCAAATAAAATGTAGGGGCGAAGTGGGCGCAAGCTGGTTTCAACCCGGGCAATGCCTGGAATGGCCATCATCCGTCTTTTCCATTCCGAGACAAAAAGATGATGGTCTTGATTTTTTTCATCCAAACCTTGCAAGGCATAATTGGCGAGAAAAATCTGATTGGCTTCTTCCGTATCTGGCTCTACCTGAACTCGGCTGATACCAGCTGGCAAATCACTTAGAACAGATTGCACTTTGCTTCGAATTTCTTCGGTTTTTTCCTGCAAACTTTTGATATCATCGCGAAAGCTTAAATTGATTTTCGTTTTGCCAACTTCGCTGCTGGATTTTAACTGTTTCAAGCCTGAGAGCTTGAGCAATTTTTCTTCGATCGGGTAAGTGATCAGCCTTTCCATTTCACCTGGACTGGCTTCAGGCAATAAAACAGTGACAGTGATATTATTGAATTCAAATGGGGGATGGAGATCCCTTTTCGTCAGAAAAAGAGCTGCTAGCCCCGCAACTGTGATGATAATGGTGATCCAATTGACCCATTTGGTCTTTGAGACCATCTGGTCAATCCATCGAGACATGAGTTTTTCCACAAAATGCAAAATGACAGATTTTCTCCATTTCCGAAACAGGAAAAAGAATCGCCTTGAAGAATTTTCGAACTGTCTAAACTTTGATCAGTCCGGTCGCTCTTTCTTCTTTTTGTGGGTCAGGTGTTTTGCTTATAAAGCCAATCAAGGGCGTATTTGGAGTTCAAATATCCACATTTCTGCATTATCTTCAGAGCAAAATAGACCATGTCTTTGTAGCCATAAGCTTGCCACTTCAGACCCTTGATTGCTCGGTTAATTCCTTCACTGACACCGCTGGTAAGCTTGTGCTTGAAGTAATTCAGTAGCTCCTTTCGATCAATCAGGCTCCAGAAGTATTTTGCTAATCTGTACGCCTTGATCTCAGTTGCCCATTCATAACATTCACAAAGCATACTTTGAGCCACTTTCGCATCGGTTTGATCAAAAATTTTATGATAGTGCTCCTTGATAAATTCCATCTGGGCAATCTTCTGATTTCTACTCATCACTTGCTCTATATGCTGACGATCTGTCTCAGATCTATTCTTCGCCTTTGTTAGATAAATATATCTGTGCTTGCCATGCATCAGATCATCCTCAGCCTCCTCATCTTTATACTTCTCCCATTCAGACTTTCGCTCCTCATTCAACGCTTCATTGAAGTTTTCTACCAAATGGAATCGATCCCACACCAGATCGGCATTGGGACAATATTCATGAACACTCTCGGCATACCCTCGATGCTGATCACAAGTGACCACTTGGATTTTCTTGCACGCCTCAGAACCTATCATTGCAAAAAATGTATCCAATGCTTCCTTTCTGCGACTTTGAGAGACCCAGATCACCTTGTGCGTCCGGTGATCCACAATCACGGTTAAAAACAAATCCTCTCTCGTCTCATTCTCCTTTTGCTGCTTCGGAGATCTGGCATAAACCTCATCCACACTGATATGGGTGACCGATGGTATTGCATAGCCCTGAAGCATTCTTTGCAGGATGTATTTATCCACACCGTAACAAGTCATCTTATCAATGGATTCAAGCTTTGAGACCGAGAGTACTGTGGTGATCTCGGATAACCGATTGATCCACCAACATAATTCCAAAGTCATATGTGGACTTGTTGGGCAGATCCAGTCGATCCATTCCGATCTGACCTTCCGGCAGGTTGAACAATGTCTTTTTTCTCGAAAAAAACAAACTTCCACGTTCCAATTAAAAGCCTTTAAATGCTTCGCCTTAACCCAGTATCGGTCATGCAAGTTCCCCAATTCATGCCCACAACGATTGCAAAGACGCTTTCGATCGCGATCAGATTCTAAAACCAACTCCATCCGACATTCTTTTCTAAATTCTTTGATGTCCTTCGTTTGAAAACCTTGAAAAGATCGAAAAATATAGGGAAGATAGCCTGGAACCTTTGCATCCATGCAAAATCCTTTTGTTAAAGTTTTTCTCGTAAAAAAATCTCAACAAAAGATCCGCATGGTGTGCAGAGGTTTTTTATTTTCTACGCTACATGTCTTTGCTTTTCCTAAAAAGAGACCCTGATAGTACCCTATCAGGGTCGCAAAGCGGCCGAGCACTACCAAAAAGAACCAAAGTCTTCATCCGCGCGCTCGCGAAGACTAGGCCCTTTCCACATAAAACCCACGGAAATTAGAAAGATCCCAGTCCGGCTCGTGTGAACGATGACTCCCTCAACTCCAAAGCAGCTGCCAATCGGCTGTCGAAAGCCCTCTCAATCTTTGCTTGGAGTACTTGATCTCACCTTTGGCTTCTTTCTCATTGAGCCTGATGTAATTCCTGACTGTGAGATAAGCCTTCCAGCCTTTCACGATGCGTGTGAATGGCCTGAATTTCCAAAGCTTGGCCTTCTTTTCCTCTGTCTTTGTGGGGGCTTGCCTAGATCCCGTGGTTGGGTGGGGGGTATCGGTCACGAGCAACTTATTTTTCCCGAACTCCTGGGCGATTTGACCTGCTACCACTCGAAAGAAATGCTGAGCGAGTGATCTTCTGCTGATCCGAATGAGTAAATGAATGTGATCTCCACAAATGGCTTTCTGCTCGATTTTCACAAAGAACTTTTTCGAATAGCGGCGAAGCACTCTTTCACAGATGGAAAAAGCAAGAGGTGACCGAAACCCCCGGCGCAT
>JBGGMM010000040.1:0-5244 GCA_041288045.1 Pseudobdellovibrionaceae bacterium | reverse complement strand
TTCGAAACCAGTTCATCGAAGCTCAGCTGGAGCTCGAGCGCTTGCTTCTCTGGGATCCGACGAATGTCAAACTCTTGCAAATTGAACAAGAAATTTTGAATGCAAAAGGAAAATAAAGTCGAAATCATTCAGCTTGAAAATGGATTGAAAGTTCCGACTTTCGAGGGACTTTACTTTTGCTCGCGTAAAAATCCGCTCAAAGAGGCCGAATCCTGGATTTTGATCAATGAAAAGATTCTGAAAGAGCCAGGTCCATTGGCGATCCTGGGGCTGGGGGCTGGATTTCATTTGCAGCTTTTAAAAGATCGACCAGAAACATTTGTCATTGAGCTTCGACCCGAACTGATTGCGGCTTGGACCCAGTTTGATTCTCATTTTCCCATCAAGCTCCTTTCTGAACCCAATGAGTGGCAGGGAAAAGTGATCGATTTCCGACCGGCATGGAACGGCTTAGAATCAGAATACGCAGAGCTTTTTGAAAATCTTCGCGGTCTTTCGCGAAAGGCATTGATGCGAAATGCAGAAGCCCAGGATCTTTGGATTTTAGCTGAAGCCCTCAAGCGGACGGATCTGCCCGATGCCTTGGAATTGACAGTCAAAGAGATCACTTCACTTTTTCCATTGGAAAATCAAACCGAGGAAGCCCGCATTTGGCGGACTTTAAGGGAGTTTGTGGCATGAAAATTTTGCTGCTGTCTTTGCTGAGACTTGGAGACATTCTCAATCATCGGGAACTGGCGCGAAACCTTAAAATTCAGTACCCAGGTTGCGAGATTCATTTTCTCATCTACCGCCAGTTTCAATCAGTTGAAAAGCTGCTTCCCGAAGTGAACAAATGGATTTACCTGGATCGAAAAGAAATTCAATCCATTTTGGTTGAAAGGTCGGAAAGCCCTTTGAAGGCCTATCAAAAAATAACCGGATTGATGAAAACCGTCAGTGGGCAGCAGTATGATCTGATTTTAAATGCCACTCACAATCGGCTGAGTGTTCGTTTGATGGATCTTCTGCAGGCAAATGAAAAGCGCGGCGTCGCATTTGAAAAAGGTCAAAAAGCAAATGACCAAAATCACTGGCAAACCTATCTCAATGAAAATTTCTCAGAGGTCCGTGGATCTCGTTTTCACTATTTGGAAGTTTTGCAGAAATCTTTAGAGATTTCATTTCGACTTCCCAAGCAGGCCGAAAAAAGGGCCCCGCATCTGATTTTGATTCAACTTTTGACTTCGGATCGCAAAAAAAATTGGGGATTGAAAAAATTCTTTGCTCTCAAAAAGAAACTGGAAGCAGAATTTCCCAACGATCGAATCCTCGGGATTTGCAGTCCACAAGAAAAAGCAGAAGTCGAAAAGGTTTTTACCTGGAATGAATTCCTCACGCCGAATCTTGAAGAAGCCGCTCAACTTTTGAAAGAGGCAAGGCTTTTGATCACTGGCGACACCAGCATTCAGCATCTGGCAGCTCACCAGGGTTGCCCCGTGGTTTCGCTTTTTCTCGGCAGTGCAGATCCTGTGAAAACTGCTCCCTGGCAACTGGGGGCTTGGGTGATTCAGGGCCAGGCCGAGTGCGCGCCTTGCTCTCATTCTCAAGCCTGTCATCAGGCCTCGCATTTGTGCGCAGATTCCTTGAGTGTTGAAACTGTTTTTTCATTGGTTGATGGAATTCTGAAAGAAAAAGAAATCTGCATTTCCAAATCAAAGATTTTTCGCACTTCTCAGCAACAGAATTCTTTTTCTTTAGTTCCTTTGAACGAATCCTTTCCATCAGCCCTCGAGCAGACAGTCTGGTCCGTTTATCTTAACGGCAGTAGAATTAGCCAGGACGACATCCAGCACTTGCGGGCTCAAGAAACCCAAGTCAAAAAAATTTGGCGAGAAAATGAAAGATTCAAACTGGCATTGGAAGATTATCAAAAAGGGCAAATCGAGCTTTCACAAATCGAAGCTTGGTTTCCTTTCTGGAAGGATTCTTTCACTCGATTGAAACGCGATTTGAGAGGTTGGGTCGAACTTCAGGAGCTCAACAGCATTCGAACTGAAATTTTAAAAGCCTTGATGGTAGAAAGGGAGTTTTCTCAAAATGGAAACACAAGATCAAAATCTGAAAAACATTTTGCTCAGGCTTGAAAAAATCACCGAAGAAGTCGTCAAGACCCAAGGTTACACGACAGAAACTGAAACTTTGAAAATGCTCCTCGAATTGGCAAGGGAACAGGTGACAAATGAAAATTCTGGTTCTTGAGCTTGCCCGATTGGGCGACATTTTTCAAACATGGCCCGCTCTTCGTGGACTCAAGCGGCTCTATCCTGAAGCGCAAATTGAAGTTTTGACTCGTGCTCGATTCGAAGCTGCGCTTGAGGGCTTGGACGTCATCTCTAAAAAAAGAATTTTGCCCACTCGGGACATCATGGCTTCACTTCTCGATCCCGAAATGAATGTCAAAGAGGCGCATGAGAAGCTTGGTGCTTTCGTCGCTGAATTTCGTGAAGAGAAATACGATTGGATCCTGAATTTTTCTTTTTCGCCGCTTTCGAGCTATCTGACTCACGCTTTATCGCACGAGAAAACAAAAGTGAGTGGCTACTCGCGCACATCCGATGGATTTCTGGCAATACCAGATGATATGAGCGCCTATGTCTATGCTCAGGTCGGTGTGGGCCGTCCCAATCGATTTCATTTGGCTGAAGTTTTCGCAACTCTCGTGGGTGTTGATCTGCAAGTGTCCGACTGGCGAGCTCCCAAATCAATGGAGCCTCATCCCCAAGCACCGGATGTTCTGATTCACATTGGGGCCAGTGACAATAAGAAACAGATTTCACCGGTGAAATGGGCGACAATTCTCAATCAATTTTTGAAAATCAGCGATGTCAAGATCGGGCTTATCGGGGCTTCCGGTGAAAGCGCCTTGGCAGAGCAAATCATGGCTTCAGTTCCAGCTGAAAAAATTGAAAATTTTGTTGGCAGAACCAGCCTTCAAGAACTGTTCTCGTTGATTGCCGGGGCTCGCTTGCTGGTTGGCGCGGACAGTGCTCCCATGCATATGGCAAGCCTGACGGGAACAGTCTGTGTGAACCTCAGCTTAGCCAGAGTCAATTTTTGGGAAACAGGTCCTCGAGCTCCTGGCTCTGTCGTGCTTCGTGGGGAAGATGAGACGGATTTTGCTTCCGACAAAGTGGCAATGGCAATGAAGCGAGCTCTCAAGCGTGAAAAGCAGGACCTCACTGCGATTCTCTCTCAGGAAGGGACTCCCTCATTTTGGCATCTGGCTCCGAAAGATTCTGATTTTGAATGGAATTTCATCAAAGCCATTTATATGGGAAATGATTTTCCAATGAATGAGAACGAAATTTTTCGCGATGGAATCATTCGTCTGGCTGACATCAACCTCTTGATGGTGGAACAGATCGAAGCAGTTCAAAAAGGCACTGACATTCAGAAAGTTGGCGGAATCATTGATCGGGGCGAAGAAATCATTGAAACAATCGGCAAATTGGTGCCAGCTCTGGCGCCTTTGGTCCGCTGGTATCAGACAGAAAAAATCCGAATTGGTCCAGATACTCGGGAAAAGCTTCTCGAACGCAGTCTTCAAGTTCAAAATCTTTTGCAAAAGGTTCTCAATCTTTATCTTGAGTCTTACGGCCTGACCCCAGCCGATCTACAAGCTCAGTCTCAAGATCCTCAGGAGGTCAAAAAATGAGCCAGTTTTTTTTCGAACAAAATGATTTGATTCAGCGATTTGGTGCTGACGCCACGCTGGGCGATGTGTTTACGCAAATTGAAGGGGAAGTCAAAGCCATCAAGGAGGTCATTTGCCAGTTCAAGGTCAATGGCCTGGCCCTCAATGAGCAGGACGAGAAACGGCTGTCCTCTTCTTCTTTGGAAGAAATCCAAACTCTGGAAGTCTACAGTCAGGAGCCGCGAGCGATATTGGGTGACGTGCTGGTCAGCTGGTCCAGTCAGATTCCAACGATGATTGAGCAAAACGATCGATTGGCTGAGCAGATTCGGTTTCAGGGTATGGAGGGCCTTTTAAAGGCACTCGTGGAGCTCATTGATCAATCCCAGCTTCTTGTGGACAGCATTTTATCCATCGATACTGTGTTTTCAGAATTCCCGGTGGTTCAGTCAGAGGCTTGGCGGTCAGCGCAACAGCAGATGGCCGAAACCATTGGCGAAGCCCTGCAAGCTTTCCAAAAAAAGGATTACACCTGGTTGGCGGATATACTAGAATACAACATGGGTCATTCGCTCCAAACTTGGATGGAGCTTTTGGGAAGATTAAAACAGGATGTCACAAACACAGCAGGGCCAACGCCCTGAAATTCTTTATTTTGGTCAGCCGTTTGATTTTTTGAAAACGGCTTCTCGTCCTGATGAAGATCTTGTTTACCTTCAAAATCCCCAAAACTGCTTTCAATACCTCAATGAACCCAGGGCAGCCGTGCTGATGGCAGTGGTTCCTGACGGCAACATTCAGCCAGCTCTTGAAATTTTAGAAAAATTTGAACAGGAATCACCTAAGACTTCACGAATTCTCGTCGTTCAAGGGCTGACTGCTGAGCAATTCAAAACAGCTGTGAATCACGCCCACGTGCATTTTTGTGTGGATCAAGTGGATTTCAAATCCCGTTGGCGAGAGATTCTGGATCGAGCAGTGCAAAAGTATCACCGCTCAAATGCCAGATCCCAACTGATGAAAGAGTCCACCCGTCAGTTTCGTGAGCTTGAGGCTTTGAATTCAAGCTTAGAAAAGATTGTTCTGGAAAGAACTCAGCACATTGAAACTTCAAAAGAAGAAGAGGACGAAAAGCTCAACAAGGTCAGAAGCCTGATCCGATTGATCAAGGAGCTTGCTCAGACCAGTTCTTTTGAAGAGTTGCTTTTGCTTTTGCGCAAAGAATTTCGAAAATTCCACAAAGTTGGGGATCCCATTTTGGTTTATCAGGCCCATCTTGACCGGGTCGAATTTATCTCGTTTCAATCGGGACAGATTCTTTTTACTCATAAAAAGGACGCTTTTCCTTTCACCAATAAAATCTCAATGGCCAAAAATGAAATGCTCAAATGCTTGGCCAATCACTTTGGCCGTCCATTAATCAGGGCTTTGTACATTCCACTGGAAATGAAAGAAAGCTCTTATCACGGAGCTCAAGCGGGGCTTTGCCTTGAGGCCAATCTCTCTGAGAGCGAACTGGAACTGGTGGTGGATTTTGTCCGTGAGAGAGTGCAGTCGATTGCCATCAC
>JBGGMM010000039.1:0-24363 GCA_041288045.1 Pseudobdellovibrionaceae bacterium | reverse complement strand
CAAGTTCGGTTTTGCGCAAATAAAAAGACTCTTCCAACATCAAAAAAGAAATATGAGCTGGCCTTCGAATTTGTCAAGGCCCGTAAAAAATGTTTGTCGATCGACTTGACGAGCGTGCCATTTCACCCAATTTGACAGTGTGAAGAGTAACGAAGGAGGAAAAAATATGAGACACGGTTTAATGACAAATTGGATGCAAGAGGTTGATGATATGTTCCGTTCTTTTTCGCCTGCTTCAGCAGCTGCGAACTGGAATGACAAAGCCTGGTTTTCACCGGCCGTGGACGTGCAAGAGACTGAGAAAGAGTATCTGTTTCATTTTGATCTGCCCGGAATGAATGAAAAAGATCTCAACCTCACAGTCACAGGAAAAGAGCTGCATGTGACTGGAGAGAGAAGGAAAGATGAAGAGTCGGAAAATCGGCGCAAACACCGAACTGAAAGATTCTTCGGGCAATTTGAGAGATCTTTCATTCTCCCCGACGAAGTGGATTCTTCGAAAATTGATGCGCAATTCAAGGACGGGGTTCTCGAAATCCGGGTTCCCAAGGTCGAAGCTGTGCAACCCAAATCCATTCCGATCCGCACTCACTAAAGCGGATCTAAACTGACCGAAACCCCCTCCAAAAGACCTGGGAGAGATGCCCAGGTCTTTTTTTAGCTCCACATTTTGCACGAATTACGAAAAGCTGGAGGGAATGGAATTTCTCAGTCGACTCTTCGAACGAATTCTCACTTCTTTGTTGATCACCTTTCTGCTTTTTTTCGCGAGCTTTTCATTTCTCACTGGTCAGTTCCCACCGCGAAAAGCGGACCTGATCAAAACCATCAGACTGACCCGAGATATCATTTTCACCAGCAAAGAAATCAATCAAGAGCAAAAGAGCCTGGCAGGGCGTCCGCCAAATATCGATCAACTTCTGAAAGTGCAGCGCTTGGGTTTGCGTAGAACAGAAATCACAGTGGAGCTGCAAAATATTTTTCAGCGAATTCCTCAAGGGGTTCCAAATCCTGAACTCGCCGAAAAAATCCAAAGAGCTTCCAATCACCTGACAGGCCTTGAATCCGAACTGAACAGCATTCAAGCCACTCTTGAAAAAAGCATGGAGAGCCGATGAAAACAGCCAAAGACCTGATGAACCCCAAAACGCCGATTCTTTCCTTTGACTCAACAGTGCAAGATTCCATTGAATACTTTCAAACAAATCCCAATGGCTTTGTCGCTGTCATGGCCGGCCGGGATCGCTTGCATGGTGTTTTGACCGAAGGAAACTTGGTTCGAATTTATTTGCGCTATCAAAGTCATCCCGACAAAGAAGCTTTGATTTTTTACCGGGATTGCTTTGAAGCTTCACAATTGATTTTGGCATCAGAAGCCTTTCATGAAGTGGTTAAAAAAGTCATGACCTCTGTGGGAAACCGAGTGTTTGTGATTGATGCTGAGGGCATGGTGATTGGACACATCACAGCCAAAGACATTCTGCCGCATTTGAGCGGGCAGACACAGGCCAAACCCATGCAGGGAGCGGCATTTGATGAACTTAAATCCCAGCTCTATCTTTATGAGAGCTTTTTTTCCAAGAGCCCTTTCATGATGCATTCAGTGAACCCCCAGGGTTTCATCCAGATGGCCAATGAAAGCCTGCACAACGTGCTCGGGTATGAGTACGGTCAATTGATCGGAAAAACGATTTTTGATCTTTACTCGAAGCAATCCCACGAGAAAGCCCAAGCCGGAATTCAAACCATTTTGTCGAAAGGCTATCATCAAGTCGTGAAATCCCAAATGGTTCGAAAAGATGGAAGCTTGATTGAAGTGGAGTTGGCCTCACGAGCCCTGCAAGACCCTTGGAAAAATTCGATTGGCACAATCACTGTTTCAAGGCCCATCGACATGAGTCTGCTCTTGGAGAAGTTCTAAATGCCCTCACAGAGGCTTTGCTGGGATTCTGTGGCATTTTGCTGCGCCCGCAATTCTCTTTTTGAAATCTGAAAATCCTCTTCTGAACAGTGAGATCGTCGGATCTCGTCTTTGATAAAAGAGAGTTCGCTTTCAACGATTTGTAATTTCCAGATGGCTTTGACTTTCAACCAATTTTGCAAATACTCGCAAATGGCGCCGCGATGAGGGGGGAGATACTTTTCCGGGGAGGAATCTCCTTTGATCGAATTTTCCTGCGCTTTGACCGTTAAAAGATGAAAAGAATTGGACATAAAATTGGCGTAAAGACATCTTTTCTTGGCGCTCCATCGCCATCCACCAGCCACATAAGCATGCTTCAGCGGGACCAAGTGATCAACTTGAACATCCTTGTGTGAGTATAAAAATTCTTTGGTGTAGGGATCCAACCAAATTCCTGCATCGACGGAACAAGCATCTTCAGGTTTGAACTCGACAGCACTTCGCGAATCGCGAATGAGCACTTGCGCTCGAGTGTTGAAGCAAGTTTGATCGCGGGGATCATCCACCCAAGTCCCAAAGTGCTTGCGTCGATTGTAGGGCTCAGTCGGAGGCGGGAAGCTGGAAATCGGACGGCTCTGATTCAGCAAAGAGATTTTGTCAGAAATGGAATGAGCTAAAGATGAAGGGGGATGGAGCAAGAGACAAAGCCAAAACAACGGCAACAACTTTATGGCCAAATTCCCCCCCTCAGAAAATTCTCAATTGTATGTCGGACCTTAGTAGAGCTTGAGCTTTGAAAGCCTTCAATTGAAACTCGCTTATGGCGCGAAGCAGGAGGCTGCCTCCAAATGAGACAATTTTAAATAGCTGAAATCACATGCTTTATATAAAAATCAAACGATTGATTGAAAAACCAATTGTTTCAATCAATCGTTTGAATTAGGGTAATCTGATGGAACAAAAAAAATCTCCTGGCGAAAAACCGATAGAGGCATCTGTGGATGAAAACTCCGCCCGGATTCGGCTTTTGGAAGCAGCCACAAAGCTCTTTGCCGAACATGGTTTAGAGGGCACTAGCACCCGCGATATCGCCAAAGCGGCAGACTTAAATATCAGTCTGATCAGTTATTACTTTGGCGGCAAAGAAGGGCTTTATAAAACAGTGATCCTCGAGTTTGCCAAATTGAGCTCGGCTCGAGTGGAAGAGCTTTTGCAAAAAATTGATCTGCAAAATCTCAGCAGAGAAAGCTTTCAGGCTGGAATGTATCAATTTGTGAAAGGGATGATTCCAATCAAGCTCTCATCCAAAGACATTCATCTGATTCTTCAACGAGAGATGATGGCTGGCCTTCCTCACGCCCGAGATGTCTATGAAGAGATTTTCTCAAAAATCCTGACCACTGTGGTGGGAGTTTTTGAAGTGGCTCAAAAAAAGGGCTTTCTTCGCAAAGACATCAATCCCTATGTGCTTTTTCTCTCGATGGTGCATGCAACAGATGTTTACATGCAAATCAACCAATGCCCGATGAAAATGGCCGATCAGATTTTGAAATTACCCGAAGATATGGATCAATACGTAGATCAAATCTTTCGAATTTTTATTGAAGGTGCGATGTTATGAAAAAAAATAAAGCTCTAGCCGCGAGCTTCTTTTTAATGGGGACCTTTGTTTTTTCGCCGCTTCTTTCAGCGATGAGCTTGGAAGAATACTTAAGCGAAGTGCAAAAAAAGAATAAAACTTTTCAATCCTTTCAATCTTCGGATGAAGCTGCAAGCGTTCGCTATGATGCCGGTAATCTGGAGCTTTCGCCTTTTCTCACTGCCGGCGGCAGCTATCTGGACGATAAATCTCAGCAGTTCGCCACTGGGGGAACTCTGACCCACCAACAGGTGCGGCAGTACAATCTGGGGCTTGCCAAGAAATTTTCAACTGGCACTCAGGCCGCAGTGGTCGGAGCTGTGCAAGCCATCAATTTGGAAGGTGTCGCCCCAACCGGAGGCTTTGCCTCTGAATTTCACACAGGCACGTTGGCGCTTTCGCTGAGCCAGTCTTTGTGGAAGGATTTCTTCGGCAGATCCACTCGGCTTCGTTGGGCCAGGGAGTCTTCACAGAGATCTTTTGAAAAGACGACCTACAATCTGCAAGCCAAGCAAGCTCTAATCACTGCCGAGTCCATCTTCTGGGACCTCAGTTATTTGCAGCGAGAACTTGAAATCGGCAAAGCCAGTCTGGATCGGGCCAAAAAAATTGAGCTTTGGGTTCGCCGAAGAGCCAACAATGGGATTGGGGATCGGGCCGATGTGCTCAATGCCCAAGGCTTGGTTTCAACTCGCGAGCTTCAGCTGCTCACCACCATGGACAATTTAAAAACTGCTGAGCGCAGATTCAATGATCAAATGGAGCTGCCACCTTCAACTCCAGTGCCAAACCTGCAGGATTTTGAGCAGGAAAGACCCTTGAATATTTTTGTCGCAGGTCATGAGGGGCGAATCGTTCGGCTTGAGTCCTATCTCAGCATTTTGGATGCGCAAGTGAAAAAGATCAATTCGGAAGAAGCAGTTGAAAGAGTGCGCCCCGATTTGGTTTTGCAGGGACAGTATAAAACCAATGGCTATGACAGTGATGATCCTGGAGCCGTCAGTCGAATGACGGACCGAAATTATCCCATTTCTTCCGTCGGCGTGACTTTCTCTTGGGCCTTGGATTGGGAGTCAAAAAATGCCATTCGGGATTCTGCCAAATCAGATGCTCTGGCTGCTCAATTCACCAAAGAAAGACAGCTTCTGGAAAGTGAATCGGCTTGGAGTGAGCTGAACCGCCGGCATCAAGAGCTGAACGCTCGTATTAAATTGGCGACCTCTTTGAGCGAAGTGCAGACAGCCAAAGCTGCGGCTGAAAGAGTCAAGCTGTCGCGCGGCCGATCCATCACATCTGATGTGATCACTGCGGAACAAGATGCCGCCGATGCTGAATTGAATGTCACTCGGCTCAAAGCCGAGCAACGCAAACTGGAATCACAGGGACGTCTCTTTGTGAAAGTTCAGGAGGAAACATGAACCTTCCAAGTCTCGCCATCAAACGCCCCATTTTCATCACGTGCATTGTTGCATTGATGCTGATTTTGGGAGTGATCTCCATGAAGCGAATGAGCGTGGATCTGTTTCCAGATGTCACTTTCCCAACGATTTCGGTACAGACTCTCTATCCAGGAGCTTCACCTCAGGATTTAGAGAAACTAGTTGCAAAACCCATCGAAGACGAAATGGGAAGCCTCAACGGGCTTGATAAGCTTTATTCCCAGAATGCTGAAGGTGTTTCTTCTGTCATTTTGATGTTTAAAATCGGAACTGACGTCAAAGATATGGAGCAGCAGATCCGCCAGCGGCTAGGAAATATCCGCAATAAACTGCCAGATGAAATTGAAGAGCCAGTGGTTCGTCGATTTGACCCGGCCGATCAGCCCATCGCTCAGATTGCTGTGACAAGCCCGATGCCACCGGCTCAGCTTTTTGATTTGGCCGATCAAACAATCAAAAACCAATTTGAAACCATCAACGGTGTGGGACTCGTCCAAATCATTGGCGGAAGAAAAAGAGAAATTCAGGTCATGATCGATAAGGATAAGCTGCAGGACCGGCAGCTTTCGCTTTTGCAGATTTCGGAGAGAATCAAAAACACCTCCCGAGACGTGCCCGTCGGGACCCTGAAAAACTCAAAGAACGAAGTGGTCGTCCGTGCTAACGGCGAGTTTGAATCCATCGACGCCATTCGGGATGTGAATGTGAATTTCTTGGGATCTGACCAAGGCGTGAAGCTTTCAACTGTCGCTCGAGTGCAAGAAGGGCTTGAAGACGAAGTGTCCGAATTTGCTTTTCGCTCAAAAGCCAATGATTTTCAAAGACAAGCGGCGATTTCCATGAATGTTTACAAGCAATCGGGTGCCAACACGGTTGAAATTGTCGATTTGGTGAAAGCTCGAATTGAAAAAACCAATGAACTTTTAAAAACACGCGGCCTCGATGCACAAGTGAATTTGGTTCGCGAAACCTCAAGGCCAATTCGGCTGAACATTGCCGATGTTCGAGAATCCATTCTCATTGGTGTCGGACTTTGCGTTCTGGTCGTCTTTTTCTTTTTGGGGTCGGCGAAATCCACATTTATCACCGGGATGGCTCTTCCGAATTCGCTTTTGGGCGGGTTTGTGATCATGTACGCCTCTGGTTTTACCATCAACATCCTCACACTTTTGGCGTTGTCTTTGGCCGTGGGCTTATTGATCGATGATGCCATCGTCGTGCGGGAAAATATTTTCCGGCATATTGAAATGGGAAAATCGCCAAAGCAGGCTTCTTTAGAAGGAACAAAAGAAGTCGCACTGGCAGTCCTTGCTACCACTTTGGTGGTGATTGCCGTGTTCGGACCGATTGCCTTTTTGCAGGGGATTATCGGTCAGTTTTTCAAACAGTTTGGTCTGACAGTGGTTTTCACCATGTTGATTTCTCTGTTTGATGCTTTCACTGTGGCGCCGATGCTGTCCACTTATTTGGCGACAAGAGCCGATCACGTCCGTGGCAAGGGGCCTGTGGCTCGAATGCTCAATGCATTTGATCGCTTTCAATCAGGGCTTGAGAACCTCTATGAAAAAGCAGTTCATTGGGTGGTTCGCAGACGAGGAATCGTTTTGGGTCTGGCTTTTTTAATTTTTGTTTCCAGTCTTCTTTTGGCTGGAATCATTCCGAAAAATTTTCTGCCTCAAGGCGATAATGGTGAATTTCAAGTGACTCTTGAGCTTCCGTTGGGAACTTCTTTGGTTCAGACTAAAGAATTCGTCAAAAAGGTGGAAGAGGTCGTAACGAAAAATCCAGCTGTGGAACTGACTTCGACAGTTGCTGGTTACACAAATCGCCCAGAGGCCAATAAAGCTTCTATTTATGTCCGTTTGGTGCCGCGCAAAGAGAGAAATGGAAACACGTCACAAATCAAAACCGAAGTTCGCCAGGCTGTGGCTGATTTGCAAAAGCAAGCGCTGATCGCCATTGGCGACATCGATATCGGCGGCGGTGGCCAGAAAATTCTTCAACTCTCGATTCGTGGCGAAAATTTGGATGAGCTCAGTGCTTTCGTTGAAAAACTGAAACCACGAATTGCGGCGATCCATGGTTTGACCGATGTGGACACCAATTACCGAACCGGAAAACCTGAATTTCAAATCGTCTTCAACCGCGAAAAAGCTGAATCTCTCGGAGTTTCCACAGCTGTGGCAGGCTCTGAGCTGAGAGCGCGAGTCGAAGGAGTGGTGGCGGCAACTTATCGCTTGGCAGGCAACGAATATGACATTCGAGTTCGAATGGACGAGGATGATCGAAACATACGGGATAAATTTTCCACGACTCGGGTTCCGAATGTGAATTTCAATATGATTCCACTCGCTACCGTGGCAGTTGGAAAAGAAGTCAAAGGCTACTCGCAGATCAATCGCTTGAACAAAGGGCGCTATATCATGATTGATGCGAACTTAGGGCCGGGCGGAAACTTAGGGACGATCACTCAAGAAATTGAAAAATTGCTGGCTTCCGATGCCGATGTCAAATTGCCAGCAGGGATCACTTATGAATTTTTGGGTCAGGCCGAAGATTTTAAGATTCTCATTCAGAACATGCTCATGGCTATGGGGCTCGGCGTGCTTTTGATTTACCTGGTGCTGGCGTCTTTGTACGAAAGCTTTATCACTCCGATCACGATTTTGACTGCTTTGCCCCTGGCGATGACCGGAGCTTTTGCGGGCTTGATGATCACTGGAAAATCCATTGATCTGTTCTCAATGATTGGGATTGTGATGCTCATGGGGGTTGTGGCGAAAAACTCGATCTTACTGGTGGATTACACCCATGTGCTGATGGATGAGGGCATGGATCGAACCCAAGCTTTGATCAAAGCTTGTAAAACTCGATTGCGTCCGATCATGATGACAAGCTTTGCCTTGATTGCTGGAACCATTCCGATTGCCATTGGACTCAATGAGGCTTCAGCGCAAAGGACTTCCATGGGAGTTGCCATTATCGGTGGTCTGATCAGCTCGACTTTTTTGACTTTGCTTGTGGTTCCAGCTTCTTTTGAGTACGTCGATGATTTCAGACGCTGGGTGAATCGACATTTGAGAAAAATTTCTGGTCACAGTGAGCCGCCGGCGGGAGCCACCCACACTGAGACCCCAGCGGGTTCTGTTTCTGAACCTCAGCTTTCAAAATAATTTGTAAATTCCACGAAAGGCTCTGATCTGGTCGATTTTCTGATTGAAAATCGACCAGTCGTCATTTTGAGCGATTGCACTCCAAATGTTTTCAATTTCATCAATCAAAAGAGTACAAGCCTTGCTGCTTTGAAAATACTTGTTCTGGATCTTTTGGGAATCAGCCACTGAAAAAGATTTCAGGCATTGTTTGAGGTTTTCAAATTCTTCTCCTTGATAAAAAGCAGAGCCCGGTGAGCGAGCCAGACGACTTTCATCCAGGCCCGAGAAGAGATCATAAAAAGCCTGCTCATAGCCAATTTTGGATTTGGCCAGAAAAAGATAAAATCGAGAGAGGAGTTCATCGTTTTTTTCTTCATCTTGAGGAGTCAGGTTCAAACGATGAAAAAAAAGCCGAATGACTTCGTGAGCGAAAATCACGCCAAATTCAGAAAGGATCCCTTCGCTGTTAAGATCGGGAGACGAGAGTTTTAAGCTTTCAGCCAGTTGAGTGAGATTCCAGTGAATGGCGGTGGGCTGACGCCCAAAGCAGTAAAGGCCGGCTTGGTCAAAGTAAGCGGCAGTGAAAGTGGGATCGTAGATTGGCAAAAATCGGTAGGGCCCATAATCAAAACTCTCACCTGTGATATTGATATTGTCTGAATTCAGAACTCCATGCACAAATCCGGAAATCATGTATTGAGCTGAAAGCTTGGCCAGTCTTGAGGTCACTTCCGTCAGAAATTCGGCCGGATGGTTTTGCTCAGAACTTGAGAGGTGCGGAAAGTAATGACGGCAGCAATACTTCAAAAGCTTCAGAAGATTTTCTTTTTGTCCTAAAAAGGCCAGTCGTTGAAAAGTTCCAATTCGGATGTGACTGTGGCTCATTCGAGTGAGAACAGCTGAGCGAGTGGGGGAGGGCTCATCGCCTCTTTGCAAAGCTTCCCCAGTTTCAAAGAAGCAGAAAGTTTTGCTGGTATTGACCCCCAGGCTTTCTAAAAGTTCAGTGGCCAGGGCTTCCCGGACGGCGCCTTTCAAGGTGAGACGGCCATCGCCAGCTCTGGAGTAAGGTGTTTGACCGCTGCCTTTCGTTCCAAGGTCATAGATCTTCCCGTCTTTTCCTTCAAATTGCGCAAAGAGAAAGCCGCGGCCATCTCCCAGGTCCGGGTTGTAATGTTGAAATTGATGACCATGATAGCGAAGCGCCAAAGGCTCTTTGAGGTTGTCGGGCCAAGCTTCGAAATGGTGCAGACGGCGGATCCAATCGGCGGCGGTTTGAAGATCTTGCAAGTCTAAAAACTGGGCTTTTTCCTGATTCAGAAAGCGCGGCTCAGATTTCGGAAAAGGGGCGGCTTGAACAGCGTCGTAAAAGTCGGGTCCCAGCTCAAAAATAATCGGTCTAGAAAGGGCCATGAAAGAAACGCTATCAGGGCTTTAGAAAAAATGAAATGGAAGATCCAGCTTCCTGGGCACTCTCAGGCTCAGACATTGACTGCCCGCAATGGAGAGGTCATAAAGGAGAGACGAATGAAAACTTGGATGTTGAAAAACCTGAACTATGTGAATTGGGATCGTTTCGGGATGGGGCTTTCCTTTGTCTGCGCCCTTCACTGCCTTCTCACACCAGTTTTGATTCTGTCTTTGCCACTGATGGCCCGTTATTATTTGGCTCATCCTGGGCTTCACATTTTGTTAGCGCTTTTTGTTCTGCCTGTGGGGCTTTTGGCTTTTGTTTCTGGCATTCGTCATCATCGCAATTATTGGGTTTTGGCAATGGGATTGCCTGGACTCTTCTTGGTTGTTGGAACTCCTTTCCTGGTGCATCGCTTGAACTTTTCTTGGAACGAGCCTGTTTTGATGATTTTAGGAAGTGGTCTTTTAATGACCGCTCATTGGGTCAATCGACGCTCCTGTTCACACTGCGCCACTGACTCGCATTCACACTCGCAGCACTGATCTTTCTCAAAAAGTTTTCATTTCACTTTCATTTGCTTTGGGTGTTCAATTGTCTTTACCTATTGCAAGAAGGAGAAATCGATGTCTCAAGGAAATTCAAATTCTCGACGTGATTTTGTTAAATTGGCTCTCGGAGCTGGTGGTGCCGTTCTGTTGGCAAATTCGGTGATGGCTCAGGAGCGACGCCGAGGAGGCGCAGCCCCTAGTGGGACTGCAGCGACTGGCAGTGGCGGCGGAGATTTGGCTTTGCCTCTGGTGAAGCCAGGTGAGGGTATGGCAGCCAGTGTTCAGTATCATTTCAAAAATTCAGATGTGAAAGACGCCAAACTCAAAGTGGACCGAGCCGGAGTTCCCTTTGCTCAGCAGACCTGCTCGAAATGCATGCTCTACACCAAAGCTGGAATGAAAGACGGAGAAGAAGTCGGCAAATGCACTCTTTTCGCAGGCATGCTCGTCAAAGGCGGAGGCTGGTGCGCCAGCTGGTCCAAAAAAGCATAATTAAAAAAAATTTTTCAATTCCACAAAAACCGGCCAGAGAAAATCTGAGCCGGTTTTTTATCAATGAATCACCACAGCGCGACCGCTGGTTTCGTTCAAGCACTCTGACTAGCGTGCACCTATAGGTTGACGATAGAGGGAGTGCAGAAATCGAGCAGCCTTTTATTCACTTGCCCGACGGTCACGATGGCCGTCGGGGAGCCTTCGCATGGACGGACGCACTTGCGTTTACCGTCGGCACACCATACCAACGGACAACATCATGGATGGGGGCTCGTCACGAATTAATTTGGTGAAGTGGTGTGCGAAGCCCGCGTCTTCGTTTGATCTTGACCATCCATGTCCATTGCCTCACCCCATCGGGGCTCGCCTACGGCGAGTTTCCAGAAAAACAAAAGGTTTAGGTTCTCAAAGCTCGTCTTAAAATCTTTCCGACGTTTGTTTTTGGCAGTTCGGTGCGGAATTCGACGAATTTGGGGACTTTGTAGTTGGTGAGGGATTTTTTGGCGTGAGCGATCACTTGGGCTTCGGTGAGTGAGGGGTCTTTTTTGACGATGAAGGCTTTGACCACTTCGCCTGAATGCTCGTCGGGGAGTCCGACAGCGGCGATTTCGAGCACTCCGGGATGAGAGGCAATGGCTTCTTCGACTTCGTTCGGATAGACGTTAAAGCCAGAGACTAAGATCATGTCTTTTTTGCGATCGACGATTTTAAAAAAGCCATTGTCCAGCATGATGGCGATATCGCCTGTGAGCAGCCAGCCGTTTTTCAGAACTTTTTGTGTTTCTTCTGGTTTGTTGAAATACTCTTTCATGACTTGCGGTCCCTGCACACAGAGCTCGCCTTCCTGTCCCTGAGCCACTTCATTGCCGTTGTCATCGACAATTTTCACGACGGTTGAGGGCAAAGGCATGCCAATAGTTCCGACCATGTCACTTCCGCCAAGAATCGGGTTGCAGCAGACAACCGGTGAGGCTTCCGTCAAACCATAGCCTTCAAAGATGGGGCTTTTGGTTCTTTGCTTCCATTTTTCAGCCACAGGTCTTTGCAAAGCCATGGCGCCACCCACAGAAATTTTCACTTTTGAAAAACTGATTTTGTCAAAATCCGGATGGTTCATGAGAGCGTTGAAAAGAGTGTTCACGCCAGTCATCACAGTGAAAGGAGTCGATCTCAGTGTTTTGATAAAAGCTGGAATGTCTTTTGGATTGGTGATTAGAATGTTGTGACCGCCGTAAGTCATAAAGGCCAGGCAGTTCACTGTCAGAGAAAAAATATGATAAAGCGGCAGAGCTGTGATGATGACTTCTTTTCCCTCTTCAAGCAGCGGGCTCATCCAGGCCAAGATCTGAAGCATATTTGAAATCACGTTTTTGTGAGTGAGGACAGCACCTTTGGAAACTCCGGTTGTTCCGCCGGTGTATTGAAGAAATGCGGTTTCAGAAGAGCTGGTTGCAACTTCTTTATAAGGTCTTTGGCTTCCGATCTCGAGAGCTTGTTTGAAACTGTAAGCTTGGGTCAGTGTATAGGCGGGCACCATTTTTTTGACGTATTTCACAACTGAATTCACCAAAAGACTTTTTGGAAAAGGCAGAAGATCGCCAATTTCAGTGATGACGATGCTTTGCACTTCGGTTTCTTTGAGAATCTCTTCGAGGTGAGCCGCGTAGTTGGCCAGAATGACGACGGCTTTGGCGCCAGAATCCTTAAATTGGTGGCGCATTTCTTTCGGAGTGTAGAGAGGATTGGTGTTGACGATGATCAGACCAGCACGAAGAGCGCCAAAAAGGGCGATGGGGAACTGCAAAAGATTTGGCATTTGAATGGCGATTCGATCGCCTTTTTTCAAGTTCAATTCATTTTGCAGAAAAGAGGCAAACTGGCCGACCTTGTGATCCAACTCTTCAAAGCTGATCGTCGCGCCTAAATTCGAAAATGCGGGGCCTGTTTTAAACTTTCGCACGGCATGATCAAAAACTTCCATGATATTTTGAAATTGATTGGAGTTGATTTCGGGCGGAACTCCCGGAGGGTAGTTTTTCAGCCAAACTTTCTCTTGAGATGCCGACGCCATGAAAGACTCCTTCGTGATCGTAAAAAGATTATTTCAATTCTTCAGAATCTTTCCCCAGCAAGCAAGAACAAGCTGTGATCAAAGATTCGACAGGCCAGTGCCGAACTAGGCAATCTTTTTGCGCTGTCTCAAAATGGGACTTGAAGATGGGCACATAAGCTATTGATATAACTAGCCTATGTGTGGTGGCTGGTGGCCCTTGGTTTGCTCCTGCTAGGCTTGAGGTGTGAAATGGGCCCAGGCATGAAAATCTTCTTTATATTTTGTTTTGGCGTTTTGGTTTTTGTTGCCTGCGATCGAGAGAGCTCTTCGGTTCAGGTCAATGGTATCAAAGAGAAAAAAGAAGATCAGTTCAAAAATAGCAAAAACGGCAAGATGACGAAAAACCTGAACAATCTCGAGCCTGCAGTAAAGAAAGCGATAAAGCAAAAAGCTGAAGATGTGAAAGCTTTGATTGAGATCTTTAGACAAAGCGAAAGCATGTACATTCAAGTTCTACGAGTGATTACTGAGCAGGAAAATTATCAGACACTCAACGTGTTTGGGATGGTCATCGATGGACTGAGCCAAAAAAATGATGATGAAAGCGGTTTTCCCTATGAAGATCAAAAAGTTCCATGCAAAAAGGGACTTGATTTCGATTTTAAAAAGCCAGAAAAATCCCCGTATTATTACCTCATGGCTCGAAACTGTGGTGTTCAGCAACCCGGTCAACAGTTTCCAGTTGCTTACTTTCAGAAAAAAGATGCGACTCACTGGAAGTTTGGCACTTACCCAAAAAATCTCAGAAAATATATTGGTGAAAAATTAAATCATTTAGGAATTGCGCCCAAGTGCGATTTTACCTTTGTCGTCGAAGAGAAAACGGCCCTGATTCAGCAATTGAATTGTCAGAATTTGGCGCAAGAATTATCAGAACCCAATTATATGAAGATCAGTCAATTCGTGCATGATCGAAATAAAAAAGACAAGCCGACAACAATGAAATGGGACGTGATCAACACACTCGATAGCGGAAAAAATAAAGTGGGTCTGTTCGAAGATTTTGCATACGACAACAAAATAAAAATCAAAATCACCGGTGTGGACAAACAAGAAGAAGAGAGCGCAGATGATGTGCCTCCACCGCCAACTCCAGAAGAGATGCAAGCAGAAGAGGCTTCTCCTGGAGCCGGTGATAAAAAGAATGGAACCAAAGGCAAGAATCCAAAGGGAACGAATGAAGTGACCGATTCGCATGCTGCCGCAGCGGCAGCAAGTGAAGGATTGGCGCCAGGCGAAATTTCTGGGGAATATGTGGGTGATCAGCATGCCGAGGAAGACCCTCAGTTTGTGCAACCACCAGAAGGTGAACCGACCGAAGATCCGAATCAAGCTCCGCCTCAACCGGATAGCCATTTTGAAGCTGCGGACGTGCCGCCAGAAGCTCAAACTTGATTGCTTGTCAGATGGACCCCAATTGAACTAATTTGTGGGGTATGGCTCTGAAAAAAAATAAAATTCCAGATATTGGCGATGTGGTTCCAGATTTCTCTTTGCCTTCGACTTCGGGAGAAGAATTTTCTCTGAAAGCTTTGAAGGGCAAAAAAATTGTTCTCTATTTTTATCCCAAAGATTCAACTCCAGGCTGCACGACAGAAGGGCTTGAGTTTTCAAAACTGTTGAAGGAATTTAAGAAATACAAAACCGAAGTATTTGGTGTTTCTCGGGATTCTTTGAAATCTCATGATAATTTCAAATGCAAACAGGATTTTCAATTCGAACTGCTTTCAGATTCTGAAGAGACGGCTTGTCAGATTTTTGATGTGATCAAAGAAAAAAATATGTACGGGCGCAAGGTCCTGGGGATTGAAAGAAGCACTTTTCTGATCGGCGAAAAAGGTCAGCTTCTCAAAGCTTGGCGCAAAGTCAAAGCCCTCGGTCACGCCAGCGAAGTTTTAGAAGCGGTCAAAGCTCTATGAAAGTTTATGATCTCACCCCGAAAATTCATCCAGGCCTAGGTGTTTTTCCAGGCGACATCGGTTTTCGTCGAAACATTTCGATGGATTTCAAAAAAGGTCAGCATTTGCTTCTTTCATCGATTGAGACCACTTTGCATTTGGGAGCTCATGCGGATTCCAGCGGGCATTACCACGCGAGCGGTGAAGGAATCGAAAAAAGACAGCTGGAGGCTTTTTTCGGCCCCGCCCAAGTGATTCATGTTCCGACTCGACAGGGACAAAGAATCTCGATGAAAGATTTAGAAGCCAAAAAAATTCTGGTACCAAGAATTCTCTTCCAGACTTTGTCTTTTCCCGATCCCGATCAATGGAATTCAGATTTTATGGCACTTTCGCCCGAAGTGATCGAATATCTGCATTCGCAAAAATGCATTTTAGTTGGAATCGACACACCCAGTGTCGACCCCGAAGACTCCAAAGCTTTAGAATCCCATCAAGCTCTTTACCGAACGCAGATGGCAGTCCTTGAGGGTCTGATTTTGGCAAAAGTGCCTGAAGGCCTTTACACCCTGATGGCTTTGCCACTGCCGATTCAAGGCGCCGATGCTTCGCCGGTGAGAGCTCTGTTATTTGAAGATTCGAAGCTCTTTTCTTCAAACGAAAAATTTCAATTCATTCCAGGTCTTTGATTAAGCAAAGCTCATTTTGTTTTTCAGTTCTTTTGGAAGTTCTGGGATCATTGATCTTGGGATGAAAAAAGTCGTGAGATTGAAAAAATCCGTAAAGATCTTATGGCGATCTGTGGCTGATTTCAGATAATCATGTCCAGAAGAGCCCCCTGTGCCGATCTTACGACCCAGCATTCGATGGGCCATCAAAGAATGGCGGTATCTCCACTGGGTCATCAACTCATCAATGTCCAACAGTGATTGAAGCAAGCGAAACGGCATTTGCAAGACCGGTTGTTCCCGGTAGAGCTGAATCAGAAGAGCTGCATGCAGGGCTTTTGCAGACATTCGGAAAAAACCTTGAGCTTGCAATTCTTTGTACTTGGTTTCATCAAAAATGGCCGAGAAAGTTTGCAAGCTGGCTTCGATTTGATCCAAATTTTTCTTTCTCTCTTCTTCAGAAAGCTTGGTGTTTTTTAAAACCACCTGTCGATCGGCATCAGCCAGATTCTGAACTGCTTTTTGATAAGTTTTCCAGAACTCAAAACCCGGGCTTTGCAGAAAAGGAGTTCTTTCGAGCCATCTCTCGACCAATTCAAAAAGACTGGGCTGAGAAAGGGTTTCTTGCATCTGCTTTTGCTGATCCGTTTGCAGTTGAGAATAAAAAGGCTGCTGATTGTAGTTATGGCGGCTTTCGGCTTTCAAGCCGAGCTTGGTTTCAAAGCTTCTCCACTGAAAACTTTGAAATCCAGAAGCTGGATAGAGAAATTCACGGAATTCAAGAAAATCAAGCGGAGTCATCGTCTCTAAAATATCGATCTGGCCATTGATGAATTTTTGAATGTCGACAATTCGCTCCAGTCGGGCCACGGCTGTTCCCATTTCGCAATCATCAACTGGGGATTTCGAAAAAGTCGCAAGCACAGAATCCAATTCGAAAAGCATCTGTTTGAACCAAAGCTCATAGGTCTGGTGAACGGTGATGAACAGCATTTCATCATGCGCTTTTTTTCCGTACTCTTCAGATTTCAGTTTCTGTGAAGAGAGCAGTGAAGCCAGTTGAAGATAGTCATGGTATTGAACGGCTGGATATTTCATTTGTTTTCTCCTGCAAGTTTTTGCGCCAAAGTGAGAAAGCCATCGATGTCCTCTTGAGTGGTGTCCCAGCTCGTCATCAATCGACATTCAAAATTTTTTTCATCCCAAACATAGAAAAAAAAGTGCTCCCGGAGTTTTTTGACCCAATCCCTGGGGATTTTTGCAAACACAGCGTTGGATTCACGGGGAGCCGTCAATTGCACGCCTGGGTTTTTTTGCAGTCCCTGGTAAAGTCTTTCCGCCATTTGACAAGAGTGAGCGGCAATTTCTTTCCACAAACCTGATCCCAAATAAGTTTCAAACTGTGCAGCTAGAAAGCGGGTCTTTGATGGCAGCTGAGCCGATTGCTTTCGAATGTATTTGAAATTCTCTGCCAACTTCGAATTGAGAAAAAGCACAGCTTCGCCCATCATCAAACCATTTTTCGTTCCGCCAAAGCTGACCACGTCAACGCCAAGATCCGTCGTCAGCTGGCGAAAGGTGACACCCAAAGTGTGAGCTGCATTGGCCAGCCTGGAGCCATCGACATGCACCCACAGATTTTCCTGATGGGCCCAAGTGATGATGTCCCTCATCTCCTGCAAGCTGTAGCAAGTCCCAAGCTCTGTGGGTTGGGTGAGGCTGAGCACTTTGGCTTGAGAGTAGTGTTGGTCTCCTCTTCGAATCAGAGTTTCTTTCAAAGTGGAAAGAGAGATTTTTCCCTGCTGCGAAGGCAAAGTGAGCAATTTGCAGCCAGCAAAAAATTCGGGAGCCCCGCACTCATCCATCTGCAAGTGGCTGACATCAGAGCAAAGTACAGCTTGATAGGGAGCAACTAAAGCTCGAAGGCTCAAAACATTGGCGGCAGTGCCATTAAAGACAAAAAAAGCTTCAGTGTGTTCACCAAATTCTTTTTTAAATTGTAAAATTGCTTTTTCACTCCAACTGTCAGTGCCATAACTGGGGGCGTGGCCTTCGTTGGCGTGTTGCAGGGCTTGCATCAATTTTGGATGCACTCCTGAATGATTGTCGCTGCCAAAACCCCGTCGATTCATGGTTTTTGTTTCCCCATCGCTAAAAAAAGGTAGTGGTGCAGAAATTGAGCGGCTAATTTGGCAGTTCGTAAATCAGAATCCAGCGGCGGTGACACTTCATAAATGGAAAAGGCTTTCCATTCAAAAAAAGAAATCATCCAGCTCATACTGTCCATCACATTTTGAGAGCGAAGCCCAGTGGTCCATGATTGTGAGCAGCCGGGAGCTTCCGTCGAAGTCAGCGCATCCATATCTAGACTGAGCCAAAGGGGCTGGCCCTGATGTTTCTGTAAAACTCTTTGGAACAGAGGCAGAAGCCCTTCGCTTTCGATATCCTGCAGAGGGATCAGCTTTGCGCCCTTGGAAATCGCCCAATCCCAATGAGCTTTCGAATTGCAATGAGGCTGCAAGCCGATTTCGTAAAAATCAAATTCGCCTTCAAATTCCGTGAGAAGCCGGTAAAAAGGAGTTCCCGAATTAAAATTTTGCACTGCCGGTCTGACATCGAGATGCGCATCTAAATTCAAAACCAAGGGCCGTTTTTTCTGAGCCAGTTGCGAGCGAAGGAAGCCGGCACCGTCAGCATAGCCATAATCGTGACCTCCACCTAGGCTGGCCCAGGGGATTTGACTGTCGGTTGCGGCTTGGGCCCGGTGAGCTCCCTGAATATGTCTGTCGGGCAGTGAGAGCTCGAGAGAAAGATCCCCACCATCGAGAATCCGCGGTCTCTGAAAATTTTGAACATGCGGGGTCATTTTGTAAAACACACGGCGGATGGCTTGCGGAGCTTCGGCAGCTCCCACTCTCCCACCATTGAGCTGAATGCCTTCATGATCGGGATAGCCCCAAAGAAAAAAATCAGCGGAAGTTTCAAGCAGAGAACCGGAAAAACTTTGAACAAAATCCCCGAGCCGAGGATCCTGAGGATCCTTCTTTGAGAAAAACAAAGAAGCATCCGTGGCTTTCCAGTGATTACCCATGGGAAGTTTTAGAAAACCCTTTGAAGGTTGAACCTTTGAGTTGTGTCGCCAGTGTCAGTGTCATAAATTTCAATTTCAGCTTTGTCATTCTCAACCAGGACACTGCCAAGCACAACAGAAGTTTGATCGGTCAGAAGAATTCTCCAGAATTTGCCATTCGACGGAGTCATCACATAGCAATACTCCACTCGGCTGCCTTTGACCGTAAAAGACACTCGTTGATAATCAATGAAATTCACCAAGGAGTCGTCGGCGGATTTCCAAAAACCCAAAAGACGTCTGAGAGCGACAAAATCAATGGTCTCCAAATTCAGCGCTTTGGATTTTTCCTTTTCAGAAAATGTCCCAGAGCCCAGGAGACTGTCGAAATTGGCCAGTTTTTTGAGTTCGCGTTCGACGTCCCTGCTTTTTGTCAAAATGGGTGAAGACGTCAAGGTTTCAGGATCAATCAGCGAATAGCCGTTTTTATCTTGATAGACAAAACCGCGAATGTTCAATGCACGGGCCAATGAGCAAACGAAAAAAACCGAAGTCAGTAAAACCAGAACGATGAAGGATTTCATGCCGAGCGGTTTTTGCATCGGAGCGAGAAGGGGTCAAAATTTATTTTGGTTAATTTCGCTCAGCGGCATCGAGCAGGTGCTCTGCAATCGATTTCACTGCTCGAGCTAAAATTTCTTCGCCATGGGCTCGAGTGGAAAGCCGGGGATCTGACCCCATGCGTCCATCTGGAAAGGTCTCGCGAAAGCGCTCCGGACTTAAAGGCCAATCTGTTTTTTTCACTGTGGGAAAATAATCAAAAGCATGAGTTTTTTGAAAAGCTTGGGGGTGAGAGGCCATGGTGGCTGAAATTTCTCCACAAGTGGCATGAAAGCCATTCATCTCACCAAAAACCTGTTTCTCATAATCCGTGACTTCTTTGAGATGCCACCAATTGAAAAGTTCCAAGCGCAGACGGGGAAGCTCACCGAGAATTTCCGAAAAGCTGGCCTGCAAAGAGGGAATGTTACCTCCATGGCCATTGATGAAAATGAATTTTTCAAAACCGGCTCGGGCATAGCTTTGCACCAATTCTTTGACCACTTGAATGTAAGTGGTGGGCTTTAATGCTGCCGACCCTGGAAAAGCCAAATGGTGAAGGGCCATTCCATAGCAAAGAGGCGAGGCGACAAGTGTGTGAGTTTTTTCTCCGACTTTTTTAGCCACTTCCCAGGCCGTGAGATAATCCGTGCCGATCAAGCCCGTCGGTCCGTGCTGCTCGGTGGAGCCGACTGGAAAAATCAGGTCTTTTTTATGCTTCAGATAATTTTCGACTTCAGGCCATGTCTGCAAATAAATTTCCATCTTCACCTCTCTTATGTTTTAATAAACTCGCTATGGCTTTGTCATCGGATCTTGAAAAAATTTTTCCTCTGACACTTTCTTTGCTTGAAGCAGAAGAGTCGCAACGTTTTCAGCATGAATTTGAAAAGGACTGGGGATTTGAGCGGCTTCATTTTTTCCCCATGCTTTTAAAAAGCCACAAATGCCCTCAGAAAATTTTAGAGGTCGGGGATTATGAGTATCTGCAGTTCTTCCTTCAATCTCAAACTTTCTCTGCAGTGAGCAGCGGTCCTCACCTTCAACTCAATACCAGCTTGCAGTTTTTCCCTCTTCGCTCTGCCAGTGAAATTTTGGGGAAAGAGCCGGGCCTTTACCTGCTGTGGAAATCGGCTGGGCAAGTGCAAGAGAGAAAAGCCACTTTCGAAGAGGCTCAGCTTTTGGATCGCCTGCGCGAAGATCAAATGCTTTTTGAAGCGGATCTCTCTTCACAGGAGAAAGAAATTGCTGAAAATTTTTTTGCTTGGGGAATTCTTCAGCCGAGCTGAAGTGTGTTCATGATATCACCCAGAAGCTGAATGTGATTCAAAGGGTATTTGCCCACGCCGGTGATCATCAGTCGGCGGACAGCTTCTTTTTTAGGGACTCCTTCAAAAGTGATCAATCGATCCAATGCATTGCAAGAAGCGACGATCACAGCCAGTGGATCCATTTTCGCCTCTGGCAAGCCATTGGGAAATCCTTTTCCATCCACATACTCTTCATGCTGAGAAATAATATTGATCACTGTCTGATCGAAATGTTTTTTATCTTGAACTTTCTGAGCTCCGGCTCGCGGATGGGTTTTGTAAACCCGCATTTCATCTTCGCTGAGATCGGACAGGGGGCGGCTGATGGAGAGGCCCGAATGAAAATGTTCGAAATCATGCAAAAGAGCCCCCAGGCTGAGAAGCTGCATCTGGCGTGGGTCTGTTAAGTTCAATCTTTTGGCCAGAGCAATTGCCAGTGTTGAAACAGTCACTCCATGATGGGCAATGCTCTGGTCGGCATTTTCGATCGACATGATGGTCGAAAAGGAATCAGGATCTTCTTGATTGAGAAAATCGACGAATTTTCCAACGGCATCTTTGGTTTCGTTGTAGATGATTTCATTTTCTGGATTTTCCATCACAGCTTCGGCATTGCTCTGTTGATTGCCTTGAATGACTTCGGCCCGATTGGTCAGTTCTTTTCCCGAGCCTTTATCATAGGCCATTTCGATGTTCTTATGAAGGTAGTCCCGGTAATTGTTTTCGGCATCGGGAAGGATAAACATTTTCTTGAGTTTCTTGCTTTTGAGTCTTTTCAGGCGCTCGCCTTCGAAAGAATCGCCTTTGCGCAAATAGAGAATGTATTTCTCGTTGATTTTGATAAAAGCATCAAAATCAATTTTTTGATCGCCGCGAAGAGTGCTGACTCGAATCGGAACATATTCCATTTTCATCTCTTTATTTGCCATTGTTGAAAGGAATGTTATGATTCCTTTGATGGCAAACATTGATAGTGAAATTCTAAGAGAATTCCAGACCGAGTCAAAGATTCTCATCGCCAAGATGGTGCAGATATTGGAGAGCTGCGAAGGCAACTTCGATCAGGTCCAAAGTCTAGAGGAGTACGGCCTCAATGTGGATCGGATCATGGGGGCAGCGAAAAGTTTGGCTCTCAATGAAAAGCCCGGTGAATTGATCCATAAAATCGCCGACTATGCAGCCATTTGCAAAGCTGTGGGTTATAAGAGCTCGCAAATCCGAAACAATGAACAGTTCTATGATATCTGCGTGGCTCTTTTGCTGGATGGAACCGAAGTTCTTCAGACTATGATTGCAAGCCTGAGCAAGCCAGTTGAAATCAAAGAGCTCTTTTCAAAGACTTTTCTGGAGCGGCTGCGCTGGGTTTCTTCAGAATTTGGAGCTGACGTGCGTGGCAGTTTGGATGTGAACAAAGGTCAAAAGGCCAAGCTCTCGCAAAATGATATCGATGATCTTTTAAAGAAATTGGGGCTCGACTGAGCTTGTCTTCCAGCCCTGGTGACGCAAATAAAATTTTCGATCTGTTTCGGCGATAAACCGCCCAGAGTCCTCTCGCCAAATTCTTTTTTCGAAATGCACTTCACCATTTGCCGTTTCAATCAGGTTGTAAGAATTCATTTCTTCGCGCAAACGTGAGGAGGTGGCCGTGCCGGCCTGAATGGCGACGATGGATCGATGTGGAGTTAAAAAGACCTGTTCGGTTAAAAAAGCATCCGAATGATGAAAGTGGCCAGATAAAATGAGATCCGCTTGTTCAGTCAGAGCCATTTCTTCAGGATGATGAATCCGGTAACCCCATCGCCGATTGCGCTGGGGATGGGTCAGGCCTTCAAAGGGATGATGGCTCACGAGCACCTTCAAGATGCGTGGATCTAATTGCGACCAGTGATTCAGAATTCTCTGCAGGTCTTCCTGGAGAAAATGACCTCCGGCCAATGTGCGTCCATGAGCTGTGTTGATTCCTTGCACGCTGATCTCCTTATCCTCAAAAGAAGGGGAGAGATTTTCAGTGATGTAGCGCTGATAGCGTGAGAGCGGCTTTGCAAATCGACGATAAAGATTCCAAAGTGGAATGTCGTGATTTCCGGGCACCACCAATTTTGCAAAAGGCAGATTTTTTAAAAAACGACAGGCTTCTTGAAACTGAGAGGTCCTCGCTCTTTGAGTCAAATCGCCCGAAACAATTACTAGATCCGGTTGAGCTGCGACAATATCCTGGATGAGATTTTGCACAAGAAAATCTTGAATGCGGCCAAAGTGGAGATCTGAAATATGAATCAGTCGTCTCATGTGCAAAGTATCCGACACGTCACTTTGATACTCAACCCAGCAGCTCGACAGGGCGCCGAATGGGCGGATGAAATCAAAAAAGAACTGGAAAATTGTCGAACAACAAGCGTGAAAATGTTGACTCCTTCCCGAGAGGAGTACACCGAGGCCATTCTCTCTCATGCCAAAGAGACAGATGTGTTTGCGATTGCTGGCGGGGATGGCACTTTGAATTTGGCCTTGGAGGGATTGATTCTTTCGGCCAAACCCCTTTTGATTTTGCCTTTGGGGACTGCCAATAATTTGGCGAGAAATCTCAAGATTCCAAACGATGTGCCCTCGGCCTGTCGGGTTTTGCAAGAGGGGCAATTGCAGTGGATTGATGTCGGCAGGGTCAATGGGCTTTATTTTTTGAATGTGGCAGGCCTAGGACTGAGCACGCAGATCAATCGACATGTGGATCCTGTGGCCAAAAAGCGCTTTGGAGTTTTTGCCTATATTTATTTTGCTTGGAAAGTGGCCAGACGCATGAATCCCTTTTCGGTTTGGATTGAAACTCACGGGATCGTGCGCAAAATCAAAGCTCTGCAAGTCTCCGTGTGCAATGGTCGCTATTATGGCTCAGGACTGATCGCCGCTGAAGATGCTTCCATCTCAGATGGAATTCTCAATTTGATCGGCACCCAAGTGGATCGCTGGTGGAAAGCTTTGAATTTGATTCCGGCTCTGCTTCGTGGCCAACATAAGACCAAAGAAGAAATCCTCAGCCTCCAGTCGGACTCTTTCATTCTTCGCACCAAACGGCCCATGCACTTGGATGTGGACGGGGATATTAAAACCAAAACTCCGGCCCGCTTTGAACTTCTCGCTCATCAGTTAAAAGTCTTCGTGCCTTTGGCCTGAAAGATTGTTAGGTTTTTTCAATGGATTTAGAATTTTGGGAACTGGCAAGTTATGTGGTCACTGTCTTTGGTTTTCCTTTCGGTATTTTCGTCTTTATGCTGGATCGGCGAAAAGAAAGACAAAACGAGGAAGAGGAAATTTATCAAAAGCTGACTGATGAGTACGCCGATTTTTCAAAGCTGCTTTTGGAAAACGCGGATTTACGTCTGATGTCACCAGAAATCCCCAATGCCAACCTCACGGATGAACAGATCGAAAGAAAAAAAGTCATGTTCGATATTCTCATCTCGCTTTTCGAGAGAGCTTACATCCTCGTCTACGAAGATGACATGAATCCCCAAACCCAGCGTCTGTGGTCCACCTGGGACGACTTCATCCGCAGCTGGTGCCGTCGCCGCGACTTCCGCTCCGCACTCCCAGAACTCTTGCTCGGCGAAGACCCTGGCTTCGGTGAGTACATTCGCAAAATCGCTGGCGAAGTCGAACGAAACTAAAAAAACAGATCAGCCCATATAGAACTCCATTTTACCAACCCCAAATGCGTTGATCGCAGCCCTTTGATTACAAGACTTGCAAAGAAGTCTCAAATTACTAGCTTCATCCGATCCACCCAGAGCTTTCGGATGAATATGATCTATTTCCAGAGCATAAGTAGAATGACAGTTCTCACATTGATTGCCGGCTCTTTGAAACACCTCTCTTTTCACTTGAGCTTTGGATTTCAAATTGATGACGCGACGTTTTCTGAACGCTCGGGATGGATCATATTCCCGAAGTCCCAAATCACAGAGCTTTTCAAATAATTCACCCAAAGAAATATGAGGATTCGAATGAGCCAAATAGCCTTTCAGAGTTTCTATCTTATCTCTTAATCCTTCATTCGCTTGAAACTTCAGTTCAATTGTTTCTTTTGCAACAACTTGAATGCGATCTGGTTTTTCAA
>JBGGMM010000038.1:0-17208 GCA_041288045.1 Pseudobdellovibrionaceae bacterium | reverse complement strand
ATCCACCCATTTCTGAAGAGGAATACATCAAATGGGCCAAGGAAGTGGATAAGAACTACCAAACGGCGAACCGCTGGAAAATGATGCAGCCCTATTTGTCTCTCTTGCAGCTAGAGGCAAAGGACGATGTTCGCGGATTTTATTTTCTCAGCAAGAAAACCGAAAATGTGGAAAATCTTCTTCGCTCTGTGGATACCCTTTCGGCTGAAAAACAAAGTGAGATCAAAGAATGGCTTCGACAAATGTGTCAGAACACCGAAGGCGTTGGAGCCGGCTGCCAAGGGTTGGCTGAAGCGGCGATCAAAGGAAAACAGGCCTATGAGTTTTACTTAAAGCACCTGCCAAGCGGCGAGCGCATTTGGAATTCTTACTTTGGACTCCACAATCCCCGCCATGAATTCGTTTGGTCAAAAGCAAGTCCGCTTGAAATGCACATTCCCTTTCAAGATCCCCACGACAACACCATCTTGGATTTCTTGAAAATCAATATTGAAGATGAATTCAAATGGAACGACTGGAAAATGTTATTGGACTTTAAACCCTATGCCGATGTTCATGTCGAGTTCGAGCCAGGTGTTACGCCACACGTGAATAAAGCTGGCGGCGACACAATCACCATGGACAAGAACACGCCGCTCACCGAGTGGGATGTGCAATGGACCATTCGGCACGAGTTCGGTCACGTTTTGGGATTTGTTGACTGCTACGTCGAGTTCTACGACGCCCAAGAAAAAGTCATCATCAATTACCAGCTCGACACAACTCACCTGATGTGTTCAAGAATGGGCCGCATGCAGCAGTCGATTTTCGACACTCTGAAGGCGAACTATTTAAAGTAGGCACCTAAAGATTAAGGATAAATCAAAAAGCCAACTGAGCATAGTTGGCTTTTTGATTTTAGAGCCCCAATCTTTGTAAAAAAATCTGTCAAAATTCTAGACAACCAGGAAGTTTATTTTCGAAATCGACCCTGGCCATTCAAAAAATAGCACAAAAAAACAAAGACTAAGGAAAGCAGCACAAGGCTTTGGTAAACTCCTGCATCTTTGAAAAATGAAGGAGTAACAATGAATAAATATTTAATTCTGATGCTAGCTTTGGCAATGGTTGCCTGTAAGAAAAACGATGATTCGAAATCATCTGACGAGCAGTTGGCCCCGTCGGCATCCTATAAGGTCATTCAAAAAGAAGAGCTCAGTGAAAGCCAAAAAGAAGAAATTAAACAAATAGGCGGAAAATTTACGAACATGCCTGGCGCGCACCTTCTGATTAAAGACGACAAAGAGTCCAATGAAAGCAAAGCTGCGCATCAAAAAGAAATTTCAAAAATGTCTGGATTAAAAAAGCAGATTTTTGACAACCTCTCTGAGAAGTGCTCGACGGCAATCTCTAGACCAGAAACCGAAGAGTCATCAGAAGAACCAGGGTCGAAAAGCAATCAAACAAAGTCGGAAGTCATTTCGGGCGATTCCTGTCCCATGGGTTATTTTGGAACCGATAACACCGAAATCACGACGATTTCATCCAACATGAAAGAACTGGAAGCAGAGTATAAGAAAAAGCAGGATGCAAAGGTCTTTGATAAACTGAAAAAGACGTTTCTTTATAAAATGGACAGTGAGAACGAAACTCAGGTCAAGACTGAAGACTTGCAATCTCAAGTGGGCTTTAAAAAAAGCAAAACAACGGCGGTAGGCGAAGGCAAGAGTACCTATATGAAAGGCGCAAGCTCCTCGCGATATAAAATGAATGGAGAAATTGTTGTTGAGACGCTTGTCGGCCCAACAGTTAAAATGAACGTGATGATGGATTCTTTGAGTTCCGAAGGACAAAAGCCTGACAGCTATGCTGAGATCACGATGACCTACCCCTCGTCTTCATCAACGATTCAAAGGTTTCAAAAACAGGATGGTGAAGTAAAACTTTATCTGAACGGTCAGGCTGTGACAGAAGAGCAATTGAAAGAGATTTTTGGAGACATGAATTTTTCCAACTAAAAGACTGAATTCGAACTCACGAGCTCTCAATCAAAATGCCTGCTTCAAAAGAGCGGGCATTTTTCTTTAAATCACTCAAAAATCAAAGCATCGGATTCACGGTGGCTTCAAACTGCGATTGGATTCGCTTAAGACCGTCCTGTGTCCAGGATTCGAAGCGAAGCACCAGGACTGGCTGAGTGTTTGAGGCTCTTGCCAACGCCCAGCCATCTTTGAAGCTCACGCGCACACCATCGATTAGGTTTGTTTGATAGTCTGAGGTCTTGCCGTCGAATTGTGATTTGAGCTTTTCGACGATTTGGACCTTTTTTTCTTCTGTCGTGTCGATGCGGATTTCTGGTGTGTTGTAAGCTGGCGGTAAGCCCTCAAGAAGTTGAGGGATCGTCTTTCCGGTCTTAGAGAGAATCTCGCAAACTCGAAGAGCGGCGTAAAGCGCATCGTCGTAGCCGTGGTTTCTATCAGCGAAAAAGATGTGGCCGGACATTTCGCCGCCGAAGGGGGCCTTCTCGGCTTTGATTTTTTCTTTGATCAGAGAGTGGCCTGTTTTCCACATGATGGGTTCGCCACCGTGTTTTCGAATGTCGTCATAGAGACGGTCCGAGCATTTTACATCGCCGATGATTTTAGCACCTTTTTTTGTTTCAAGAATGGATCTACTGATGAGAACCATCAGCTCATCACCGTATATCATTTTGCCGGTGTGATCGACGATACCGATGCGATCTGCGTCGCCATCAAAGCCGATTCCAGCCACGGCACCCTCCGCTTTGACGGCGGCCGCGAGGTCTTTGAGGTTTTTTTCGACTGTGGGATCAGGATGGTGATTGGGAAAGCGGCCGTCTGGTTCTTCAAAAAGAATTGTCGGCTTTAATCCAACGGATTCAAAAAGCTTTCGTACAATGCAACCACCCGCGCCGTTCCCGCAATCAAGGACGACTTTGATGTTTTTGAGGTTGCCGAATTCTTTTTGGTAGCGAGCCACGTACTGGGGAAAAATATCAAGCTGTGATTCAGAGCCTTTGCCATTTTGAAAAACGCCTTTTTCAATGATGTGACGAAGTCGCTGAATTTCTTCACCAAAAATTGTGGCTTTGCCAACGCTGATCTTAAAGCCATTGTAATCCGGAGGATTGTGGCTTCCAGTGATCATGATTGCGCCGTCAACCCCGGGGACCTCGAATGTTGTGAAATAAGAGATCGGCGAAGTGACAAGGCCAATGTAAATGACTTTGGCTCCAGAATCTTGGAGGCCTTTTGAAAGAGACGCTTTGATTTCAGGGCTTGAAAGTCTGGCATCGTGTCCAAGTGTGACGGTGATGTTTTGTTTTCCGGCTTTTTCAAAAAAATATTGAGCGTAAGCTCGGCCTAGAAGATAGGCGAAATCTTTGTCGAACTCTTTTTGATAAATGCCGCGGATGTCGTACTCTCGAAAAATGACATTTTGATACATCAATTATCCTTTGTGAGCGAGCCGGACTCCCCACCGAAGAGCTTCAATCATTGATCCCGGATTGGCCTTGTTCTGTCCAAAAATATCTTTGGCCGTTCCATGATCGACTGAGCTTCTTTTGATAGGTAAGCCCAAAGTCAAATGCACACCCGCATCAAAACCATGAATCATTTTAAAGGGAATCAACCCCTGATCATGGTACTGCGCCAGGTAAACTGAATATTTGTTCCAGTTCTCAGGCAAAAAGGCAACGTCTGGCACGAGCGGTCCTTGGGCTCGAAGCGCCTTTCCGTGCCGCTGCAAATAGGGCTTCAAGATCTTTTCGTCAAATTGGCCAATTAAGCCCTGGTCTCCGGCATGTGGGTTCAGCCCCAGAACGGCCAATGGCTTTTTTGCCTGAGATGATGGCAAAAGAGATCGAGCTTTTTCAGCAGCTTGGAAAGCTTTTTTCAACAGCGCGGGAGTGATTTTCTTTTCAACTTGAGAGGTCGGAATATGCCCAGTAATGAGAAGCACGTTGAACTGAGGCCCCATAAAAGCCATAAAGGCTGTTTTTTCTTTGGTGACGCGCTTGAAAATATCCGTGTGACCGATATCTGAAAAGCCGGCCGCCTGGATCTCTTGTTTTGAAAGCGGGGCTGTCACAATGGAATCTGCTTTTTTTTGAAAGCAAGCCCGCCCAGCCTCTTCAACCCAACAAGCCGGAGAATCGGTTCTGACAATTTCAATAATCTGATTTGGATTCGGTTTGATTTGAAGAGCGTGTTGAAGATCTAAAACCTGGATTCGATCAAACCGCGAAAGTCGGAATGCGGGAGCCAAAAGAGAACGATAAAGAAAAAACTGTGTTTTTTTCTGTGGCCCAAGCTTTTGCAGAGCCTTGATTGAAACCTCAAGACCTACTCCGTCCACATCACCAGTTGTGATTAAAACTTTTTTGATAGCAGGGGCTCTCACCGATTGATCCGAATAAAGGATTCTTCCCGCTTTCCCTCAATCCAATTTTTAAAGTGCTTTTGAAATGATTTTTCAAAAAGCTGAGCGCGAATTTTTTCTTTCTCTTGTTCGTAGCGAGAGTCTGTGGTGATTTTTTTATTGAGAACTTTGACGATGTGATAGCCAGCTTTCGACTGAACGATGTCTGAAACCTCACCAGCGCCAAGGCCCTGAACGGCGCGCTCCAGATCCTGATTGAACTCCCCGGCCTTAAAGGTGCCAAGGGCGCCGCCAGAAGAAAAGTTAGGATCTTCACTGCTTTGTTCCGCCACAGTTTCAAACGCATTGCCATCGCGAATTTTCTTAAGTGCAGCTTGCGCTCGCTCGCGGGCCGCCGTCGGACCACCTGACTTTCGAGGATTGAAAAGAATATGAGCCAGAGTGTATTCATAAATCCCAGCAGCGGTATTTGGATATTGCCGAGAGTATTGGGCCATCACATCCTCGTCTGAAACACGAATTTTTGAAGTGATCTCTTGCTCGATGAGAGACTGGCGCTCGATTCGTGTCTTGATGAAAGCCTGATAGTCGCTGGGGTTCATGCCCTGGGCTTTGATGGCACTCATCAGATCAGCCCGAGAAACGCCATTCTTTTTGGCGATATCTCTGATTTCTTGTTCAACCCGCTCAATAGTGACTGCGAGATTCAAACGCTTGATTTCAGAATCCAAAAGCTTTTCGTTGATCAAATAGTTGAGCTCAGCTTCGCGATTTCCTTTGAGTGAATCCGCTTTTTGCCCAAACAGCAAAAGGTCATCAATCATTCCATTTTGACTGACTTTTTTCTCAAATGATTTGAGCTCAGAAAGAGTGATGATTTCTGTGTTTACGATGGCGACGACTCGATCAACAATTTCAGCCGAGGCGACAGATGCAGCCAGCAGAAGCGTGAAAAAAGTTTTTTTCATGATCATGGACCCCTTGTTTCAACAGATATAGCCGCGAGCAATTCATTATCGCGGAGAACCCGACTGGCGCGGATCTGTTTATCAAGCCAGGCGGCAAATTCGGCCTGTTCCTTTTTGCCAATGAGGGCTTGAGAGATTTCCTCTTTGACCTCGTCAATAGGCGCGAAACCAGGACCTGTTTTTCGTTCTACTTTAAAGATGTGAAAGCCGTAAGAGCTTTCGAGGACCTGACTCATGCCGCCAACAGGCAATTGGAAGGCTTTATCAAAAATATCCACAGAACCTTTTTCAACCCAGCCGACAAGCCCGCCATTTTTAGCCTCTGGCGCGACCGAATATTTTTTTGCCATTTCGACAAAGTCCTTGCGTCGCAACTCTTCACGCACGCTCTGAGCTTTGGAAAGCTCATCCAAAATGATCTGTCGCAAATAAACCTGCTCTTTGCGTTTATACAGAGTTTTATTGTCGTCGTAATATTTGCGAACTTCATCGCTGGTCGGAGGCTGAACCTTTTCAGAAAATTTTTTGAAAACCTTTCGCGAAAGAAGAGTTTTTCTCAGCTCTTCTTTCCAGTCAGACATAGAAAGGCTTTCTTCAGCGAGAACTCTTCGAAATGAAAGGTCATCTGGATAAGAGGAGCGAAAGGCGTTAATTTCTTTTTCAAGCTCAGTATCATCCACAGAGATTTGATTTTGTTTCGCATAATCTTCGGTCAAAGCCTGAAGAATAAAAACGCGAATCACATCCTCTTTGGCGCGCTTGACGTTGTTGGGATCTTTTGCGGAGAGAGCATCAAAATTCTTCAACCGCCGCGCCAATTGATCAGCAAAGTCCTTCGCGGTCAAATAGCGCTCATTGACTTGAACCACGGGCTTTGAGTTCACTCGCGAAGCACCCAGGTCACAACCAGCCAACAAAAGACAAAGACTGAAATGAAAAAGCCCCGTGAGTGCGGGGCTTTTGAAGAACAATTTCAAAAAAACTCCTACTCGATCAACTTTCTGTTGGTCTGAATTTTATAACTCTTTTTCAACTTTTCAAAATAATCATTGAAAAGCTCTCGGCGCTTCTCATCAAACACAGCGATTCGAATGGTTCTCTTGTTAGCGTTTTCATAGGTTCGGCGACCCGTCAATTTGACAATTTGAAATCCAAACGGAGTTTCCACCAGATTTGAAATTTGTCCGACATCCATCTTCATAGCGGCTTCGTAATAAGAAGGAACCCAAGTCACTCGGTTTCCCCAGCCCGCGTCGCCACCGGTTTGCTTTGTATAGGGATCATCCGAATAAAGCTTTGCTAGCTCTTCAAAGGGCCGCTTGCTTTTTTTCACTTCATCCAAAATTTCTGTCGCCCGCTTTTTAGCTTCTGCTCTTTGCTCAGCTGTGGCTCCAGGTTTGACCTCGATCAAAATATGAGAAGTTCGGATTTCCGGGTTGGTTTTATAGTAAGCGCGCATGTCCTTGTCGGTGACATTGGATTTTTGCACTTTTTCGCCCAGATCTTTTTCAAGCAAAGCTTTGTAGAGCTCTTGGCGCATTCTTTCTTGCACCAAAGGATCGTTTTGAAGCTTTCTTCTTTCCGCTTCCTGGAGGCCAACCTCGTAGCGGATCAGGTCTTCAAGGAACTGGCCTTTTGTAGGTGTGTTGATTGTTTGGGATTTGACCTCGTTGTATTTACGATTGAACTCATCAAGGGTGATTGTCTTTGTTCCGACAACGGCCACGACAGAGTCCTTCGATTGGGCCCCTGCGGAATGAACGATCGAAGCCGCCAGCAAAAAAGCGGCAAGAACTTGGAAATGCTTCATATTTTGACATCCTTGTTAGAACATGAGTGCTTCGTTTAGGCTAACTGAGCCGGGAGGGTGCCGCAATTTTTTTAAGAGCTTCTCTCTCTGCGTTACGCAGGGCGTCTGAAAGATCTTGAGCAAGCACTGGCGACCGCGGATCTTGCTCTCTTGTCACTGGACCAACGGGCCCCATCCACTGCATGTGAATTCGAGCGAAGGGTTTTGGCAAATAAGCTTTGTTCCAGGCCTTCTCAAAAACCCACTTTCGATCGCAGGCAACCCCAACAGAGTAAATAGGTCCGCCTAAAAGCCGACTGATTTCAAAAACCCCGGGCTTCACTTGATGAAGAGGTCCCTTGGGGCCATCGACAGCAAAACTTGAATTTCTTTTTTGATCGCGAACAATTCGAACAAGGCCTTTGAGGGCATTGATAGCACCGCGAGTGGAGGAGCCTCGAGTTGTTACTCCGCCGAGCAAATGAATCACGGTATTCATCATTTCGCCATCTTTGCTGGTAGAAGTGATGGTGGCGATCCGATATCGACCAATCAGGTAAATCAGGGCCACCTCATCTCCATGCCAATGAGCAAAAACGAGAGGCTCTTGATTTCGAATGGAGTCTTTCATGGACTCTGGCTCTTCGACAGTCACACGCCAAGTCAGCGAGAGGGACTTAAAGAAAAGCCAGACAATGAAGCCTAAGAAATACTTTCGAAACCAAAGCTCCATCAGTGATGGAGCGCCTTTTTGAATTCTTCAGTTAACTTGGGAACGACATCAAAAAGATCGCCGACAATTCCATAAGTCGCCTTTTGAAAAATGGGCGCATTGGGGTCATTGTTGATCGCGACAATCACTTTAGCGCCGGACATTCCGGCCAAATGTTGAATAGCTCCAGAAATCCCGACAGCAATGTAAAGAGTTGGAGCCACTGTTTTTCCAGTTTGCCCAACTTGCATTCCATGAGAAACCCACCCGGCATCAACGACGGCACGTGAAGCGCCAACAGTGGCGCCCAAAGCATCTGCGAGCTCATTGAGAAGCTTAAAGTTTGCAGCTTCTTTCAAGCCGCGCCCACCTGAGACGATGATATTTGCTTCGGTGAGATCTAATTTTTCAGAAGTTCCTTTGACCACTTCTTTGATCAATGTTTTTAAATCAGTCTTTTTCACAGACAGCTCTTTGGTAGCTGCAGTCGCAGAAGTTTGTGGAGCTTCAATTGGCAACTGATTGGGACGCATCAATACGATTTTTACCGAGCTGTTTTCAAAACCCATTTTTGCCATTGCTTTTCCTGAATACACAGGCCGCTTCACAGTCACGTCATCACCCTGAAGATTGAGCTCGGTGCAGTCACTGAGAACCCCTGTATTCAAATGTGCCGCGACTCTTGGAAAAAGATCTTTTCCCAATGAGCTTGAAGAGGCAAGAATCACGGTGGGTTTGATTTCGGCAACAGCCTGGCTCATCATTTCTGTAAACAGCTCTGGGTTGTACTGATCAAATTGAGAGTCCTTGACCACAAAGACCTCTTGAGCTCCGAATTGAGCACATTCCGTGGCCAATTGCTGAGCCTGCGACCCGCCGACGAGAGCGGTCACCGATTGACCTGATTTTTTCGCAGCCGTTAGCAGCTCTTGAGCGCTTCGCTTGATTTTTCCATTGCTTGATTCAACAAAGACTAAAACTTTTCCCATATTTGTTTCCTTTACAGAACTTTGGCTTCGTCTCGAAGCGCCTTAACTAGTGCCGACACTTGAGCTGAAGAATCACCTTGCAGCATTTTCACTGGCGGTTTTTCGGGCGGCAGCTCCAACGACAAGACTTTGGTTTTTGCAGATGCGCCTGTGTTGAGGCCGGCGAAATCCAACTCTTTGATGACCTTCTTTTTTGCCTTCATAATGCCCGGAAGACTGGCATATCGAGGCATGTTCAAACCTTTGTTTGCAGCGACGACCGCTGGGGCGAGCATTTGCACAACCTCTTTAGCCCCACCTTCCACATCTCTTTCCACAAGAATATTTTCGGCACTCAGAGAAAATTTAGACACAACAGTTGTGTGTGGAACTTTTAAAAACTCGGCTGTCATTTGGCTCACGCAAGAGGCATTGTCGTCAATTGCCAGCTTACCTGTGAAAATCACTTTCGCTCCACCTTCTTGCTGAATGACCGCGGCCAAAGCTTTTGCAGTTTGGTAAGGGTCCAAGTTTTCAGGGGCATCAACGGCAATGGCCTCGTCGGCTCCCATCGCGAGAGCTGTGCGCAAAGTTTCGACAGTTCGTTTTTTGGGTCCGACACTGAGAACCCAAACCTGAGATCCTGGGTTGGAATCGCGAAGCTTGACGCTTTCTTCGACAGCATATTCATCGTAAGGATTCATGACCCATTTAATACCAGTCGTGTCAATTGACTGAGTATCACTGCCAATTTTGATCTTGGTTTCAGTATCTGGAACCTGCTTAATACAGACAAAGAATTTCATTTTTTTACCTCACATAAACTCTCGCAATATCAGCTAAAAAGACAAGTCAGGCAAAGAAATCTTGGTCTTGCTAACATGATGCTCCGACTGGACAAAAACGGTCTTGAAGATTACAAGTGAAAGCTGATTGAAAATCCATTTGAAGGGCATTCACATTATGGAAGCTATAGCATCTGCGATAAGGCCGTTTTTCCTCACAAGCATTGGCAAAAAGTATCTCATGGGCTTCACTGGCCTGATTTGGGCCGGCTTTGTTTTAAGCCACATGGCAGGAAACCTTCTGATTTTTATCGGACCCGATGCCTATAACAAATACGGTCACGCCATCGTCTCTGGCGGAATTCTCATCCCAGCCGAAATTATTTTAGTTCTCGCTTTGATCGTGCATGTGACGATGGCGATTTGGCTGACCCTGGAAAATCGCGCAGCTCGCGGCCAACAGCGATACGCAGTGACGCCAAAGGGAGAAAAAGGCGGGAACTGGGCCTCGCGAACGATGGCCATACAGGGCAGTTTGATATTGGCTTTCGTGATCCTTCACTTGGCAACTTTCAAGTATGGCACTTATTACGAAACAACAGTTGATGGAGTCACCATGCGCGACTTGCATCGTCTGATGGTCGAGGTTTTTCAGCGGCCAGGCTATGTCGTTTGGTATGTGGTGGCCTTGATTTTCTTGGGCCTTCATCTTCGACACGGCGTTGGCTCCATTTTTCAATCCTTTGGGCTGAAAAATGACCACTATGCGCCGCTGATCCAAAAAATCAGCATTGGCTATGGGCTGATTGTGGCTTTGGGTTTTATGGCACAACCTCTTTATATTTTCTTCTCAGCGAGATAGGTGAATCATGGCAACATTAGATGGAAAAGTCCCTTCTGGCGAAATTGAAAAAAAATGGGACGATCATAAGTTTCACATGAAGCTGGTGAATCCAGCAAACAAACGAAAACACACAGTCATCGTGGTTGGGACAGGACTCGCCGGGGCCAGTGCCGCTGCCTCTCTGGGAGAACTTGGTTACAACGTCAAAGCTTTCTGTGTGCATGAAAGTCCGCGCCGTGCTCACTCAGTGGCGGCACAGGGCGGGATTAACGCTGCTAAAAATTATAAAAACGATGGTGATAGTGTCCATCGTCTTTTCTATGACACCGTTAAAGGTGGAGACTTTCGGGCCAGAGAAGCCAATGTCCACCGATTGGCCGAGGTTTCCACTCAAATCATTGATCACTGTGTGGCTCAAGGAGTTCCATTTGCTCGAGAGTATGGGGGCCTTCTTGCCAATCGCTCTTTCGGTGGAGCCCAGGTTTCAAGAACATTCTATGCCCGAGGGCAAACGGGTCAGCAGCTTCTCATCGGTGCCTACTCGGCAATGATGAGGCAAGTTGAAAAAAAGCAAGTCGAGCTCTATTCGCGACGTGAAATGTTGGATCTTGTGATGGTTGACGGCAAAGCGCGCGGGATCGTTGCGCGAAATCTTTTAACCGGAGCGATTGAATCTTATGAAGCCGATGTCGTCATTCTTGCGACCGGCGGATATTCGAATGTTTTTTTCCTATCCACCAACGCCATGGCCTGCGCAGTGACTGCTGCTTGGAAAGCCCACAAGCGAGGGGCCTTTTTTGCGAACCCCTGCTTTACCCAAATCCATCCCACTTGCATCCCGGTTTCCGGAGAGCTGCAATCAAAGCTGACGCTGATGTCGGAATCACTTCGAAATGACGGCCGCGTTTGGGTTCCAAAGACGAAGGGTGACAAGCGACCACCGTCTCAAATTCCGGAAAGCGAAAGAGACTATTACCTGGAGCGCATTTACCCCAGCTTTGGAAATCTTGCACCTCGAGATGTGGCTTCACGACAGGCCAAATTTCGAGTCGATGAGGGGCATGGAGTTGGACCCACGGGTCTGGCTGTTTACTTGGATTTTCAAGACGCCATCAGCCGCTTAGGGAAAAGTGCGATTGCCGAACGCTACGGAAATCTTTTTGAAATGTATGAAAAGATCACGGGTGAAAATCCATATGAAACTCCGATGCGAATTTACCCAGCCCCGCATTACACAATGGGCGGATTGTGGGTGGATTACAATTTGATGAGCTCTATTCCAGGACTTTTTGTAGCTGGAGAAGCGAATTTTTCTGATCATGGAGCCAACCGGTTGGGAGCTTCAGCACTCATGCAGGGGCTTGCGGACGGATACTTTGTATTGCCATTTACAGTCGGAAACTACATTGCCGGAACAAAATTTGAAAAAGTGCAGACATCTCATGCGGCTTTTCAAGAAGCTGAAAACAATGTGAAGAGCACAATTTCAAAACTGATGACGATCAAGGGCAATCGAACCGTTGACAGCATTCACAAAGAATTGGGCCGCATCATGTGGGAGTACTGCGGAATGTCCCGTAACGCCCAAGGTTTGCAAAAGGCTTTGCAGCTTCTTCCGAAACTGCGAGAAGAGTTTTGGAGCAACGTCCGCATCCCCGGGGATGCCGGTGACGTCAATCCCGAGCTTGAAAAGGCTTGGCGAGTCGCGGATTTCATCGAGCTCGGCGAGCTGATGTGCCGGGATGCTCTTGAAAGAAATGAATCCTGTGGTGGTCACTTCCGTGAGGAGTACCAGGTGGATGGTGAAGCCCAGCGGGATGATGAGAAGTACTCTTATGTGGCCGCTTGGGAATTCAACGGCGTCGGCAAACAACACGCGCTTCATAAAGAAGAACTCAAATTCGAGAACGTGAAGCTAGCAACTCGCTCGTACAAATAGAGGTCAACAATGGGAAGCGGATCCGGAAAAAAATTAAATCTGAAACTGAAAGTTTGGCGCCAAAAATCCGCAAAGGATGGTGGCAAGTTTGTTGAGTACGACGCACAGAATGTCTCTGAAGACGCCTCGTTTTTAGAAATGCTTGATCAGGTCAATGAGCAGCTGGTGCTCAAGGGCGATGAGCCGATTGTTTTTGATCACGACTGCCGCGAAGGAATTTGTGGGAGCTGTGGTTTTATGATCAACGGCGAAGCGCATGGGCCACTCAAGGGAACTACAGTCTGCCAATTGCACATGCGATTTTTCAAAGACGGCGAAACTTTAGTTCTAGAGCCCTGGAGAGCCAAGGCATTTCCAATGGTGAAAGACCTTATGACAAATCGCTCAGCTTTGGATCGGATCAACATTGCTGGCGGTTATATTTCTGTCGACACTGGAAATTCGCAAGATGCCAACTGCCTCCCTGTTCCGAAGCCAGATGCAGATGCTGCTTTTGAAGCTGCCACTTGCATCCAGTGTGGAGCTTGTGTAGCGGCCTGTAAAAATGCGTCTGCGATGCTCTTTACAGCAGCCAAAGTTTCTCACATGGCGCTTTTGCCACAAGGTCAAGTCGAGCGCGGCGAAAGAGCCCGAGACATGGTTGCGCAAATGGATCACGAGGGCTTCGGAAACTGCACTTCGATTGGTGCTTGTGCAAACTCTTGCCCGAAAGGCATCAGCCTCGCGAATATCGCAACCATGAACCGAGAGCGCCTCAAAGCAACTCTGAATCAAAGAAAAGAAGTCGCTGGCGACGGAGTTTAATAGACCATCGTCAGATCCAAACTTAAGTCCATCATCAGAAATGCCGAAATAAAACCGAGAGGTTTTAATGAAAAAGATCGGCGATATCATGAAGGAGATGGGCTTTCGCGAAGATGCGCCCGCGAGTGCAAAAGAGGCTTTTTTAAAGCATCTCATTAAAAATTCAACTGGGATTACTGTTCAAACCCCCTCTGAAAAGCAGCAAACCAAAGAGCCAGAACAACTGAGTTTTCCATTTCTCCAGGATCAAAGTCGGAAGCCGGCAAAAGTTTCCTAGTGCTTTCGCACAGAATTATCTTTGTCATCTAGCAGTTCTTAATCTGACAGTTAACATAAAGAGGAAATCCTAACTACACTTGACCCAAGGAGGGCTCATGAGGATTCGCCACCCACTGACCATTTCGGCAGTGCTGACCTCAATGCTGTTACTCAACCTCTCATCTGCAAAAGCGCAAGAAGCTGAGGCGGTTCCAGGCGAATACCTGGTCAAACTCAAAGCCCCCCTTTTCGGACAAGACTTAAAAAAAATCGAAAAGGAGCTCGGAGCTCCAATTGAAAGCACGATTCCAGAACATCGAATTGTGCGAATTCAAAAAGCAACTGTTCAAACTTCTAAATCAGTGATCAAAAGTCTTTCGCAAAATCCAAATGTCGAATTGGTTGAACCCAACTATATCTACCGAGCCATCAAAACGCCGAACGATCCAGAACTGCAAAGACTGTGGGGATTGAAGAATTTCGGACAAAGCGACACAAAGGCCAACGGAACTTCTGGAATTGATATTGATGCCGAAAGAGCCTGGGATCTCTCAACAGGATCAGAGGATGTCTTGGTTGCTGTCATCGACACCGGTGTCGATAGCCACCATCCTGATTTGAAAGACAATGTGTGGGTCAACGAGGCAGAAGCCAATGGCAAGCCCGAAGTTGACGATGATAACAACGGCTATGTTGATGACATTCATGGCTATAATTTTGTTGATGCAGAAAAACCAACTCCTGAATCTGATGATGATCATGGTCACGGTTCTCACTGTGCAGGCACAATTGGCGGCCGAGGTGACGACGGCAAAGGGATTGTCGGCGTCAATTGGAAAGTGAAAATCCTCTCTGCAAAATTTCTTGGCGCTGATGGAGGCGGATCACTGGAAGGCGCCATTCTGGCGATTGATTATGCAACTAAAGCTGGAGCTAAAATTCTGAGCAACTCTTGGGGCGGCGGTGGAGAATCTGAGCTTTTGAAAGAAGCGATTCAACGAGCCCACTCAGAAGGAGCGCTTTTTGTCGCAGCTGCAGGGAATGATGGAACCAACAATGACATCAGTCCGCACTTCCCGTCCAATTACAATGTTCCCAATGTCTTGTCCGTAGCTGCAATTGATAACAACGGACAGCTGGCCTCTTTTTCCAATTACGGAAAGCAATCTGTGCATATTGCAGCACCAGGAGTGAACATTTACTCATCCATTGGCAACAACAGCTACGCCATTTGGTCCGGCACTTCAATGGCAACTCCACATGTTTCAGGAGTCGCAGCACTGCTGGCAGCCAAAGATCCTTCCCTGAGTCACTTGCAAATTCGCCAGCGACTGATGGCCTCTAGAAGACCTTTGGCTTCTTTGCGGAGCAAAGTTTCTTCAGGCGGCATGGTCAATGCTTATTTTGCACTGACAGGACAAGAAGCGCCCCCAGATATGAACGATCCAATTCATTGGCAATCTCAACCGTTAGCAATTTCGTCTGCTCACCCGTACAAAGGTGGAACAGAAGAGACTTATGAGGTTGAAATCCCTGGCGCCAAGGAAATCGCTCTTTATTTCTCGCGCTTTGAGACTGAAAGAGGCTATGACAAAGTCAGCCTTTTCAATCGTGCTGGCGAAAAGGTGACGGACCTTAGCGGCTCGATGGATGATGCCTATGGACCTGTGATCACGGGCGATTATGTTCGCGTGGTTTTCACTTCAGACGATTCAGTCGAAAAATACGGATTTGATTTAACAAAAGTTTCCTACCGATAAAACGGCGGCGGGCCTGGATTTTAATATCCAGGCCTCACTTCTTTTCGATTTCTGCAAAAAAGCGATCCATCTTCAAATTGATATAATCGGGAAAATCGAGCTGAGTGCAGTGTGAGCCATAAGGGATTCTGACAAATTCGCTTTTCTTGATTAAATGATGAAGGTCCTCTTGAAACTGCAGCGGCGTGACCATGTCCTTATCACCGCTAATGATCAGTGTTGGTACCCGGACTTGGGATGCGATTTTTTCCCCGTTAAAGGCCATCATGTCTTCAAAGTAGGGCATGAAAACCCGCAGAGACATCTGCGCAACACCACGAGCATAAATCTCAATGTCTTTTAGCTGCGTGAGATTGAGGTTGAATCCGCCCACCAACCCGGACCCTAAAATCGAGAGAGGATTTTCAACAATCTTTTTCCAGATCAAATCAAAGACCCCGGGGTTTTTTTCGTAATTGGTTTTGACGAATTTAAAAATGGGTTCAACCAGATCCAGTCCAAACATCCCTCGAATCGGATTTTTAGCAAAGCCATTGATGAAAACCATGGATTTAAAAAGCTCCGGAGAATGTTCATAGGTTTTGAGCATGCTAGGAGCTCCAAAGCTATGACCGGCAAAATGGGCTTTGCGAATCCCCAGCTCGCGGAGCAAATAGGGAATGTCTTTGCCAATGGCATCAAGGGACATGTTTTGTGGATCTGACGGGATTCCAGATCGATGGTGAGCGCGAATATCAAAAGCAATCACTTGATGAGTTTGGGAGAAATGCTCGATTTGAAAATGCCAATGATTGATCAGACAAGCCAGTCCGTAAATAAAAACGATGGGCTCTCCCTGGCCGCGCACTTCATAATAAATGGGCGTTCCATCAAAGCTGCGAAAATGTCCTGAGCGAAATGAAACAGCTTTTTTCATACAAGAAATTTGACCTCAATTAAAGAGGAGCCAATACGAATTTGATCTCCAGATTTTAAAGTATCGGAGGAAATTGCCGAGTCATTAAGTAAGACCAAATCGGGATGAGCAGTTAAAAAACGAACGCTGCCGTCTTTCTCAGGAAAAAGCTCAAAAGCAATGTCAGGAGCTGAAGGCTCTTGAAGCTCAATATCTAAGACATCACTCCCGGCTTTTCGCGGACCATATCCAAGAACCATTTTTGTTTCAGCTTGAAGCCCTTCTAAAAACTCCAGTTGAAGCAGGGGTTGAAAAGCCTGGACCAAGGCCGCGCTAGTCAGGTTCTGGGAAGGCGCCTGTGGGATTCGAGTCTTAAGAATGCTCTTCCAGCCATCTGTGGTTTCAATTTCGGCCAGAGGGGACGGGGCCGCCGCAATCTCGACAACGCGAAAGAGAGTTTTTCCAATTTGCAGCCTAACGCCCGGCAGCATTGCTGCTCTCTGCACTCGGTTTCCATTGATCCGAATGCCATTGGATGATCCTCTATCTACAAGAAATAACTGACCATTTTCAGAACTTTCAATCTGCGCGTGCAGCGATGAGACTTTCGGGTCAGAAAGCTGAATTTCGCCGGTTGTTCGACCCACCCGAAGCCCCTCAATGAGCCTGAATTTTTGACCTTCTTGTGGTCCTTCAATAATCTCGAGAAAAAGCGCCATGCTCTTTATTCTAAACCCTCTTCTTCGCTTGAGAATAGTCCAAACCCATGTTAACTCAACCCTTCCAAAAAACCTTGCTGGCAGGACCTCTCCAATGGAAGTCAGTCGGCTGTTAAACCGGAAGGGAAACAAGTGGAAAAAAACGAAGTCTTAAAACGACCTTATGAGGTTGTTGTTCTCATGCACCCTGATGCCACAGCACAGGACCAGAAGGATCTGTTTCAGAAGAACAAATCCATCATCCAAGGATTTCAAGGATCAATCTATTCCTTGGAAACATGGGGAAAGCGAACTCTAGCAAACCCTATTGGTAAAAACAGAAAAGCGGTTTACTTTCACTGCACATTTGAATCTCAGCCAGCAGCAGTTGCCGAGCTGGAGCGT
>JBGGMM010000037.1:0-5113 GCA_041288045.1 Pseudobdellovibrionaceae bacterium | reverse complement strand
CCAGTGATTCTTTGATTTTGAAATCCGGCAAGGGGAATCCAGAATCGAGCTCCTTCCGGTCGGTGCATGGCCACAGCAAGATGATTTTGAATCAAATCAAGACTCTTTTTGGCCAATTCATTGTAATTTGCGGCATACTCTTCGAAGGCTTTCAAATTTTTATGGCCACTGAGGTGGAAAGTCGAGTCGGTGATGTTTTCAAGATTTTTTAGAATTTTCTTTGCATCTCTTTTCAGGACGGCATCACTTTTGACTGCAGACAAATCGGGAATGGGAATCGCTTTGAATTGAAGCAGGCGATTCACGTCCTCGAGCATCCGGAAATAGGAAATATGGTAATCTAAGAACCTCTGATACGAGAATTGCTCATTTGGAGCTGTTTTCTTTTCTCGGATTTGTTTTAAATTTTCAATCAGCTGTGATTTCATGTTATCAAAATCAGCATTGAGTTGTTCTTTTTCTGTTGAATTGAGTGGGCCTTTGCCATCTTTTGAAAGCACTTTGATGGCTTTGATTGTATCTCTGATGAGGATGTAGTCTTCCCAGGTGGGCTTATCAGAAGCTGACAGGATTTTTAAGAGCCGATCCAAGTAATAAAAGTTTTCAATGAAAGATCGAACAGTCTTGTAATTTTCAGTCAGCTGTCCGCGTGTTTTGACAGCTGACGGTTTCGTGGTGGCGTGGAGGTCCGCGCATCGAACCTCACTGGCCTGGGCTGTTGTGTTGGCAAATAAAATCAGGCCAGAAGCTATCAAAGTTCCGGCAAAGTCGAATTTGTTCATAAGATCAGGTAGATCAACCTTGGTGCCTATTGGTTGCGAATATATGATGTTTAAAGGGTCGTGAGCCTGCAGTGAGATCTAAATTGTCACTCGACTGACTTTTTTTTGAACAGAGTGCTCTTGAAAGTGATTGTGGTCGGTTAAATCCGAAGCGCGCTCCCGAGGGAGCACGCTTTCGTTTGAGCTTCTCTTTACATTCGAACTTGGTCGCGATCTTGCGCCTTCGTTTCGCTTGGCTTGACCGCCATCAGTTCGCCAGCAGCTGCGATGATGATGGAAGCCACTGCTTTTGGTTTCGACAAGAAGATGGAGTGGCTGGCTGTTTCTTCTGCGATTTTTGCTTTGGCTCGTTTGGCCATCGAGCGCTGGGCATCAGGTGGGATCATTTTGTCTTCGGCTGTGACCAGATACCAACTTGGTTTTGATCTCCAAGCAGCCTGAGTGATTTTTTCATTCAGAGTATCGATATGCGCCGGAACTTGTGAGTCGGCCATAAAGGCGGCCTTATCTGCATTCACATCGGCGGCAAAGGAGGCGTGAAATTTCGCCTTATCCAAGAAGACGAATCCATCTTGCGGAGGTAAGAAGGGTGGCTGTGGCGCTTCGGGTGGTGCACTTTTTAGAATTATATCGAGGGATTCACCGTTGTCTGGAACAAATGCCCCGATATAGACGAGTCCAGCAACTTTGGGATCATTGCCAGCTTCTGTGATCACAGCACCACCGTAAGAGTGGCCGACAAGCAGGACCGGTTGATTTAGATTGCGAATGACGAGTTTGGTTGCTTCAGCATCTTTCATCAGAGAAAGCGTTGGATTTTGCACAATGCTCACACTGTATCCCTCGCGTTTGAGGATTTGATAGACGCCTTCCCAGCCGGAACCGTCGACAAAGGCACCGTGAACAAGAACAATACTTGGTAGGTCAGTTCGATTAGCCATACATATCTCCTTATTGAGTGTATCCATTTTCTGTGGCCGTGAAAGAACAGCAGCCATTCACAAGCACACGCATCTGTCGTCAAATAGAACCAACTCCAAAGCAGCAGTCGATACGCAATGCTGCAAGCACTGTTGAAATTCACGAAATGGATCTGTTTATTTATTTTCACTGACTGATGACATCAGCTCTTTGCTCAATTTAAAGAAGGACTTTTCACAATAATAAGATAAAAAAAAGCACGTCTTCTTATCGAAGACGTGCTTTTTGAGAGGCCAGAAAATTCAAATTATCTTTTAAAAGAAATTCGTCCTTCGACTTTGATGCCGCTCTTGATGGATGTGGATTGTGTGGCTGTACAGCCGTCGACAGAGACAATCGTGTAACCATGAGCTCTGAGCTTCGACTCTTGTTTCGCAAGGTCAGCTGCACATTCGGCAAGGGCAGTATTCGAATCGACGCTTTGGTCTTGATAGACATATTCAGTCGGGGCGTAAAATGCTCCTTTTCCTTTTGCCAATGCGCCAAACGAAAAAGCCAGCGATGCCATTGTGATTAAGATCAGTTTCATAAAAACTCCTTTGGTTTGTTCCCCTCTATTTGGACCAACCTTAACACGATCTTTTTTTGCTTTCTTCAGTGATAACTCCGAATGAAGAAAAGAAAAGATGTCCAAATTTTGTCATTTGTCTGTCGCTTAAAATCGAGTTGCCGAGCGAAAATTGTCGCTTTGACGGGGCTTCGAGCGAAAAATCTTCAAGTTTCGAATTCTCAAATTAATAAGTGAGATATTTTGAATTGGCCACTTCTAGGGCCCCAATTGGGAAAGCCCTTCGACTTCCACATTTGTGTGTTTTTTTCTTCTCAGCAGGTCTCTGACGAATTCCACTTTGCTCGGTGGAACAAAAAGGACTTTGATTTCATTTGCCTGTGTTCCTTCTCGCAAGATCGATTCTCCACGGACAGAACTCGTTCCGGGGAATTGAAGGCGTTCAGGTCCAGTGGGACGGATGCCATAGAGGACTGGGAACCCCTCTTTGACGAGATTCTGTTCTTCTGGAGTCAATTTCGACCATTCTGACAATCGTTTGGTGTTTACTTCCGTTCCATTTCGAATGATTTCGTTTTGTATGGAGCCCTGTGATCCTGGAGTCAGGCTCTTGAATTGATCAATGGCCTTACGTCCGACTAAAGGATCCCATCCATGTGCACTTTTCGAATAATCGACGGCCTTATCAATACTCCCCAGTGCTGCGGTCGAAATTCCGCCCTGATTGATGCCGGATCTTCCATAGATAATTTCTCCGGCGAATGGGATCTTACCTTGGCTTTCCATAAGCCCAATTGAATTGAGCGAGCCCTTCAAATTTCCATATTCAGTAAATGCCAAAAGCGAAGAAGAGTTTGTCCCATGAAAGAAAGTGCTTTCATGCAGCTTTGAAATCAGCTCAGGATTTCTTTGAATGCTTCGGTAGGAGGTACTGAGAAAAGTCTGATAATGTTGGGAGCTTCCGCTCACTTGAATCAAGGCGCCGTCGGCAGCTAGGTTTCCTTTATTCACGTTCAGCAACTTTTCCATAGCGGCAATGGCTCTTGGATCTTCGGGTTTCACGCCGCTTTCGATCAATTCGGCCACTTCTCGCGCTTGAGGAGATTGTGATGAAATCGCAGCGAGCTCTGGCTTTGATCTTTGCACTTGAGGCCGAGTCGTCACAGGTGTATCGGAGCTTTTGAAAATTTTTGAAACCTTTTGTGCTGCAGCCCCGGTGAAAGCAAGGCCAAAAGAAGAGGCGAGGAGGCACTCATTTGCGAGTTGCCTTTGCTGAAACATTTTTTTGTATTCGGCCGGCCCAAAGGTGTTTGCGCAGAAATTCAGACCTTCCACAGTGCCGATTTTTTCTTTGCATGCTGTCGTCGCGGGGACAGCGGAAGCAGCGGCCGCTCCGCTAAGCGTGAGTGCTTCGCCGACTTTAGATCCAGCTTTGGCTGCCATGAGGCTTTCATAGTGGGCAGTCTCACGAATGGTCCTCCAGCTGAGAGCTGCTTCCGATCCAATCATTTTGGGTAAAATTGCAGTCGTAGAAGCGGCCAATTTCGTTAGCCCTTTTCCAAGAATTTTGAGTTCTGGGAGCAGAAAACTGCCGACAAAGAATCCCGCGTCCTTCAAGTTATCAACTCGGCGCCGGCCGAATCCATATTTTCCTTCCATTCGGCAAGCCGTGGATTTTTGCAGATTTTTTTGATCAGGATCATATGTTCTAAAAAACAAATCTCGGCTCGGTGTCGACCACAAATACGTCTTCAGGTCATCGTTTTGAAGCCAGTCTTTTTTTTGCATTTGAGCTGATAAACTCTCTTTGATTTGCAAAAGTTGCTTTGAGTCCTCTTGCAACGAGGCTTTGGCCGTACGTCGTACAAAATCACAAAGGCTCTCTTGTGGACTCTTTCCAGAACCGATCCCGACCGTTGCTTTCAAAATCGAACCGTACACATTCGGTGAGCTAAAAAGAATGTCAGCATTGCGAGCCGCTTTAATGGCATTTTGATTTTGCAAATAATCTCGTTTTAGAGATTCGAGCTTGGCTTCCATTTGCGATCTCAAAGAAGCGCCGAGATTCATCGTAGGATTTTCTAAAAGAGATTGAGACGAGGCGATTTGTTCCTCGAGATAGTATTCATCTCGCAGTGCTTTTTCGATCTGGGGAAGGTATTTGCAACTTTGCCCAGTTGTTGCATTGAGCATTTCTGCATCAGAGGTGACCAAATTGATTTGGTCACTCTGGCAACTGACTCGCGAAATTTCGGAACTTGCGATTTCTTTAAAGGCTGTAAATTCGATAATATTCTCGAAGTCTGCTTCTTTTGATTTGTCACTAGACTTCATGTTACAAGGCGGTTGAAGAAGGTCGACTTCAGCCTGGCTCGCATTTTCACAAACTTTTCCAGTCTCCAATTCATAAATATTCTGTCCAACCGTTTTTGCCTGCAAAGAAAAATGAAAAAAAAGAATTGAAAAGAATAAAAAAAGTCCTCGGTCTTTCGCAGAAAACATGTCTCTAAAATCGGATTTTGCTCTGCATTCCTGTATTGGTTTGTCTGGACCTGGACCTTATTGATCTCAGGTGATGGATGCCAGATCCCCTAGCAGTGACACTTTTAAGCATACACCTGGCGAAAACATTGGCAGGAATTCATCTCAAAATGAGACTCGTCTGAAATCCGATTTGCGCATTCACACCTTGAGCAAGTCATCGGCCCCACAATTTTCAATGCCGTCTCAGTTTGAGATTTTGGAGGGTTGGCATGAAACATGGATATCTTATTACTTATTAGTCTAAAGAATTTTAATCGTTAGGAGTCCTTATGAGCTTGATAAATAAGAAAATTTTAGT
>JBGGMM010000036.1:0-5688 GCA_041288045.1 Pseudobdellovibrionaceae bacterium | reverse complement strand
TGGAATATCGGCTTATTATTAAAATTGGCACGATTGTTACAATTGCTCTTGGTGCATTTACGGCATTTACAAAGCTACTTTAAAAACACTGGCCTTCAGAACACAAAATAACTATGAAAGCTCAGATACCTGAGCTTTCATTTTTTTAGCTGTCCGTAAATCTGTTCTTTTGGCCATTACCACAGGCATATTACTTCGGGGTTACTCTAATTATTTCTCAGATCCAGAGATTTCAATAAAAGCTGGGCCATTCGATAATTTTTTGCTTTCGTGTTTCATTTCTTTTTTATTAGGATCGCTGGCGATACTTTTGAATTTTGGAACTCGTAAGCTCTTCACCAAGTTCCGAGTAAGAGCAAGCGTATCTGAGTAAATCTTTGATTTTCAGTAAGACTTAATTTTGACGGAGACTGCCTTTTTTAAAGCGGCTTTTGCTTTTTGAATCTGTCACAAATGACTGTGCTTTGGACAAAGTAACTCATCCCAATATCTAGATCCAACTGGTGCAGGATTTTGCACCGGTTTGGTGCAGAAATAATTGATTCCAAGGTCCAGCACGGCTATCACTGAATCATGAATCCCGATCACTTTCGTTCGATATTGCAACAAGAGTATCTTAAGCGAACTTCAAAGAATCCTCGATACTCACTTCGAAGTTACGCAAATTCGCTCGGTGTACATCATAGTACTCTTTCGGGGCTTCTTTCCGGAAAACGACCTATCACTAAAAAGACAGTTTTATCGCTGTCTTTAAGGTTGGGGTTCTTTCCCGATAACTTTACAAAAAAGGATAAATTCTCATTACCTAAACATGAGGTTCTTGATGAGGATTGCTTTAACAGGATTTCAGAGTGGTATTTCGATGCTATCCTTGAACTATCAAAGATGAAGACCTTTGATTTCACAGCGAAAAATATCAGTCAGTATTTAGGTATTAATGAGGTTCAGGCAGCATCTGCTATTGATACTCTGGTTAGACTGAAGCTTCTCAAAAGAACGAAATCAGGATTTGAAATAGTTCATGTCAACTCAACGAACTTACTCTCTAACGATGCGACTTCAGCTGCTATGAGACGATATCAAAAGTCAATTCTTGAAAAATCAATTGAAGCTTTGGAGTCTGTAGATCGAATTGACCGCGATCACACTTCGACAACCTTGGCAATAAAGAAGAGTGACTTACCAAAAGCCAAGAAAATCATAAAAGATTTTCGCCATAAATTAAGTGCCTTACTCCAAGAAAATAACAAAGAATTTGATAAAGTTTATCAACTTCAGATCTCGCTTTTTCCATTGGAAAAGAAAAGGTAGGAAAAATGAAAGTATTAATAACAGCTCTTATTTTGGTCCTTTTTAGTCATTTTTCATTTGCCGGACAAGATCGTGGTGGTGGAAAAGGAATTGTCTGTCGTGGGAATCAGAATGAAATTCAATCTGTCGAGCTACTAGATATTTTTGAAGCGCGCCTCAGAGGTCAAATTCCAGTCTTCAATTCCGACACAGTCGCAAAAGAACTAGGTCACATTCTAGAGAGAACTAAATACATTTTTGCACGCGAAGACAAATGGGTTTACGATGCCCTTCAGTTTGACTTTCGGTCCTTTCAAGAATGCGGCTACGGTCATCACTATTGCGGATTTATCGAAAGAATCCGTGGCGTTGATCTACCAATTACCCAAGATTCCTTTGAGGGACCTATTTCACTTCCTTCAAATTGTAAAATCGAGCAGGTCGCTATATTTGAACACCCGGGGAACAAACATTGGACGATCAATATGGATCTAGTTGATAAAATGGATAAAATGAACCTGACAGCTTTTATCTTGCATGAGTCTCTTTACAGTTTACTTCATTCCTGGGAGTCGGAAGAAAATTCTTTACGCGTTAGACGTGCAGTCGGATTTATTATGTCAGGCGCATCTTTTTTGAAGACTGCTGATATTCTCAGAAAACCATATATTCACTGCGCAAGCCCAGAAGCTTGGGATGATGAAGATAGCCTCTATTTTACGCAAGACACCAGCGCTAAAATTCCAAAAGTGGTCATGTATGCGAATCGAATCAGATTTAGCAAGCTAATCAACTTCAATGATTCGATTCTCAAATCAAAGGAAATTAATGTAAATAGCCGTCTTGAAGAATTTTACAGTAATTTAAATTCTGGAAATATCAAAATTGAAGTTCATGGCTCCCCCAACAACATTGAATTTTTAAGCAGATTAAGATTCGAGCTTAAGAATGGAATTGGCACTTTCTATCAAGATGCTCTCACTGGGGGCGGGCCGATCTATGCACCTGTCGGTAATTTCAAATGCAACCTTGTTCAATAATCATTTGGGTTTTTTAGACGATTAGTTTTAACCAAGAGAAAAGGATGGAATATGAAAAAGAGAATTTTAATAACTTTTTCTTGGGTTTTCTTTTTTACTCAAATTACCCTCGCCACAAATTCTGAAATTTTATCCGATATGTCTTTTCAGCAAGCGGAAAACGTCTGTATGGAATCTGCCCATTTTTGCTACTGTTACCTTAACCCAAAGGGAGTCGGTATGTATTTGGCTCGAGTAGATATAAATCCAGCCAAAGGAAAATATATAACAGACCTCAGTTGGTTTAAAACTTCTCAAGAGTGCGATGATAGCCTGCTAACTCACCCTGCCTGCAAATAATTTTTGCGTTCTTGGTTCATTCGATCTTTTCCTTGTGACTTCAATCTCCGTCTTCTTTCTTATTCTCGAGATTAATGGGCATTAAGAAATCAACGACCAAAAAAAATGAGTTCCAGTCGCGGCGTTCAGAAAACGCTGCGACATTTTTTAGATTCATACACTACTCGCCTGGATTACAATCCAAGAACCAAGACACCAGTCTGGGCAACCCCCGACAGCTCAGCACCAGAGCGCCAAATCTGGACTGTCGCACCCGCCCCACTCCCCTACAATAAAAGCTTGAGGTGTCGTCATGAACCGATTGCTTTGCCTTTTGCTCGCTTTGAGCTCTGTTCTTTTTCTTTCTTGCTCCACTTTCCAGCGCTTTCCGAGCTCCACCCATGGTCGTCATCTGATTCTGACCTTGCATGGAGTGCGGGGGACTGAAGCTTCGTTTGGGGATTTTCATCGGATCATCAAAGCACATCTTGAATCTGTTGATCCCAATTACAAGGTGATCCCTGTGAACTTCACTTACCCCACTGGCCAAACAAATTATGATCCCAACAACATCACCCCCATGATCAACGATCGAATCGTCAAGGAACTCGGCGGAATGCCCACGGCTTCGGACAAAATTTCTGTGATCGGTTACTCGATGGGTGGGCAGGTCATGGGTCACTGGTACACCAACACTCTGGCCAACAAAAACACCGAAGCCATCGCGGCGGCCACGCAAAACCTGATTGGACTGGGATCTCCCTACTGGGGATCCAAACATGCCTCTGTGGCTCTCGATATCAAAAAGAATTTAGACGGTCTGGTGAAACTGGGACAAATGAGCGGCAACGAAGTTCGCTCGCTTGAAATGATGAGTGAATCAACAGTGGATTTGCGCAAAAAAATGATCGACTGGCAAACTGATCCCGCCTTAAAAGCCAAATTTCACCCACGGATTCTCAGCTTGGCTGGGATTTACCCTTGCGCTGGCAAAGAAAATCCAAAAACTCCGGGTTGCGGAAAATTTAAAAATTTAGCTCTCAAACTGGCCAATGATGATCTGATGAACACTCGCTTTTCAGGACTGATCCGCCGCGAGACCGACATGGTCGTCACCGTGCCTTCCGCAAGAATGGATTTCTTCTATTACCGAGATTCGGATGCTAGTGCCGGCACTGTCACAGAATCACAATTTCAAGACATCTCAGAAATGACCTCGACACAATTGCAAATCGCCGAGAGCTTGCACGCCGGTGACGGAAAATACCTGGCCGACATGGTGATCGTCGATTCTTCTTGCATGGAAGCTTCTCAATGCAAGCACGAGACTTACAAATACCTCTTCGAAGCTCTTGCCGGTTGCAATCAACCAGGCAATAGCTGTCTGCCGACTTACTCGAACATGATCGAAAAACTTTTCGGCAGTCGCACCCAAGTTGCCAACAACGATCAAACTGTCCAGGACGAATTGCATGGCTTCTTTCTTGAGCTACGATTGCGAATGCCAGCCCATTACAAATTGGAAGAGAAAATCGATTCCAGCAATGTCTTTAAATACATTCAATTCAATTTTAAGGATCCAAAATCCATGGTGAAGGGCTGGAAGCTACTCAGCACGGCTTCAGGCCGCGTGGTCACAGACAAGCCCATCGAATTTCAAATCGGTCGAGGCTCAGAAATTGGCTCGCGGCTAGTGGACGTGATCAAGAATGACCAAGGCGAAATCAAAGAAATCCGAGTCGCTATTTCAGGCCGTTTTTCGCCCGCCCCCCAATACACTTTGAAAACAAGTGAGAGCATGAAAAATTTCGTGCAGACCATTTGGATGGCGCCAGTTTTGCCTTTCACTGTCTCATTTCCAGGACTTAGAGAGCGCAAGATTGAGTCTCGCGTCAGGCCTACCACTTCAACTTATGTTGATTTGAGTCTCACTCAATAATAGATCTAAAGGTGGATGGGACGACACTCGCTTCACCTTTTGATTGGTCTTTTCTTTTCTCTGAGCCTGCAGGCCCTCGCAGCCAGGCATTTGGTCCTGGTCCCAGGATTTTTCAATTCGGCAGTGCCTGCTCCCATCATGGGTGGCAACCCCTGGAAGCAGCCCTATTTCAGTCAGGACATCATCAGCTATCTAACCACCTCAGGTGAACAGATTTGGGTCGTCGATACCTTGAATCCTCTTGGATCCGTCGAAGAAAATGGTGAAAAGCTTCTCACCTTTTTGCAGAACCACCGTGAGCAACTGCAGGGCCCGATTCTTTTGATCGGTCACAGCGCCGGTGGTCTTTACTCTCTTTACGCTGCCGCCCGTTCCGATTTGGAAATCAATCAGATCATCACAATCAGCACTCCCTTTGCGGGCCTCGAATTTCTGGACACACTGGAAAGAAACCACATCCCCGTTTCGAAATTGGCAGCCCCCTTCTCACTCGGCAATCTTTTGCAATTGCGAAACGAAAAAGTGCAGGCTTTCTTGAGTGACTTGAAATTCCAAAAACCAATTCGTGTGGATGTGTTCGCCGGCTATCAAGGCGCCAGCATTTTCACTTGGGACTGGAAAAATCTGTCGCAGCCCATGTTGCCATTTCAAGCTTTGACCCAAGCGGATTCTGACGGAATCGTCTCTGTCCGCTCATCTTTGGCAGCAGGAGCTTTGAAAGCCAAAAGGCTTCTCAATTTGCAAATCCATCCCGAGCCCATCGAGCTGGAGCACTGGGAGTTCAATCTCGACGCCAAGCTCATGCTCGCCTTCGGAGTGGTGAACATCCCAAGCCTGCAAACCGCTCAAAAATGGGCCTACTACAATCTTTTGAAACAATCCTCTAAATAGAGTGCATCCTTGAGCAGCTGCGAATCGGTACGCCCATCGAGAACCCTGCTTTTACCAGGCGTTCAGTTTCTTTTGCCATTCTCTTTTTGTGATCATCTTTGATATCTTTCAACTGCTTTTCAGTGAGCAAGGGTCGATAGAAATTGCGCTCAAGCAATTGATCAAAAACATCTTCCATCTGATAGAGCATATTGGCAGGATCGGCCATGT
>JBGGMM010000035.1:0-4077 GCA_041288045.1 Pseudobdellovibrionaceae bacterium | reverse complement strand
ACCCAGATCTCTTCGGGTGAGAAAACTTCGGATGCTTTTTTAAGACTTTCGCAATTCAAACAATTTCCTGATTCGATCACTTGCGCTTCTCCAGGAAGCTTGGCCGACATCGACATTCGAAACTCTTCCCAGATCTCTTCTCCATACAAACGTAAAAACATGGCCTTTAGCTGACAGAACAAAGCCAGATCCGGTGGCTCAAACCAGCCCAAACGCGCCAGTCCTGTCTCTGGCGGCTTCTCACCCCAGGCCAACTGAATCATCAGCTGAGTCCCCTGCCAGATGGCTTGCTTCACTTCTACGGCTTCACCAAAGGGGACCAGGCACTCTTGCGGAGAGGCATTCAAATCCCGCAGCAACTTTCGCAAAAGAGTGAAAAGCTCGTAGCAAGCGCCGGGGCTGTTGCCGATTTTGCAATTTTCCACCAAGCGCGGGAAAATCGCCGGTCTTTGCGAGGTTTGGGTTTTTCGCGGAAAGATCTGACCGGCCTGGGCCTCGGTGAAGACTTCCATTTGCGATTGGCAGATGGAGTGCGGCTTCTGAATCACGAAAAAAAAGGCGACACCCAGAATAAGTGCACCGAAAACAAGCAATGGGCGAGGAATCTGCTCCAACATTCACTGAAAATTTTACGAGTCTTTGGAGAAGAGCACAATGGGGCAGCTGCGTTATTTCCACTGAATTGACATTATTTGCAGTTCAAGACTATTCTGCCGCCTCTTCTTTGCGACGTCGGGGAGTAGCGCAGTTTGGTAGCGCATCTGGTTTGGGACCAGAGGGTCGCAGGTTCAAATCCTGTCTCCCCGACCATTTTCACTTACAAGTGGAAATGGTTAAGACCTCAAAAACTCTCAAGAACGGTTCTACGGTTCAATGGGTTCTTCAATGCCGCATTTCCTGTCCAGCAGGTTGCGATTTTGTTTTTTCGGTCGCATAAAATTCCGCGACCGACTCGCCAGACACCGGATCAGTGACACCGAGGCCATTTCCGAGATCTTCGAGCAAGTCACGGAAGCTATCGAGATTTGAAATCATTTTCGGACGATTTGAGACAATGCTATCGAAATCGTTCCATTCTCCAATGAAACAAAAAGTGCGTTCGCCGGTTTTTATCAAGTGGCCCCCAATAAAACCGGAATAATCTTTTCCTAGTTTTTTTTGTGCCTCAATAAAATTTTCTTCCATGCCGGACTTCACACGAAAACGGACAATATTAAATGCAGACATTTAGAACCTCCAATTCCCGATCGAGCTGCAGGTATTATTCCAACTGTCGAATGACCTGCACTTATGATGCGAACACGCAGCACATTCTGCCTCTTGGCAGGCCTGCCAAATGAATTCTTGCTTTCGTGGAGCCCAAACAGAGCACTTCAAATTGAGAACTTTGAATCTGCATTGATTCCACAATTTACCGAGCTCGATCCAAGAGAACTGCGACTTGCAGACCGCCGCCGCTGACGTTGACCTTGAGACTCTTGTTGGTGGCTCGGCACATAAGGCCTCCCACTTCGAAATTGAGAAAACGATCTTTGGCCCAATCGTATTGAACAAAGACGCCGAGATCGGAAATCGCTTGCTTGGGTTTCGAGAGCAATCCGTTCACATCGATGAGATTCAGTTGGGTTTTTTTCTGAAGAACCCATTCATGGCGCTCTCGAGCGGGAATTTTTGAAATTCGCTTCATCACGTCTTGGTTTAAGAAGACCTGTTCGCCTCCGCAGCCGTCTGTATGTTTCAAAACCCAGTCTTGGGGGCGTTTCAAAAGTTCATGAACTTCTGGGTCAGAAAGAAGTTGGGCCGGCAAGATCGAATCCGACATCAGCTTTGAACTTCCCAGTAGTTTTTTTCTTAATGGGGGATCATCCATCAAAACGAGAATCGTTTTGGCAGCGACAAGCCCTGTCAGAAAGGGGCCATACTGCGGGGTTCGCGCTTGCATCAGCTTTTTGTAGAGATTGTGACCTTCGAGATAGTCTTCCATGCTGTAGGCGAAACTCATATTGATCGCATCCGGTTTCCAGTCCTGACCGATCACCACACGATTGTTTTTGAATCGCACCGGTTTTTTTTCCAATTGGGGAAAATCGTCTTTGTCGATGGCCAAACCGAACTGCGAAGGGCAAATCAAACGGATTTCTGAACCCAAGCGATCACCTGTTCGCAGCAAGTACTCTTCATCCCAGTTGTAGTTGTCATATTGGAGACGAGCAATTCGATTTCCGAGTCGTTGCATGTTTCGGACTTCGGCGGCAGCAGTGTCCAAGCTGCGCAGACGACCGCGCAAATCTGGCATATATTCCAGCAAAGTTTTCTGAAAAAATGAGGAGCGCGCAAGACCATCAAAACCAATTTCATTAATTTCCAGCAAGTAGGGAGCTTTTCGCCGCTCGGGCGGTCCCACAATGGCCATATCAAAACGAAAACTTCCGGTGATTCTTCCATTGCGGTGGTGCAGAACTTCAAGCTCTTCGATCAAATGATCTCGAATCGGACCCTTTGGAATAATCGCGCGAATTTCTTTTTCCGGCAGCGACAAGAGGCGCATCGTGAATTTCGTGATCAGGTAAGCACTTCTCTTGATGACTGGCCAATAGGATGCGGGCAGCACTCGAGGCAAAATGGAAAAGTCGTCGCCTGTCACGTCTGATAAATCCGATTCGACAAAGGCATTCCAAATATCGACCTTTTGCTCTGGGGTATTATAAACCTTGAGCTTTCGGTGCAGTTCGTTTTGAGGCATTTCCTTATAATAGCCGTTAAATTTCATACCTCTTCAACTGTTGCCGGAAACTGGTCAGTTGTCGAGTCCAATCCGTACCGGGCACACAGGTGACAGACTAAATAGTTTTGAAAAGATTGAAAGATGTTTGCACACCGAACTGCTTCAGTTGTAAGTATTTCTTCCATGTGAGGTTGAGTATCTATGAAAATTTTAATTACTGGTGCATCTCGTGGAATTGGTCTTGAATTGGTTCGTCAGGCTTTAAAGCGCGGCGATTCCGTATTCGCTGTTGCAAGAAAGCCCGAAAGCTCAAAAGGGCTCACTGACCTCAAAGCCGAATTTGGTGAAAAATTGCACTTGGTAGGTATGGACGTAAGGTCTAACGAAGCACCTCAAAAAATTGCGGCTGTTGTCGGCAATAGTCTCGATATCCTCATAAATAATGCGGGAATCTTGCTCGAGGGCGTCAGTGTTGACGATTTTTTGGAAAGCTTTCGAGTCAACTCCGTTGCTCCGTTTGTGATCACTCAAGCCCTTTTGCCGGCATTAAAAAATTCAAGCCAGCCGAGAGTGATTCAAATCACGAGTAAAATGGGATCAATTGCTGACTGCACGTCCGGTGGTCACTATGTTTATCGTGCAAGCAAGGCAGCTTTGAATATGATCAACAAATGCCTATCACGCGACAATCCATGGTTATCAACAATTGTCATTCATCCTGGTTGGGTTCAAACGGATATGGGTGGTCAGAGCGCTCCGACAACTCCAGAAGAATCCGCCCAAGGTATTTGGAAAGTAGCCTTGGAACTCAAACTGGCTCAGTCCGGTCAATTCTTTGAATTCACTGGCAAAGAACTCCCCTGGTAATTTAGATCCTTTAACGCATGCTGCAATCCTGTCTTCCCGACCATTTTTGAACCTTTTCTAGTCATCTAATCTTTGCAAATATGATATTAACACTGTTAATCAAAACTTGAAAATAACTACTCCAAGTTCCGTTTCGCTGGCGCTTGCCTTTTTGCTCACCGGTCTCGGATTCGCTCTTCCCTTTTTTCTTTTTCCGGGAGTTCAATATGCAGAAAAGCTTCAGCGAGCGCCTGAAGTTTTGAATCTTTTTTGCCTTGTCGCTTGGATGGGTATGAGTCATTTTACTTTTGCCTATCAAGGTCACTTGAAGTCAGCAGCAGGCAGAAGTAAAAAATTTCTTTTTTTGTATCTTGTTCTGCTTCTCATTAGCACTGCAGCCCTCTTTCTACTGAGATTTACAATTGGTTATTCTATTTTCAGCGCCATTGCGTGGATCTATTTTATTTCTCATCTACTCAAAGCTGAGATGTATTTTAGCGGAGCAA
>JBGGMM010000034.1:0-9272 GCA_041288045.1 Pseudobdellovibrionaceae bacterium | reverse complement strand
AATCGAACAATCAATCGCCTTCGCACAAGCAGGATTGTTCGGATTCTTCGCACAATCAGCAACCGTCGTCTTCTTCTCACAATTTTTATTGGCAGAAGATTCTTTAATGACGTTGTAAAGACCGAGTCCTGCGGAAGCTAAAGCCCATTTGTAACTTTCGCACTTCGCGATTGCTTGGTCTGCCAGCAAACTGCTTCTCTCTGCTTCACTTCGAATTGCTGCCATTGTACCAGGGTCAGAATTGTTGTACTTTGAAGTTGCAGTTTTAGTAGCTTCGATCTGTGATTTTGCTGACGAACAAGATAACTGACAGGGAGTTTGAACTGCCGAACAGGTCGCACTATATCCAGAGAGTGCCATTTTCGCCAATCCCATAGCCTTATTATAAGTTTGGCATCCTTCGCTTGTACTTTGGACAACGCCTTGTGCTCCAAGAAGAGCGTTAATTAACAGCATTCCTTTGTGAATATCTGGATTAGAATTGGCAAGACAGTATTCATTCGCAGTTACACCTTTTGAATTGCAACTTCCAATTGCAATATTAGTTTGATTGATCTGACTTTGCAGGTCACCAAAGGTCGTCTTAGTTTCAATATTCAAAATTGGCTTAGGGGGGCCTCTCATCGTTTGATCTGCTGCTGTCATAGCTGCGGATTCAGCTGCAGGTTCTGCTAAACCAGCGAGAGCAGAAAAAGCGAAAATTTGTGTGATGATCAACAACCAGATTTTCATACACCCCTCACATCGTTCTTATCGGCCCCTGATAGAGGTATCTTAATGCAATTTCTGAGGAATTCTTGGATTCTCAAAATGAGACTGGATTGATCTTCAGAGCGAAATCAACCCCCTACTTGCTGTCAAAATTGAGAACACCCTCTTTGTAGGAGTGTCTAATGTGACATCAGTTGGGCCAGAGGTTGACATCTGGAGGAGGATTTTCGATTCGGCCTGACTGGCCCTTGCCTCCCAATTCGTAGGAAGTCTCTGTGCCATTGACGCTATTTTTCAGGAAAGATCCGTCGACCAATTTGACTGAATAGCCGGTTCGGCCGCCGACTTTGCACGATCCCATTGTGAAAGTCTTCTCGTCGCCCGTCTGTTTGACTTCCATGTCTTGATCACACTTTCCAAAACGAGTGTCGTCAAGGACATAAGAATCTGGAGTTCTTTGCTGCCAAGACGTCAACACTTGCGCAAATTCATTCAAATAATAAGTGAGCTGAGAAGTCCAATCGATCATTTCTTTCTGAGTGTCTTTCAAGTTTTCAATTTGATTTCGAATGCTGAACCTTTTCTCAGCGTCTGACCCTTGCATTCGAGAACCCAAATCACCGCGCAAAAGAAAATTAAATTTCGATCCATAGCCCTTTTGAATTTTCAAAAGGTAATTGTTGTAAAAATCAGGATCAATTGAATAAGTCGAAGCATCAAACTGATCTGGAGCGACAGCTGCAATCTCAAGATCTCTGAGCGGCACTGTCTTGTTCAAATCTTTATCCCAAGCCAGAGGATCACCAGCTGCAGATTTGCTATCAAAATCCTGATCGAAAATGTGGTTGTACCAGGCCAATTTCACATTCCCCAGTTTTTGATGGATGGCCTTTGCAAATTGTCCGATGGTCAATTCCGAAATCACTCCGAGCTGATCCCCCAGATAACGACTGTGATTGGGAAAAATTCGATGCTGCTGCTTCAATTCGCCGGGATCAAAGCCAGTGATTTGAATTTGCGGCTCCACCCGCATTGGCAAAAGCGCATCGGTTCTTTTCGAATCGTCGGATTTTTGTGCGCCCGATTGCCAAGTTGTCCCGTACCAAGGACCCACACGTCCACCAAAGGGTTTGGCATAAGAAGTGGCCTTCAAAGTCACAGCTCCCAAAGGCGAAAACGGAATTTTCGGAGTCGTCGTGGCATGAACACCGACATATCCCACACACCATGGACTTTTCTCAAAACCAATTGAAGAGCGAAACAAAAGCTGTTGCGGATCCGAACTCGGATACTCACTGTCTAACTGCGCCAGCTGCTGCGCGAATGAAACCAAATCCGGCATGGCCAATTGAATATTTGGAGAAATCGTCGGGGTCGCACTGACATTGAAATAGGTTGCAGCGAATCTTATACTGTCATTGGCTCCACAGGTTCCATCGAAAACCGCATACACTGGAAAAATGAAAATCTCTTTGAGCCAACCAGGCGGACTTGCCTCTGTCGGATTTCCTTTGCAACTCCCCTGCGAAAAAGAATTGATGAATTTGAAATTATGCTCTTGGTTTCCAGATCCAGTGCCAGAGTTTCCATAGACACCCTTGAGTCCATCAGAATTTTGTGCAGTGAGATTTTTAATCAAAGTTCGATAAGCGCCTTCACGAATCGATTCTCCCTGAACGTCCTTCGGGGAATCCTGGCTGAGTTCATTCGCCAATCCCAAAAGGAGCTTTTTGCGATTGCGAATGTCAGATTTGTAAGCAGCAATGAATTTCGCCAACTGAAGCCAATTTGAGGCCATTGAATAGCGACAGTACTCTTGCGACTTCTTCACGATGTTTTCTTGAAGCTGAATGATACTTGTTTGAAATCCAGTCCATTGAGTCATTGCTCCTAACGAGGGAACTGCCGGCAAAGGAACTTTCAATTCGCTGATCTCTTTGCAATAACTCTCTCGATTGTTATTGACCAAATCCACCGGTGAGTAAGGCACACAGAAAGAAGTATCAAAAGGCAAAGGAACGTCATCGGTCCGCGTGATCTGCCCCGTCGGCCCCCCCGAATAGGGATGCCGACCGCTGGCCGTTGTCCCCGCGCTGCCGAATTGCTGGTAGCGAAAAGTCAAAAGCTTGAAGCTCTGTCTAATCTGATAGTTCACATGCGAAATGGCATTGAGCATTTCTGCTTGTTTCATCGCTCCATAGTAAGCGGCTAGGTCCACAGAATTTTGCAAATTGATTTTGTGATGAACCAACAGTCCAATATTCACAATCATGGCGAAAAAAACAAAAAGGACCTGAAAGATCAGGGCCACAAAGATCGCCACCTGCCCTTTTTCATTTTTCAAAATGTGAGAGAAAAGAATCCGCTTTTTCACGATCTTTATTTTCTCTCTTTCGCTCTTGTTTTTCTATCTTCCGCGCAATTTCTCGACCCCAAAGGCTTTGACTCTGATTGACTCGAAGCTAAACTGAAATCAGTCCCCGTCATGAAAGGAATCCCGACTATGGTCCTGAAGAGACTTTTCCTCGCGTTGTCATTTCTTATCGGAATTTCCATTGCTTTGATCGGCCACGCCGTTCGAGCCGAAGTTTTGTTCGAAGGCTATTCAAAGATTCTTTCAGGTGGAGTGCACGTCGGCTACACGATCGTTCGTTATGAATATGACGCCAAGAAAAAACAGTTCGTTGCAACCACATTTCTGAAGACCAATGAATTTGGCGGCAACCTGACCGAATCTCTCAAAGCTGTTTCCACAGATGACATGAAACCCGTTTCCTATCAATACACCACTTTGATTGGAAACCAGGTCAAAACAATTGATGCCAAATTCGAAAAAGGCAAACTGCTGGCGGCAGTTCAAGATGGCGGGAAAAATCAAAAAATCACAAAAGATCTTCCTAAGGGTGCTTTCCTCAGCTCCTTTCTCGCCTATGTGATGCTTCGAAGCCCAAAAGGATTAAGCCCGGACACTAAATATGAATTCCAGGCAGTCGCTGAAGAAGACGCAGCTCTTTACAAAGGAATTGCCTTCGTCAAAAATCCTGAAGACCTCAACGGCATCAAAGTTTTAAGAGTTCTAAACGAATTCAAAGGCACCAAATTCATCAGCTTGGTCACGGAAAAAGGCGAAATCATTTCAACAAAATCCCCAGTCCAGGGAATCGGAACTGAACTCGTCGCCAAACCCAGTGAAGCAACAGCCTCTTTCCCAGTGCCAGCGACAACCTTGAAATCTCTTTTCGGTGATGTCCCCACAGGGCAAATCAATGAAATTTCACGACGAGCTAATTCTCAACCCAGCCAGCCAGCGCCTCCAGCTGAGCCGCCGAACAAACAACAGGGAATTCCAGCAGGAAAAGGAATTCACATCAAAGGTGGCTCTTCGCCAAACGAAAAAGGAAACTGATCATGAAACATCTCATCGGCCAACACATTTTGATTGGCGTTTCCGGCCACACGCTCACAGAGCAAGAAAAGAAATTCATCACTCAAAACAGCATCAGTGGTGTCGTTCTCTTTGACCGCAATATCGGTGAACCCAAACAGGTTCGCGATCTGTGTCAGGAAATTCAAAGCCTGCGCTTTCAAACTCCGAATAAAGCACCTCTTTATATCGCCATCGACATGGAAGGTGGAAGAGTCGCTCGCTTGAAGTCTCCTTTCACCCAATGGCCTCCACTAAAAAAAATCGGTGACTTGGATTCTCCATCAGTGACTTTTAATTTTGCAAAATTCATGGGGGAAGAACTGAAAGCCGTCGGCATTAATCTGGATTTTGCTCCTTGCATTGATGTTTTCAGTAATCCTAAAAACACAGTGATTGGTGATCGCGCCATCAGCACAGATCCTGAAATGGTCGCCAAACACTCTTCGGCTTTGATCCGCGGCTACATGAAGTCAGAAGTCATCCCCTGCGCCAAACATTTCCCCGGACATGGCGATACAATCGTTGATTCTCACGAAGATTTGCCAGTCGAACAAGCAGACATGGATCGTTTGAATTCTTTAGAGCTGATCCCATTTAAAAAAGCTTTCAGATCCCGACTTGAAATGACAATGACTGCACACATTCAGTTTCCAAAAATTGATCCCGAATGGCCAGTGACTCTTTCTCAAAAATTCCTCAAAGACATCGCCCGCAACGAACTGAGATACCGAGGCCTGATCATCACGGATGATTTGGATATGAAAGCTCTGGCCAATCATTATGATAAAAACCAAATCCCAGTCCGCGCTTTGCAAGCCGGAGCCGACCTGCTTCTCTATTGCAATGAAGCCGATTCGCCAGCAAAGGCCATTGAGCGAATTGAAAAAGCCCTTACAGATGGAGATTTGAAAAAATCAGATCTCGAACAAACCGAAAAAAACATTCTACAAATGAAAAAAACCAATATCCCCAATCCAGATGTCATGGAATGGAGCGAAGCCACTCGCTGGATCGGCCATGCCGATCACTTCAAGCTAGCAAAAGCCATCGAAAATGGAGAAGTCCCACCAGGGCTCGTCGCCATGGCTTAAAAATTTGCACTGGATTTACCATCGGCACAGCTGTGCTCGAGACCTGTGAACCCCAGCAACTGACCATTTCCAGTACAAGATTGAAATCTTTTCCCAAAACCTAAGAAATCCTCAAAGGAACCGAGGCCTTACCTCGGTCTAAATCTTGTAGTGTTAATGCCGTCTGGAGGGTTTTCCCAATGAGCGCACATTCTGAAACTCGAAAATACGGCTTTGTTCTTCTCTCAACGTTCACACACGTGGCTTTGGCAGCTGGAGTGATGTCTTTGACTTTGAAATCAGACATTCCTACTCCCACCACAATTGAAGTGACTGCTGAAGACACACCTCTACCAGTCGTTTCAGAAGCTCCTGTACAAGCCGAAAAAGCAAAACCGGCAGAAGCACCAGCGGTGGATCTTCCCCAAAAAGAAGCTCCCGTCGCGAAGCTAGCTCCTGCACCGGCGCCAACTCCTGCCCCGAAAGCAGCGAAACCCAAAGCCGCAGCTCCTAAAGCCGTCGTTGCCACAGCTCTTCCTGCCGCCAAACACGAAGCCAAAGAAGCTCCGGTGACTCAAGAAGAATCGCCAGTTGTCATCCCTGCAACAACAACAGCCTCAGAAGAAATTGCTGAAGAAGTAAAAACCGATGACACCGAAGAGACCGTCGCAGCTGCGACCGAAGATCTCTCTCAACAGGCTGAAAAAGACCTTCAAGAACAAGAAGAAAAGCTCGCAGCCATTCAAAAAAGGAATGAAGAAGAAGCAGCTGAAATGGCAAAAGCGGACGAGATGAAGCGCCAAGAAGAGAAAAAAGCTCTCGCAGCAGCAGCCACCGCCAAGGCTTTGGCTGCTGAAAAAGCAGCTGAAGAAGCTCGCCAAGCTGAAGCCGCTCGCTTAGCAAAAGAGGCGAAAATAGCCCAAGATCAAGCTCAAGCCGTTCAGGGAACTTCAACCGCAGGCACTGGTGGCAATGGTGATGTTCGGTCCATCGAAGACTTGAAACCCGTTCCTGGAAACAAGCGGCCCCAGTATGATGCCGATGATCGCTTGCGAAGGCGTCAGGGTGACGTGGCCTTCATAGCCTATGTCACCAAAGAGGGAATGCTGACTGACTTTAAAATGATGAAAAGTTCTGGCCACAGAGAATTAGATGCAAAAACTTTGAAAGCCTTAAAAACTTGGAAGTTTTATCCCGGACAGGAAGGCTGGGTGGAAATTCCAGTTCAATGGGATCTCAAGGGCGAGGCCAAAGAAAAGCCGGCAACCTTGCGTGTGCGCTCTCAGGTCAGTCAGAACCAATAAAATTTCTGCTGACCTTGTCTCGATTCAATTAATCTTTGAAAAGAGTTTTTGGCGACTTTGTCGTGCCTTGAGTGCGAGCTGCAGCTTTGCGCTTTTTGCCCTGGTTTTTGATTTTGCGAGCACGTCGTGATTCAGTTGCTTTTGTTTTAGATGCCAATGGATACCTCCGGAAGAAGGCACAGCTACCAAATCGGCAAAGCCAAGTCAACTGAGTGCCGGGTTAAACTCTCGTTTTGTGGGCTATTTTCATAGGCATAATGAAGTCCGAATTTAGGCCCCACAAAGCCCAGGCCGCCTGTATAGAGATTGGCATCCAATTCGTTGTTCCTTTGCAGCCCCCATCTCAGGATCAACCAGCGATTCATATAGCTTTCCATCCCCGCCGCCAAAAGAGGTTTGCCAAAGGAGTTGTTGGAAGCCGAAGTCACATCGGCTTTGAAACGAACAAATTTTTTGTAATTGAAACTGGTTCCTAAACCCATTGTCTGTTGTTGGCGAAACTCTTGAGGAACTTCCTGATTGGGTGGCAAAAGATTCTCAAAAACGAGAGCAACGCCATAATTCTTATTTGGCGCCCAAAGAAGTCCTGTTTGCACATTCGTCTGAGAATATTGATCAGTCGGAAGTTTGGTGTTGGTGTGATTGACCCCAAGTCCAAAGGCAAATCCAGAATAGATAAAATTTCCGAAAGAAAGCTTGAAATCACGATTGTAGACGTCCTCAAGATAGCCCGAAGGTCGATTCGTGCTTTGAGCGTAAGACAAAGACGTCGGAACAACAGTGTCTTTCATATTGTCCGTCAAACTGACAGAAAGATCCTGCGCATTTCCCATCTGATTTTTTTGAGTCGACCCGTAACCTGCAGTGAAATAATAGCCGGTCAAAAAAGCGAGAGCTGCCGGATTGCCAAAAGGAGTTTCGCTGGCTTCAACCGCGGCCATTCCTGTCTGTCCTGTAGCTCCAGAAACAGCTCCGATGTGAGCTTGAGCAGTGAAAGAGATAAAAACCGCAGTCACCATCAGTGAACTTCGCAAAGCTCCAAACATGTTCGCCCCTTTTTGAATGTGTCCCTTCAAAAAGGCTAACAAAATGAATTCAAAGTTCAATCTTTATCGGCGAATGCAGAGGGTGAGGTAAGCGGCACACTGAAACTGCCCATTCACTCCACAGCCCGTGTACTGACCCAGATTGGGGTTGGCTTGGGTGGCAGAAAAGAAATATTCGTCATAAACAGGGGGATTCGCGTAGCAGGCATTATCATCAAATTTGGGGACAATACATTTTCGAGAGACATTGATATCCCATTGATTGGCCGGGAGAAATCGGCGTAAAGCATGTAAAATGGCAGGCCTGTTCGGATAATTAGCGCTGTAGACGCCGTCTTCTCTTTCAAACTGTCTAAAAAAGGTTGGTCGAGCCGCATAGGGCTCAGAAGGACAGACTTCAGCATATCTCTCTTCGCAATGAGATCCATTTTTCACTAAATTTCGGTTCGAAGGACAAACACCATTGGGGAAAAAGGAGGGATGGATTCCAAACCGACTATCAATCGGCGAAGCACAGTAATCTGTGACCACGGCAGGTGTCGGACATTGTCCATTCACGAGACCAAAGTGATTGGTCCGATAATAGGGCATGTAGCGATCTTGGGGACGGACGATCTTAAATTTATAACTGCAGTCCCAAGAAACTCCCGAAGTGGCGTATCCAGTTTCCAATTCATTTTCCTCAACAACCGACAAGGAATCTGAAGGTGGATACAAAGTCGTTCCAGTGTGTGGATTGGCCACGCCAAAATGAACTCGGTAGCCTTTGCCATAGGCAAATCGAGTGTCAGTGCTCGGCCCCACCAAAACAGTAGAAGCTTCAGTTGCACCTTCTGCTTTCTTAGCAAATCCGATTGCCAAGTAACTGGCATCATAATTGGCTCGCAAGGCCCAATCATTGTTTCCGTAAATCGAGGGAACAATCAAACTTGTCTCTAAAAAGCGCTCTGAAAATTCAAGTGCATTGGGAAAGAGGTTTTGCGGCGTTGTCGTTGCCGTTTTAAAGGCATCAGCAACAGCGCTAGTCGAAATCATTGGCATAAAGTTCACAGTTGGAGAGTCCCCAGATGCTGGCATCTGCATCAGGTCCGTTGCTGGATTTGTCGTTTTTCGAAATGACATTTGCAGCTGAGTGTTTGCAACAGATGGCAAAGTGGTCAAAGCTTCCTGCAGTTTTTGTGGCTGAACTGTCGAGCTGTAGCTAGCAGCAACTTGAGTCCATCCCTTGACAAATTGAGACGACAATTGAAGGCCGGCAGGTCGAATGTTCAACTTTGAGGTGGGAACATCGGCCGGATTGTCAAAAGCTCCCACTTTCCAGGAAAAATAAGGCGAGCTGACACTGGGATTTGAAACATTCAATGGACAGGACATGTGGGCAATTTGATTGACTGAAATCTGATAGGGAAAAGGCAGATTTGCTAATTTGGGGTCAACTTCCTGTGCGGTGCTCAATTGATCCGTGAACTCTTCGTTCTCGAAACCAGCTTTGCCACAATTTTGGAAAGTAAAAAGCAGTGTTCCCAAAATGAGAATGCTAGCGACAAAACGCTTCATCCATCTCCCCCGTCACTTTGACCCAAAATCTGTCTCAGATCGTCATTTTGAGAATATCAGAAAGTGACAATCAGAGCCAAAAAAAGCCCTCTAGACTCTGATTATATCTCGTTCTGAGACAGTTTTGCACTTGTCTCAGGACCTAGGTTTTGAGAAA
>JBGGMM010000033.1:0-3287 GCA_041288045.1 Pseudobdellovibrionaceae bacterium | reverse complement strand
AATTCTTTGTGATTTTGTGAAAGCATGTCGGCTTCTTGATAAGGAAGTCCTGTGAACCGACGACCCAGAGCCTCCCAAAATTCGGAACGACCCTCATCTGTCAAAGGTGGGGTCAGCTCACAGAGAACTCGGTCTTCGAATCGATCCATATTCAAAGCCATATAAAGAAAACGAGACAGTGAAATTTGCTTTCCTAATTTTTCAGGACGTCTGCGATAAATTTTATCAACGAGAAGTCCGCCAATTTCAGTGGGTCCATCCATATCCAATTGAAAACGCAACACCTGATGGATAAAGCCAATTCCAAGATCATCGCTGTAATGATTGCGCTTGAGGATTTTAAAGAAGTTGTGAGGAATTTCCTCGGTTCCATGTTTTGCCATGATCAAAGAGCTTCCAACGACCAATTGCTCTTCAGTGTCCTCAAGAACAAACAAGTACTCGGATTCATGCTTTGGCAATTTGCCCATGAAAGCCTGAAGACTGCGATCGATTTTTTGAGAAATGATTTTTTTCTCGCCTGGCAGATTGAGCAAAGTGAATTGCTTCGCCAAATCACAAAGCTGGTTGAGGTCTTCATGTTTCACAGGACGGACAATGAAACTCATAAACAAAACCTTTCAATCACCCGGCGATAGAATTCGACAGATTTTTTGAGATCATCGATTGCCACATTTTCCTGAGGAGTATGAATGTTGCCCTCACGAACGCCGGGACCAAACGAAATGCATTCGATACCTATTCTTGACCACAAGCTGGCCTCATTTGTCGAGGACTGGGTGCCTGTCTGTGTTGAAAGTCCCATTTCATCCAGCTCGGCTAAACAGCCTTTTACAAAGGGGGAATTTTCATTCGTCCGATACGGTCTCTTATAATCAGTCACACGAAAATCAGCCCCAACAGATTCTGCTTTTTTCTTTAAAAGCGCCATCCACCCATCATAAATCTCTTGAGTGACAACCGGAGGCAGACGGCAAGTTCCAGAAATAAACACATGATCCTCAAATGTGCGAACCAAGCCGATATTCAGAGTCGGATGCGAGGGAGTGAAATCCGGATCTTGATAAGATAGAAATTGAGTTTCCATTTCCAAAATCGCCCGGTAGAGAGTCGATACTTTTTTAGACATTGGATCTGAAAATCCAGAAACTGGATCAATTTCAAGAAAGGCATTGGCAGGAACAGTGTTGAAATTCACGCCGCCATCCATTTCCATCACTACGATATTTTCCGGAAGCTGCAAAAGGTAATCGAACATTTTCTTGAGGGCGCTTTCACCCAAATGCGGTGTCGAAGAGTGCGCGGATTTGCCGTTGAAAATCCGGCTTTGAGAGGAAGTGCTTTCTCTTAAATTGTGCTCGAACCGGTAATTTCTTTCTTCATCACTGTAGGGAATGCGAATTTCTACTGCCGCCATCCCTTTGCCAGCAGTGATCAGAGAAAGGTTGCTGGGCTCACCGATCACTGCCATTTTAGCTGAAAATTTATTTTTTCGAATGAGCTTCAAAGCGCCAGGCATTCCCAGCTCTTCCCCATAAGTGCCAACCAGAACAGGCGGAAGGCGCCACTGGGAATCTTGAGAAAAAGCGGAAAGCGCTTCGAGCTTGCAGAGAAAATCCAATTTCACATCAGCAGCACCCAAGCCATGGATTTTTTGATCGATGATATGAGCATCAAAAGGATTATGCCCCGTCTCTGACCACAGGCCAAAGGGGCCCGGATCAGGAGTGTCCAGATGAGTTTGAAGCAGAAATTCAACTTGCGGTCTTTGTGGAACGGGACGAATGAGAATATTCGCTTGTTCAAAATTTCCTAAAACTTCCTCATCCACTTCAACAAATAAACCTCGGCTCTTCGCAAATTCGCTCAGCCAGTGAACGAGTTCTCTCGTCCCAGCCTGAGGCGAAGTATCAAACGAAATGATTTTGCGACAAGCCTCAACAAAGGTCATGCAAGCCCTTCAAGAATGCTTTTCTCTAAGATTTTTTTTGCGACTTCGATGTCCGCATCTTGAATGATTGCCGGCACCAAAAAACGAACCCGAATGGGATCCTTGCCGCAATTGAAAGCAATCAGGCCATTGGCGAAAAGCCGCTTCAAAAGAGCATCCACTTGCTCTTTCTTACCTTCATAGGGAGTCACCGCAATCATCAATCCCATTCCACCAGCATCCGTCAGCTGACCTTTGCAGGTAGTCGAATTGAGCTCATTGAGCATAGCAATGAATTTTTGGTGGATTTGCTGGATTCGTCCTTGAGGACCTAAATATCCCTCTTGAAGCATGGTGAGAATTTCAATCCCGGCAGACAGAGCTGGTGTGGATCCAGAAAAAGTTCCAGCGATCAAACCCGGTTGAGGATTGTACTCTTCAGTATAAAGTGTTGCTCCCACTTGGGCTGTCTTGGCGATTGTGCAAAGATCGATGTACTGCCCAATGTCCAAAGTTTCAAATGCGAAAATTTCTCCGGTCCGAGTGAAAGTTTGCACTTCATCCGCCCAGATGGCGATTTTCTGCGTTTTGCAAAACTCAAGCATAGGAACAAAGAAATCGCGCGGGGCCGCCTGATATCCACCTTCACCAAGCATCGGTTCAAAAACAAAAGTTGAAATGTTCTTTTCGTGTTTGCTGACATGTTCTTTCAAAGCTCGCAGCGATTTTTCCGAACTTTGCGGATCTCGCTTATCATAAAATGGAATTCGCAAAAGTTCATGATACTCAGGCAAACCGACTTTGTAAGCTGGATTGTCCGTCACTTCGGCCATCATTGTTGAGCGTCCAGCAAAGGCATTTTTGAAAGACACAACCATTCGAGCTGGAGAGTGTTTTTGCCGAGTGATTTTCAAAGCGCTTTCGTTGGCCATGGTTCCGCAAGTTGCTAGCCATCCGTATTTCAATCGGCTTTTCCGCGAAGCCAAACCCACCAGTTTTTCCAGAAAAAGTCCGTACTCGCGATTGGGCTGAAGATTTCCCTGATTGACGATATCTGAAAGGGCGCCTCTGACAGTGGCCGCCATGACCCGAGGATTGGAATGTCCCATGAGATGAATTCCGATGCCATTGATCAGATCCATTTTCACACTGCCATCTTCAAGCTCGACATAAACACCTCGACCAGCTCCAGTTCCGATATAGGGATAGTGCAAGGGTCGACCGCGAATTTGACCTGTTTTTTCAATCACAGTTTTGCCATTGGCCGCATGTTCTGGATGGGCCGGTTGAACGCTGTGGATTTGTGAATTGATTTTTCCCACTTCATCCACGAGGTTTTGCACAAGTTTTTGAATTT
>JBGGMM010000032.1:0-11791 GCA_041288045.1 Pseudobdellovibrionaceae bacterium | reverse complement strand
TTCATGGCAAGATCAAACACGGATCCGAATTGGTCGTCACTGAAGATAAGCCCCATGTTCCATCTACAAATGTTGTTGCGAATAGAGAAAAGAGAAGCCAATGAATGAAGTTCGATGTCCAAACATGAATCACGGTCGAATAAATGCGACAGTCCGACACTGCCCAAATTGCGGTAAAATTGTCAATGCATCGGTTGCAGCCACCTGCAACCAGACCAAACATCTGTCGCTTCTGAAGAGCCGTTTCACATTTTGCACTGACTGTGGAAAAAAATTAAAAGTCTAAGCCAAGGGAGAATCTATGATAAATCTTAAATTGCATTCAAAGCTGATCGCCCTTCAAGGACAGCTCATTTCACAACTTGAAGGCGAAAAGATCCTGAATCAGTTAAGAAAAATTCTCGCACTGAAAGATGGAGGCCAAATCACAATTGCTGAGGCCTGCATGCGAATTCGCAAAACAGCTTGGAGAATTGCAGAAGACCTTCGATTGAATGACATGGATTTGAGCTGTGGCTCGGATCAAATTTTAATGGAAAAACTTCCAGTCCTATTAAAAGTCTGACCCTTATTCATTTAAGTTTCTCTCAAGCTTCTTGTCCTCAATTTCAATCGGTTTATCAAAAACTTTTACTCTGACCGAAGATGCCAATTCTGTTTGATGAGCCAGGACCCAATCTGCCAAATCATTTGAGTAAGTGGAAACTTGAGTGATCTTTGTAAATGGTGAATCACTTAATCCTTTTAAAGGACCCAGTCGTCGTTCCTCGCCAAATTTTTTTCTCGACTGCAGGTCGAGAGCCTCATGTTTCTTAAAAATTCTAGCAATCAGATCAACTTCCGTATTTCTTGCAATAACAATAGCAAGCTTTCCTCCACGTCGAACACCTTCAGCGAAAAGAAGTGCGTCGTCTTGGGGACATCCAAACCGAAGTAACATTTGGAAAAGTTCAGATTTTTGGTCGGCATATCGATCATCGGGATCGCTACCAATGGTTGCAATCTTATACCCCACACGGTGATTGCCAATTGTCGAAAAGGATTTCATATGTGAAGGTGAAAATCCTATCTTAAGAAGCTCATGAAAGGCCTCGTCAATTTGAATCTGGTATCGGAATAGAGACATTACTGTTTTCTTCAACTGAACACCTCCTGCTACACAGTTCATAGGCAATTTCTATTTTACTCTTTGTTTGGAATTGCTAATATCAAAACAGCTTGGAAGTGTGACTCATCAATAAATTGGCTGCAGATTTTCATATTTTGCTAGAGAACAGATTTTCGAAATAAAGGTTATGAACCTTAAGACTGTTGTTTATTCGTAAACAAAGTTTCTAATTTTGCCATTTCTTCTGATGACAGCTTTTCTCGTTCTGCCATTCGGGCTTCAATTTCAAAAGGAATCTGTAAATAGGCATCTCTATGGTTCAGTCCCCTTCGTCGAAAATGAAAATAAAATTTCAAATATGAAAAGTAGAAACGAAACCATCCCAATTTTTGAATTTGGAGAACATGTTGAAGTTCGTGAGAAAAAAGTCCTTTAGAAATTTTTTCTTCTGAAGATGCAAAAAAAATGAATGGATACAGAGTTATGGCCTGTATCTGAAACCAGCTTAAAATTCTAAAATCATAGATACATCGCAATTTCATAGATCTTTAACCTGTAATAAGTCTACCACATGGGCAAAAGCTCTCGTCAAAAAACAAAAACCCCCGGTTTCCCGAGGGTTTTTGTATTTGAAGTTCAATGTGAAGCTCTGCAATTAGGATTGCGGAGCGACAGCACCCATTCCTGGGAGCGCAAATGAAATTGGCTCTTCGTCCTCGACTACTTCGACTTTCCAACGCTTATAGCTTGTTAATCCAGTACCAGCAGGGATCAGACGACCCATGATGATATTTTCCTTCAAGCCGCGCAATTGGTCGGTTCGTGAGTTGATCGCTGCTTCGGTAAGAACTTTTGTTGTTTCTTGGAACGAAGCTGCAGAAATCCAGCTGTCCGTGCTCAAAGAAACTTTAGTAATACCAAGCAAGAGAGGTTCAGCAGTTGCCGGCTGTCCACCCTCTGCCATAATACGCTCATTCTCTTGTTCAAAAGCATACTTCTCAACTTGTTCGCCGACGAGGAAGCGGCTATCGCCAGCATCCAACACTTGAACTTTACGAAGCATTTGTCGAACGATTACTTCAATGTGCTTATCATTGATGCTTACACCCTGCAGTCGGTAAACCTCTTGAATCTCGTTGACCAAGTATCCTGAGAGAGCCTTGTCTCCCAAGACTTTCAAGATGTCGTGCGGATTCGTTGGCCCATCCATCAAAGCCTCACCAGCTTTCACGTATTCGCCTTCACGAACAGCCACGTGTTTTCCCTTAGGGATGAGGTATTCTTTTTGCTCACCAACTTCAGGAGTCACGATCACCCGCTGCTTACCTTTGACGTCTTTACCGAAGGTCACATAGCCATCGATTTCAGAAATGATGGCAGCTTCTTTTGGCTTACGAGCTTCAAACAGTTCAGCTACACGCGGAAGACCGCCCGTGATGTCACGAGTTTTAGATGTCTCTCGGTGGATCTTGGCGATCACATCACCAGCGTGAACTTCTTGACCATCTTGAACCAGGAGCTGAGCACCAACTGGGATCAAATAACGAGCTGGGATGTCGCGACCTGGAAGGTTGTGAACAGTGCCCTGACCGTTGGTCAATAGAACTGTTGGTTTTACATCAGAAGATTTTGATTCAGTGATTACTTTGGTCGCGAAACCTGTCACAGGGTCAACCTGCTCGCTCATCGTCGAACCCTCTTCGATATCCTGGAATTGGATGGTCGAAGAAACTTCCGAAATGATTGGATTTGAATATGGATCCCATTCAGCGATTGTTTGACCTTTGGCAATCTTATCACCGTCTTTGAAACTCAAGACGGCGCCATAAACGAGCTTGAAATGCTCACGCTCACGACCTGCTTCATCAACTACAACAGCGTCACCGTTACGGTTCATCACCACCAATTTACCTTGGCGGTTAGTCACAGAGTGGATGTTTCTCAATGAGAGAGTTCCATCATAACGAGAAGTATGAACAGATTGCTCAACTGCACGAGACGCCGCACCACCTAAGTGGAAGGTTCTCATCGTGAGCTGCGTTCCTGGTTCGCCGATAGACTGAGCAGCAATGATACCGACAGTTTCACCCAGGCCCACTGTGTTTCCACGAGCAAGGTCACGGCCATAGCACTTCACGCAAACACCACGATCTGTTTTACAAGTCAGAGCAGATCGGATCCAAACCTTCTCAATACCCAGCTCGTCCACTTTTAGAATGTGAACTTCTTGGATTTCTTCTTGAGCCCGAACGATCACAGCTTGAGTGTAAGGATCAACGATATCTTTCAAAGCGACACGACCTAGGATTCTTTCTCCGAGAGGCTGGATGATTTCGCCGCCTTCATAGAGTGGCGTGATTTCCAATCCGTCCTCCGTTCCGCAATCACCTTCAGAGACGATCACGTCTTGAGCCACGTCAACAAGTCGACGAGTCAAGTAACCAGAGTTCGCTGTTTTCAAAGCGGTATCGGCTAGACCTTTACGAGCACCGTGAGTGGAGATGAAGTACTGAAGTACTGTCAGACCTTCACGAAAGTTCGATGTAATCGGAGTTTCGATGATTTCGCCTGATGGTTTCGCCATCAGCCCCCGCATTCCACCAAGCTGACGAATCTGAGCTGCGGAACCCCGCGCTCCAGAATCCGCCATGATGAAAATGGGGTTGAATGAAGGTCCAACGACTTCTTTGCCATCGACAACGAATTTTTGTTTTTCGATCTGGCCCATCATTTCTTTGGCCACTTTATCAGCGGTCTGAGCCCAAATATCCACAACTTTGTTGTAGCGCTCACCGTCTGTGATCAAACCTTCATCGTATTGCTGTTGAATTTCATTCACTTGCTTTTCAGCGTCTGCAATGTGTCTCGCCTTCGCTGCCGGAATGACCATGTCGTCAATACCGATCGCGATACCAGATTGAGTTGAAAATTTAAATCCAAGCTCCATGATTCGATCCGCGAGTAAACAAGTAGCTTTCGCTCCAGCCAGACGGAATGTCTTATCGATCAAAGCCGCAATCTGCTTCTTTGTCATTGTGACGTTCACATCAGTGAAGGGAACTTCTTTAGGTACTGCAGAAGCCAGGATGGCTCGACCAATGGTCGTTTCCTGGATTTTTCCGTTGATACGAACTTTGCAGATAGCCTGAAGGTCAGCCACACCCTGTTCAAAAGCATATTCCGCTTCTTGAACATTGGAGAAAATTTTCCCGGCACCTTTTGCTCCCAGCCGAGTGCGAGTCAGCCAATACAACCCAAGGACAACGTCCTGAGATGGATTGATGATTGGCTTACCGTTCGCTGGAGAAAGAATGTTGTTGGTCGACATCATCAAAACGCGTGCCTCAACCTGAGCTTCAACTGACAACGGAACGTGCACAGCCATTTGATCCCCGTCGAAGTCGGCGTTGAATGCCGTACAAACGAGTGGATGCAATTGGATTGCTTTCCCTTCGTGAAGAACTGGTTCGAAAGCTTGGATACCAAGGCGGTGAAGAGTTGGTGCACGGTTGAGGAGCACTGGATGCTCTTTCACCACGTCAGAGAGAATATCCCAAACTTCGACTGTTTCTTGATCAACCAGTTTTTTGGCTTGCTTGATTGTCGTCGCAAAACCTTTTTCTTCCAATTTGTTGTAAACAAATGGTTTGAAAAGCTCGAGAGCCATCTTTTTAGGAAGACCGCACTGATGCAATTTCAACGTTGGACCGACTGTGATGACGGAACGACCTGAGTAATCCACACGCTTTCCGAGAAGATTTTGACGGAAACGACCTTGCTTTCCTTTGAGCATATCGCTCAAAGAACGAAGAGGACGCTTGTTCGGGCCAGTGAAAGTCTTTCCACGGCGACCATTGTCCAAGAGAGCGTCAACGGCTTCTTGAAGCATGCGCTTTTCGTTTCGGATGATAATATCTGGAGCGTTCAGCTCTTGCAGACGTTTCAAACGATTGTTTCGGTTGATCACACGACGATAGAGATCATTCAAATCGGAAGTTGCAAACCGTCCGCCGTCCAAAGGTACCAGAGGTCGCAAATCTGGAGGAAGTACTGGAAGAGCTTCCAGCATCATCCACTCAGGCTTGTTCACAGAACCTTTGAAAGCTTCAACAACCTTCAAACGCTTTGTCAGTTTTTTGATTTGAGCTTCTGACTTGGTCTCTTTGACTTCCAAACGGAGTTTACGAGACAGGTATTCGGAGTCGATCTTTCTTAAGAGCTCACGAACAGCTTCGCCGCCCATGCCTGCTTTGAAATTTGGACCGAATTCAGTCAGAGAATTTTGGTAAGCTTCTTCGGTCAGGACTTGGCCTTCTTCCAAAGTAGTTTCCATTGGATCGATCACTACATAAGCTTCGCAGTAAAGGACCTTTTCAACTTCTTTCAGGGAAAGGTTGAGAAGATTTCCGATTCGCGAAGGTAATGAGCGAAGGAACCAGATGTGAGCAACGGGAGTCGCCAGCTCAATATGACCCAAGCGTTCTCGACGAACTTTGGACTGAGTGACTTCTACGCCGCACTTTTCACAGACGACGCCACGATATTTCATGCGTTTGTATTTACCGCATAAGCATTCGTAGTCTTTGATTGGACCGAAAATCTTTGCGCAGAAGAGACCATCTCTTTCTGGCTTAAAAGTTCGGTAGTTAATGGTTTCAGGTTTTTTAACCTCACCAAAAGACCAATCCCGAATCATTTCAGGAGATGCGAGTGATACCCGAACGGCATCAAACGAAAGTGGATCTTTTGGTTTATCGAAAAAGTTTAACAAGTCTCTCAAGGGTCACCTCATACTTGTTTAATTTTAAAATTCAAAATCCCTACACACTTGGAAAGACAACCTCTTAATGAGGCTGCCCTTCTCCTGTACTTTCTGGAGCTACGACTTTCGGCATTCCGCCACCGCCGTTGAGCTCACCATTGCCTTCATCCATTTCGTCATCAAGAACCTCATCCGTCAGGATATCGGACTCCATCAGTTCAACATTCAAGGCCAGAGACTGAAGCTCTTTGACAAGAACGTTGAAGGATTCTGGCAAACCTGGTTCGAGAATGTTCTCACCTTTGACGATGCTTTCATACATTCGAGTTCTTCCAGCCACGTCATCGGACTTAACTGTGAGGAATTCTTGTAATGAATAAGCGGCACCGTAAGCTTCGATGGCCCAAACTTCCATTTCCCCAAGTCGCTGCCCACCGAACTGAGCTTTACCACCCAGAGGTTGTTGCGAAACGAGTGAATAGGGTCCAATCGAACGAGCGTGAATCTTCTCTTCCACCAAGTGGTGAAGTTTCAGCATGTACATGATTCCGACAGTGACAGGATTCTGGAATGGAATTCCAGAACGTCCGTCAAAGAGAACCGTTTTACCTGAAGAAGGAAGAGCGGCTTTCGCCAGCAAATCTTTCACATCGGATTCTTGGGCTCCATCGAACACAGGAGTTCCAACATGCACCCCATTTTTCATGGTTGTGATGATCTTCTTCAAAGAATCTTCGTCAGCCTTATCAACTTTCTCTGCAATTTCAGAGTCGCTGAAAGCCCGCTTTAAATCGCTTCGAACTGTGTCGGAGTTCCACTTGTCCAAATGAGCAGAAAGCTGCTTTCCAAGCTCATGTGCTGCCCAGCCCAAGTGAACTTCCAAAACCTGCCCAATATTCATACGCGAAGGTACGCCGAGTGGGTTCAAAACCATGTCAACCGGAGTTCCGTCAGCAAGATAAGGCATATCTTCCACTGGAAGCACTTTGGAAACGACACCTTTATTTCCGTGGCGGCCGGCAAATTTGTCACCGACTTGAAGTTTACGTTTGATTGCAACGTAAACTTTGACCATCTTGATCACGCCCGGAGGAAGCTCGTCACCTTTGCGGAGACGATCAATCTTTTCGTTGAATACCATTTTCACAGCATCCAATTGATTTCGGGCCCCATCCAAGATTTTGGTCACTTGGAATTCAAGGTCTTGTTCCAAAGGAATGTAAGCCAAGAGTTCAAATGGAATTGTCTCAAGGTCTGCAGACGTAATGTCTTGACCCTTGTTCAACAATTTCTGGCTTCCATCTTCATTCAAAAGAACGCTGGTTGTTTTCTTGCCAACCAGGATGTCTTTGAGTTTTCCAATGGCGTTATTTTTGATCACGTTTTGCTCAACTGCGAGATCTTTCTCGAGTTTGCGTTTTTTCTCTTCGATGATAATTGCCAAACGCTCATCGCGGTCAGCACCTTCACGAGAGTAAACTTGAGCATCAATCACTGTTCCGTAAACACCAGATGGCGCGCGCAGTGAGGTGTCGCGAACATCGCCGGCTTTTTCACCGAAGATCGCGCGGAGAAGTTTCTCTTCAGGAGAAAGCTGAGTTTCGCCTTTTGGAGTCACTTTACCGACCAGGATCGCTCCAGGTTTTACTTCCGCACCGATGCGAATGATACCAGAAGAGTCGAGATCTTTCAGAGCTTCTTCACCGACGTTGGCGATATCGCGAGAGATTTCTTCTTTTCCGAGTTTTGTATCACGTGCCACGCACTCAAATTCTTCGATGTGAATCGAAGTGTAAGTGTCTTCTTTGATCAAACGCTCAGAGATCAGGATTGAGTCCTCGAAGTTGTAACCTTGCCAAGGAGTAAAGGCCACGAGGATGTTTTGCCCCAGAGCCAATTCACCCAATTCAGTCGAAGGACCGTCGGCAATGATATCACCACGAGAAACACGGTCTCCCACTTTCACAATCGGTTTTTGATTGAAGCAAGTGTTCTGGTTGGTGCGCTGATATTTGGTCAAATTGTAAATGTCCACGTTGGCACCGAGCTCGCCGCCTTTTGCCAATCGACGAACGACAACTCGAGAAGCATCGACCTCCTCAACCACACCGTCATTTTGAGCAACGACGGATGTTCCAGAGTCTCGAGCCACCAAACGTTCAACGCCAGTTCCAACCAGTGGAGCGCGTGACCGCAAGAGAGGCACAGCTTGACGTTGCATGTTCGAGCCCATCAAAGCTCGGTTCGCATCATCATGCTCGAGGAACGGAATCAGAGAAGCGGCAATGGACACCAACTGAGAAGGAGATACGTCCATCAAAGACACTTGGTCTTTTGGAGTGATCTCGTATTCACCGTCGACTCGACAAACAACTGTGTCCTCTTGAACTTCTTTCTGACCGGCAGGATCTCTTGGAGCTTGAGCGATTTTGTGCCCAGCTTCTTCGAGAGCTGACATGTAAGTGATGTTTCCAGAAACTTTCGCTGTATCAACTTTACGGTACGGAGTTTCGATGAATCCGTAGTTATTGATACGGGCGTAAGTCGCCAAAGAGGCAATCAAACCGATGTTTGGTCCCTCTGGAGTTTCAATTGGGCAGATACGTCCGTAGTGCGTTGGATGCACGTCACGAACTTCGAAACCGGCACGATCACGAGTCAAACCACCAGGTCCGAGAGCTGACAAACGCCGTTTGTGAGTGATCTCTGACAGTGGGTTGGTCTGATCCATAAACTGAGAGAGCTGTGAGGATCCGAAAAATTCTTTCACCACAGCGTTCACAGGTTTTGCGTTCACGAGGTCGTGAGGCATCATGGTTTCAACATCCTGCAAGCTCATGCGCTCACGGATGGCTCGCTCCATACGAACAAGACCGATTCGGTATTGGTTTTCCAACAACTCACCCACAGATCGAACACGACGGTTTCCGAGGTGATCGATGTCATCCACGATTCCGCGACCGTTTTTCAAATCGATGAGAGTTTTCACAGTGGAGAGAATGTCTTTATTTGTCAGAGTTCTGTGCTCTGGCGGACATTCTTCCATCGGGATATTGAAGCGGTGATTGATTTTGATACGACCGACTTCAGAGAGGTCATATGTCTCAGGATCAAAGAACAAACGGTGAAAGAAGGTCGTAGCGGCTTCCAAAGTTGGCGGCTCACCAGGACGCAAATGCTGATAAATTTTCAGCAAAGATTCTTCTTTGTTGTTCACTTTATCAACCAACAGAGTGTTTCTGAGATAAGGACCAACAGAAAGACCGTCGAAGAAAATCATGTGGAATCGATCGATTCCGGCTTCGATAGCTCGGCTGATTTCACCTTTAGAAAGTTCGGCATTGGCATCAGCAATGATTTCACCAGTGGATTCATCAATCAATGGTTTGGCCAAAATCTTGCCTTCCAGGTCCTCTGGAGTGATTTCGATTTCTTTCAAATCAAGGGATTGAACCTTTTTAACAACAGCACGAGTGATTCGACGACCTGCTTTGACGAGAGCTTCGCCAGTCTTTGGATCAACGATATCAACAATCGCCCGCTGACCAGACATTCTTTCAATGTCCAATTTTCGAAAAAGTTTTTTACCTTTTAAAGTCACTTCATCAAGATCGTAGAAATACTCAAGAAGTTGTTCTGTGTTGTATCCAAGGGACTTTAACAAAATCGTCACTGGGAACTTACGGCGACGGTCAATTCGGACATGGATCAGGTCTTTTTGGTCAAATTCAAAATCCAGCCATGATCCACGGTATGGAATCACGCGGGCATTGTAGATCAATTTTCCAGAAGCATTGTTTTTACCACCGTCGTGGTCAAAGAAAACGCCAGGAGATCTGTGGAGCTGAGAAACGACAACGCGCTCAGTTCCATTGATAATAAAAGATCCATTGGCAGTCATGAGCGGGATTTCACCCAAGTAAACTTCCTGCTCTTTCACGTCGCGGATGGAACGTGCTTCTGTTTCCTCATCGACGTCGAATACAATCAGTCGAAGAGTCACTTTGATTGGAGCCGCGAAAGTCATTCCACGCTGACGGCATTCGTCGACGTCGTACTTTGCTGGTTCCAAAGTGTAAGACACGAATTCAAGAGAAGCCGTGTTGTTGAAATCTGTGATTGGAAATACAGATTTAAAAACGCCATTGAGACCCAATTCGCCTCGGCGATCTGGATCCATTTCTTTTTGCAAAAAGGCCTCGTAAGAGCTCTTTTGAAGCTCAATCAAATTCGGGATGTCGATGACCTGTTTATTTTTTGCAAAGTTTTTTCGAATGCGAAGATTCGATGCTGTGACCGGAGTCGTTCCCATTTATTCTCCTGTTTATAGACTCAAAAAATTTGCTGTTCGTTCGCTTTGAATCGCTGACTGCTCAGACGATACAAAAACCAAAAAATTGAACTCTTTGAGAGGAGGAAGTTCGGAGACCCCACTGTTTCGGTTTCTTCAAAAGGAAATCTTCCTTTTATACTTCAAGACCATGGTCTTGAAACGTGAAAATCCCCAAAGCCGAAACTTTGAGGATTTCCCCTGTCAAAAATCAGACTACTTGACTTCGACTTTAGCGCCAGCTGCTTCCAGCTGTTTTTTGATTTTCTCAGCGTCGTCTTTAGTTGCGCCTTCTTTCACAGTCTTAGGTGCACCTTCAACAAGTGCTTTTGCTTCCGCAAGGCCCAATCCAGTGACAGCACGAACTTCTTTAATGACGCCGATTTTGTTAGAGCCGGCATCCTTCAAGATAACGTCAAACTGAGTTTTTTCTTCTGCAGGAGCTCCACCAGCAGCGCCACCAGCCATAACGGCAACAGGAGCAGCAGCAGAAACACCCCATTTTTCTTCAAGAGCTTTTACCAGCTCAGCAATTTCAAGAACTGTCTTTTTAGAAAGTTCTTCAACCAATTGTTCATTTGTTAAAGACATTTTAATCCTCCGATAAAATTAATAAAAATTAAGCCTGTGGTGCAGGAGCAGCTTCAGCTGACCCTTCGCCGCCACTGAGTTTCTTGTGATATGCATCCAAGCAGCGAGCCAATTTTGACCCAGGAGCTTGAAGTACACCCAAGAACATTGCGCGCAATTGATCTTTACCAGGCAATGTTGCCAGGAATTTGATCTTTGCATCATCCAGTTTTTCCCCATCCATCACGCCGGTTTTGATCTGCAAAAGTTCATTGTCTTTTGCGAAATCAGCCAGAGCTTTGGCAGTGGCATTCACTTCACCGTAAGAGAACACAATTGCATTGGTTCCCTTCATCGAAGACGTAATTGCCTCATCAACTTTGGGGAAATCCTTCAGAGCTCGTCGAGCGAGAGTATTGCGGACAACCTTCATCTCTGATTCAGATTTGTTGAGAAGCTTACGTAACGAAGTTACCTGCTCCACTTTCAAACCTTTGAAATCAACGACGAAGGCCCCCTTTGACTTAGCCAATTGCTCTGTCAAAGACTTAATCTCTTGCTCTTTAGTTGCACGAGTCATCATGTGCGGACCTCCTTTCACTGTTATCGGGTCGCTGCTCTCACAGCCGACCCTTTGTTCGTGCGATTCAGAAGGTTGGGAGGATTGCCTCTTGCCCGTCTCGATAGGACCGGTTTCCCAGATTAAAGCTTCTGATCCGAAGATTGGAAGCGACCTATTTTCTCTGACCGCAATTATTTTTTAAAATTACTCTTCACCACCGGCATTCATAATAGGATTTGGATCGACTTTGATCCCAGGTCCCATTGTTGAAGACACAGTGATAGATTTCAAATAAACACCTTTTGAAGCTGAAGGTTTCGCTTTGAGAACAGCAGTCATCAGAGAATCGAAATTCTCTTTCAGCTTCTGAGCTCCCATTGATTTCTTGCCGATTCCAGCGTGGACAATCCCCGCTTTATCGATACGAAAATCCAGCTTACCTTTTTTCTCAGCAGAAAC
>JBGGMM010000031.1:0-13822 GCA_041288045.1 Pseudobdellovibrionaceae bacterium | reverse complement strand
GAAGTGATTGTCGGTGTTGCTACCGAGTTATCAACACTGATAGCTAAAGTTTGGGTTTGACCAGTTTGGCCACCCAAAGAAGTCAATCCAGAAGAGGCGACACCCAAAGTTTGAACTGCAGAACCATTCCAGTACTTGATGGCATTGGCAGTGGTATTGAACCAAGTTCGACCTTTCTCAGCATTTCCCCAACCAGCAGTGCTTGGGTCGGAACCATGCTGAGAGAGAAGAAGGTGTTTACTTGCGGCTAATTCGATATTGCCAACATTGGTGATATCGTATCCACCCATGTTGATTGCACCGGCCATGGTGTCGCCAGCTTTGTTCACTGGAGTGTAGCCGAGAGCATTGGTCACATCCGTGCTAGTCACAGAAATCACGCCACTTGAGTTGGTGATGTTAGCACCAGTTTGAACGATACCTTTAGATACGGCAGTGGCATCCGCATAAGCTTGAGAACCAGCAACAGTGATGCGGCCTTTTGAATCAACAGTGAATGAAGGAACTGCAGTTGCAGATCCGAATGTCCCAGTTGAAACCCCAGTCGAAATCAAAGAAAGAAGGCCCGCATTTGAAAGAGTTGCATCTCCACTCATGATGACAGCAGTCGCCACATTGGAAGCGTTCCCGACGAAAATTTGTCCATCATTCAATGCCGCTGTGGTCGGAGTGTAACCCAAAGCCGTTGTGACGTCTGTAGAGTTGATCTGCGAAGCAGCAAGTACGCGGCCCTTGGCATCGACTTGAACCTTTGTATAAGTTCCAGCTGAAACTCCTGTTGTATCCAGAGTCAAAGTTCCAGCACTCGTGATCGTCGCATCACCAGAAACAGTGCTGTTCACCCAAGCTGAACCATCATAGATCATGATCTGATTGGTTGCAGAAGCAGCAGAGACGGCCTTGCCCTTGATCATATCGACAGAAGTTGCATTGTAAGTCCCAGAAACATCGCCAGAGAAAGCAGATGCGGTGCCCAGCTTGGCGTTGAAGCTGTCATAGTCAGCTTTGCTTAAAAGACCAGCTGTCGTTCCAGTGTTCGATGCAAACGGGATCTTTAAAGTGATTGTGTCGGAGCCAGCCGTGATGGTTGGCAAAACAACTGAGTTATCAGTTGAAACTGCGATTGTCTGAGCATTGCCTGATTGACCATTGATGGATTGAACTCCAGAGCCAGCAACACCCAGAACTTTGACTGCTGATCCATCCCAGTATTTGACTTCGTTTGAAGTCGTATTGAACCAAGTAAAACCTTTTTGAGTGCCGTTCCAGCCCGCAGTCGAAGGATCTGAAGAAGTCTGGTAGAGACCCAAAGTTCCCAGCATCGAATCGCCAGCTTTATTCAATGGCGTGAAGCCCAAAGCATTGGTCACATCTGTGCTAGTCACAGAAATCACACCACTTGAGTTGGTGATGTTAGCCCCAGTTTGAACGATACCTTTAGATACGGCAGTGGCATCCGCATAAGCTTGAGAACCAGCAACTGTGATTCTTCCTTTGGCATCGACTGTGAAAGAAGGAACCGCAGTCGCAGATCCAAAAGTTCCTGTAGACACTCCAGTCGAAATCAAAGAAAGGATTCCTGCATTCGAAAGAGTCGCATCTCCAGAAAGAGTGACAGGCGAGGCCACATTCGAAACATTCCCAACGAAAATTTGTCCATCATTCAAAGCAGCCGTTGTCGGAGTGTATCCTAAAGCCGTTGTCACATCAGCCGAAGTGATTTGTGAGCCCACCAAAACGCGGCCCTTAGCATCGACTTGAACTTTTGAGTATGTGCCTGCAGAAACCCCAGTTGTATCCAAAGTCAGTGTCCCAGCGCTGGTAATCGTTGCATCACCAGAAACAATGCTGTTCACCCAAGCTGTGCCGTCATAAATCATCAACTGGTTGGTTGCAGAGGCAGCCGTAACAGCTTTACCTTTGATTTTATCAACCGAATTATTGTCATAGGTCCCGGTCACATCACCACTGAAATTGGTGGTTGTGCCTAATTTATTATTGAAAGTGTCGTACTCGGCCTTGCTGATCAAGCCAGCAGTGGTTCCAGTATTTGAAGCCATTGGGTACTTCAGAGTATGAACATCCGTTGCAGAGGTGATCTGCGGTTGAACAACTGAGTTATCAATTGAATAAGCAAAAGTCTGAGTTTGGCCCGTTTGGCCACCCAAAGAGGTGAGGCCCGCAGAAGCCACACCCAAAGCCTGAACAGCAGATCCGTCCCAGTACTTGACTTGGTTGGAAGTGGTATTGAACCAAGCGCGACCTTTTTCAGAAGCACCCCAACCAGCAGTCGAAGGATCCGAAGACGTCTGATAAAGACCAAAAACGCCAGTCATTGAATCGCCAGCCTTATTGAGTGGCACATAACCTAAAGCTGTCGTGACATCGCCACTGATGATATTTCCACCAACAGTCACACGACCTTTGGTATCAACAGTGACTTTTGTGTAAGTGCCAGCAGAAACCCCAGTCGTATCCAAAGCCAAAATACCAGCATTGTTAATCGTTGCATCACCAGAAACAGTCACAGCAGTGGCATCGCCAGAAGCGTTACCAACCAAGATTTTTCCTGACGCCAATGATGAAGACATGGCATCGGTGATTCCATAACCAGCAAGAGTTGTGGGCTTATTCGATAGATCCGAGAAATCCAAAGTGGTGTTGACCCAATTCGTGCCATTGTAACGTAAGACTTGTCCTGAAGCATAAGCAGCAGGGGAGAGGGCTTTACCCTTAATCTTATCAACCGAAGTGTTGTCGTAGGTACCGGTCACATCCCCAGAGAAAGCAGTGGTTGTTCCCAGTTTCGCATTGAAAGTGTCATATTCAGTCTTGCTGATCAGACCCGCAGTCACACCTGTGGTCAGAGCCATCGGAATTTTCCAAGTGTGAGCATCAGATCCCGAAGTGATTGTCGGAGTCGCAACTGAGTTATCAACACTGATGGCTAAAGTCTGAGTCTGGCCAGTTTGTCCACCCAAAGAAGTGAGCCCACTCGAAGCCAATCCCAAAGCCTGAACTGCAGATCCGTTCCAATACTTGATTGAATTTGAAGTGGTGTTGTACCAAGTTCTTCCTTTTTCAGCTGCACCCCAGCCCGCAGTTGATGGATCGGCCGCATGTTGAGAAAGAAGCAGGTGCTTTGAAGCCGCCAATTCGATATTGCCAACATTGGTGATATCGTATCCACCCATATTCAGAGCGCCAGCCATGGTGTCGCCCGCTTTATTCACTGGAGTGTAGCCAAGAGCTGTCGTCACATCGGCACTCACTAAGTTAGTCCCAGAAGTCACACGGCCTTGAGCATCGGTTGTGACTTTGGTGTAAGTGCCAGCTGTTCCCACATTCTTGAGTGCCAGTGTTCCATCCGTTGAAATGCTGGCATCTCCAGAGATCGTCACTGCTTGAGCTTTATTGCTGCCATCTCCAACCCAGATTTTTCCTTGAGCCAAAGTGGAAGCGTTCGTCACAGTTGGGACGATGACAGTGCAAGTGATGGTATCGCTCACAGAGTCATAAGTCAGAGCCGCCCCAGCACCGCAAGCGGCACCAGTTAAGAAAGCTCCGTTGCCGACAGCAGTGGAACGAATGTCAGTGATATTTAAAAGTCTGAAGGTAGGAGCTCCGTTGGCTCCTTGTGGAGCTGCCAAAACAGTGCGAGCCGTTTGAGAACCAAAACCAGCAGTTGGAGACACCCAAGAAAGGCCACCGATGCCATTGCTCTGCAGGATATCCCCATTGCCACCATCATTGTCAGGCAAAGTGAAAAGCACATTGCCTGACAGTGCAGGCGAAGTGAATTGGACGTAATTGGCGCCATTATAAATGCGAAGCTGAGTCGCTTGAACCGTCTGACCTGAAACGGTCCCACTTGAAACCAAATTTCCAGTGGTATTGATTGAAGTGTCACCAGAGATCGAGCCAGTGATAATCGCATCACCAGAGACTTTTCCAGCAGTGGTCAAAGTTGGAATGTCGGTCTGATCCAAAGAAGCACCGGCGCTCACTCGACCTTTGATGTCCACTGTGACTTTTGGATAAGTGCCAGCAGCCACTCCTGTGTTGGAAAGATCAATGGTTCCTGAAGAAGTCAGCGATCCACCGACCGAGCCGTCAGCACTCATCGAAGAGCCGACAGTGAGAGAAGCGATTCCAGAACCAGAAGTCCCAATCGTCTGTACTGTCGATCCATTGTAGAACTTCACAGAATTCGAAGTCGAATCATACCAAAGATCCCCAGCCGCCAACCCCGAAGGATTCGAAGCGAAAGAGGGAAGATTGGCTCCAGTCGTATCTGTCTTTAAAAAATTGCCAGCTAAAATGCTCTGCAAATTGGTGTAAGCCGGAGTCGTGAATGCAGCTTCTAAATTCGCCTGAGTCAAAACTGTGCTGCCTGAATTTTTCACCTGCAAGACATTGGATTTCTCTAAGCCCTGCAAAGACTGGGCGACAATCGCCTGTGGCACAGAATTGAGAAGCATATCCGGTGACAAAATGTCAGCCACGTTGGTGGAAGAAGGAGTCACCGTGATGCGAAAGTAGCGAACATCTCCAGCTGCCGGAGTGTAACTTGAGCCTGTGCAAGTTTGCGATGGCACATCCGTTCCAGTGATCACTGTTAAGTTTTGAAAGACCTGATTCATGGTTGAACCAGGGTCATTGCTGGTTCGCTTGGAGCTGCCAACAGATGAACCGACCTGGATATTGAAATACCCTTGAGTCGAAGACGTATTCACTGTTTGTTCTTCTTCATACAAAACACAATTTTTATTTGGATTGAGGATTTGGATTTTTAATCTGATTCCGGATTCTGCGAGGACAGTGGTTGTCCCAGTTCGATAGAGCTTGCCATCTAACGTGAAGGTCTGGGGAGACTCATTCAACGCCAAAGCGGAGCCCGAAAGGAGTATAAATAAAACTCCAATTAGTCCGCCAATAACGTTCCATCTATGTGGTATCAGATAGTTTTTCATTACTTAGACTGATCGGCAGGGTTCGACAAAAAGATGAAAAAAAATTAAAGATTCCCAGACCAGGACAGACGGAGGAACCGGCCTTAAGGTTCGTATCCTGGACTGAGACAAAAGTCAGAAGCCGAAAAAAATCGGCTCAAATTGAGATCTGAGGACAGGCCCATGGGCGAGCCTCTTGAGGGTCAAAGCCTAGTGGCGAAGACTCATTTTCTGACAAGTTTCAGCGCAATTGCGACAGACATCGGCGCAAACTCTCATCAATTCATCGTCCAGAAGGCGTTCGCAATCCGCTGCGCAGGCCAGACAGACTTCGGCACAAGTCTCACAAGTTCGTATGTGAAAGTGGGATTCGCGGATCATAAAATCGGCAGAGACCCGGCAAATCTCGCTGCAGTCTTGAAGAAGGCGGATGTGGCGAAGCTCGGCGTGGTTTCCACCTTTCATCAGACAGTGCTGGATCATCTGTTCGCAGACCTGCGAGCATTGGACACAGTTTTGAATGCACATCTGCATGTCTTCGGTCATCGACTGGAAGAAATTCTTAATAAACTCCTCTGAAGATGTCATGGCGGCTTGAAGATTCATTGTTTTCCTCCTTGTGAAAGGCTTTGGATGTCATTTTCATAACTTCTTTGCTGTGGCTTTTTTTGATCCCAAATTTCTAAAAACCACTGGCTGGCTTGCTGAGACACCTCTTCCAAAGTTCCGGGCTCTTCAAAAAGATGGCTGGCACCAGAGATCAAGCGAAGTCGACCTTCCGGGAGATAAGCCAAAGCCTGTTGATTGAGATCGATCACTGCCGTATCCAAATCCCCAACCAAGAGCAAAGTCGGAGCGCTGACTTCAGACAATTTCTCCAGGGCCAGATCGGGACGTCCTCCGCGAGAGACAACGGCAGAAATTTCACTTCCTAACTCGGCGGCAGCCCAAAGGGCCGCACCTGCTCCCGTGCTGGCGCCAAAATATCCCAGTGGAACCTGGGCTAAAGAGTCCTGCCGACGAATCCAATTTGTCGCAGCGATCAGACGGTCCGCCAAGAGCGGGATTTGAAAAACCAGGCGTCGATCTTGCGATTCCATTTCGCTGAGCAAATCAAAAAGCAAAGTGCCGATTCCCTGAGAGTTCAAGAAAGAAGCGACCTGTTGATTTCTTTGGCTGAATCGGCTGCTGCCGCTTCCATGTGCAAAAATCACCAGTCCTTTCAATGATGGGGGCAAATCCAAAAAACCCTTCAGTGGCTCACCCGTCGGATTTGGGATCGAAATCTCTCTTTCTTGATCATGGGATCTCTTGATGAATGAAAGCACCTCTTCGTCAGAAAGCTGTTTGAAATCGCGATAGAACTGTCCCACTGAAAAAAGAAATTCAGATGGTCTCAAACAGATCAGCTGATCGATTTCCCCGCCCAATCTTTCCTGTGCTTGAGCCGAGCAGGCGGGGATCGCTAAAATAACTTTTCGCGCGCCCTGAGTCTTTGCGAACTGACCGGCCACTCGAGCCGTAACTCCAGTGGCAAGTCCGTCATCCACCAGAATCACGATTTTGTTTTTCAACCGAGGCAGTGAGCGGCCCTGCCGGTAAAGCTGGGCCCGGCGCAGGACCTCGTTTCTTTCGCTTTTGATGATGAATTCAATGACACTGGCGTCTTCTTCTGAAACACCGACGGCTTCGGGATTCATCCAATACAGGCCTTCTTCAGTGATTGCGCCAATTCCATACTCGGGCTGCCGGGGATGACCAATTTTTCGAACGATCAAAACGTCGTATGGGATTTGAAGTTTCTTCGAAATTTCAGCTGCCACAGGGACTCCGCCGCGAGGCAAGGCCAAGAGGATGGCATTTTTTCTTTCTTTCACAGGAAGAGAGGATAGTCGCTCTGCCAATTGTCGGCCTGCATCCGCTCGGCTTTCGAAAATTCCGTTTTCATTTTGATTCATCCAGCTCATTTTTTTTCCTCTGTTTAGATTTAGAAAAAATCAAACCTCAAGAATTCGTAAATCGATGAAGAGCAGTTTGCATGCCAGTGAAGAAGCGTGAGCGACGTGAAGTTCATGCATTGAAAAGGAAAATTGACTCTGAAAAATTGCATTTTTCTGCAGGTTCCGTCGCTGACAGTGCATCCAGTTGGATTGAAATTGGTCCCTCTCTTGCAAACTCGGTGGATTGCAAAAGGAGGAAAGAAAATGAGAAAAGATATAGCAACAAAAACAAACCGGGCCGAACGCTTGCCTTTCAACAGAGGGTCAGGTTTTTCATCGCCTTGGATGGACGAGCTTTTTGAACCCCTGCGCCTCTTCGATGAATTCTTTGGGCGGGATCTCTTGCCGTACGACAGGGATCGTCGGTTCTTGGCGCCAGCCATCGACATTGACGAAACTGCGAATGAATACATCGTGACAGCCGATCTCCCTGGATTGAAAAAAGAAGACATTTCCATCGAGGCTTCTGGCAATCAACTGACTCTTTCAGCCGAGAGAAAGTTCGATTCGGGCGAAGACAAAAAAAGTGAGAGGCGTGAAAGATATTATGGCTCTTATCAACGAAGTTTCACTTTGCCGGCCGGAGCTGATGCCGAAAAGATCGAGGCCTCTTATGAAGATGGAGTGCTCAAGGTGCATATTCCAAAAGGGGAACAGGCCAAAGCCCGAAAAATAGAAATCGCCAGCGCCAAAAAAGAAGCGGCTTCGATTTCAGGTAAACACTAAATCCGAAGAAGGAGGATCTATGTTAGTGCAAGAATGCATGATTCGAAATGTGGAGATCGCCAATCCACAAATGAATTTAAGAGAAGTCGCAAAAAAAATGCGCGATGGTGATTTTGGTGTAATGCCCGTCGGAGAGCATGATCGCCTCGTGGGAATGATCACAGATCGGGACATCGCGATTCGAGCCGTCGCTGAAGGTAAAGATCCGGCAAAAACTTTGGTTGGCGATTGCATGTCCAAGCAGGTTCTATACTGCTATGAAGATCAGACTCTTGAGGACGTGGCCAAAAATCTTGGCGACAATCAAGTTCGCCGTCTTCCGGTTTTGAACCGACAGAAACGTTTGGTGGGTATTCTTTCCCTGGCCGATCTGGCTCTTTCAGATGCAGATCCTGATCAGGTTGAGGCTGCTCTTTACCATATTTCTCAAAAGGAAAGTCATCGGTCTGACGTTCGAGCTTAAATGGAGAGCGGCAGAGGTTTCTACTGCCGCTCGCTGGCCGACCTGAAAATTCGAGGTTTCATGATGATGATCGAAACATTGGAAAGTGAAGGAAAAGGCAAGAGACGAAAAAAGAAGAATTCGATTCCGGTTCATCTTGGAAATTTTATTCGCGCTGAAAGTGACGATACTTTTCGGAAAGCTGTCCATGAAGGAGCCTTCGGTCATCTTCGACATGCGCGGGACTTTGCTCCTCTCAATGCCCAATCTTTGGAGGGAATGCATCAGGACACTCTGGATTCTTCGGGGGTTTTTGATTTGCAAGCTGCCCCTTTAAGGGTCACTCTTCCAAACACTGGCACCCGATTCATGTCCATGCAGGTGATCTCTCAAGATCACTACACTGTCGATGTGGTGTTTGCTCCCGGCACCCATGTCTATACTCAGGAGCAAGTGGGAAGCCGCTATGTCTTCATTGCCATTCGAACTTTCGTCAATGTGAGAGCGCGAAGAGACCTTCAGCTCGCCACACAAATTCAGAATCAAATCATCACTTCCCAGTCGACTCTTGGAAATTTTGAAATTCCACTCTGGGATCCTGGTTCACTTCGAAAATGCCGTGAAGCTTTAAAGTCAGTGGCCCTTTTAGGAGGGTTAGAGAACCCAGCACTCGTTTTTGGAAACAAATCCGAAGTGGATCCTATTCGTCATTTGTTTGGCACAGCTTTCAGCTGGGGGGAGAGCTCTCCAAAAGTGGTTCTCTCACTTGCGTTCATGCCACAAATGAATGATGGCAAAACTCTTTACTCTTTAACATTTAAGGATGTGCCCGTAGAGGGATTTTGGTCTGTCAGTGTATACAATGCCAAAGGTTTCATTGAGCCCAACGCCCTTGAGATGAATTCTCTCAATAGCCTAGCCGCAAAAACAAATGTGGATGGGTCCTACACCATTCAATTTGGGGCTTGTCAAAACAACTCCACCAATTGTCTGCCAATCACTCCAGGATGGAATTACACCGTTCGCTTGTATCGCCCTCGAAATGAAATTTTGCAGGGTTCATGGAAATTTCCGGAAGCGCAGCCCTTGCATTTAGGGAGAACACCATGAAGATTCTTTGGATGATTCTTTTTCCGCTCAGTGTTTGGGCTCAACCCAGTTCTTCTTCAGATCTCGTGGCGATTGGGATTTTGCTTCTTCCAGATGCAGCCATGTTAGAAGTCGCAAAAGAATCCAACTATCAGCTGAGGCAAAGTGATTCGGCAGGTTTTACTTTAGATGAAAGTCAAACACCTCAAATGAACTTGGCGCAAGCTTTCGTGCGAGAGCAAGATTTGAAGGAAATTGGGGCTAAAGTTGAAAAAGCTCTTCAGTCGAGTGTCAAATTTCCTCTCAAGCTCACAGCCACGGGTTATGAGTTTGCCGTCGGAAAGGATCGGGGAGTCGTCTCATTCACAGTGGTGCGTTCACCGGAATTGCTTCAGCTTTCGAATCTCATGGTTGAAATCCTTCGTCCTTATGCTGTCAAGGGTGGAACCGCCGAGGCCTTTGTCAAAAAGGCTGGGGACGAAATCCATCCTGCAAGCTTGCAATTGGTTGAAAATTTCATTTCATCATCCTCGGGAAAAAACTATCGCCCACATATGGCCATGGGAATTGCTCGCCGAGATTATATCAAGGCCATGCAAATGGAGCCTTTTCATGAATTTGATTTCACTGGTGTCAATGTTGCCATTTATCAACTGGGAAATTTAGGCACAGCAGAAAAAGAGCTCTGGACTCGGGGAGAGATGGGAAATTCCCTTTAAACTTATCCTTCAATTTCATGGCGATGAGACTCGGACATTGAAGTTTGAACTCGAACATCACCTTCATTTGCAGTCATTCGAATAGCGACACTTTCGGCGTGGGGAACGATTTCAATGTTGGCCCGCCCGCTGCCGACACGGATATTTTGAATGAAGACTTTGCTCAACCAATGAGGCAAGCTGGGGGATTGAAAAATCAAAAGATTTTGCTTGGCATCCAACTTCAATCCTAAACAAGCCTGCAAGAGCTGATAGACGGCTCCGGCAGCCCAAGCTTGAGGAGCACAAGACAGAGGATAGAGAGTGGGTCCTTGGCCGGAGCGTTTGCGAAAACCACAAAAAAGCTCTGGCAAGCGAAAGTTTTCAAAGTAGCAGCTGGCCTCAAAGAGACCAGTGAAAATTTCGCGAGCTTCATCCCGATATCCATAACGGGAAAGACCCATGGCCGCGATGGCCGTGTCATGAGGCCAGACAGAGCCGTTGTGGTAAGACATGGGATTGAAGCGGGCTTCTCCTTCTGAAATGGTGCGAAGGCCCCATCCGCAGTAAGAGTGTGGCTCGAGAAGGGTTTTGCAAACTTGGTGGGCCACCTCTTCTTTGACAATCCCTGTGTACAAACAGTGACCGACATTGGAACTGCGGACCAAACAGGGATTTTTTTCGCCATCCAAGGCCATGGCATAGGTGCCAAGCTCTTCGGACCAAAAATGATTGTGGAATATTTCTTTGAGTTTTGCAGCTTCCTCTCTCAGTTTAAAGCTTGTTTGAAGATCACCCATCTGTTCAGCGATGAATGCAGCATTGAGTTTGGCGGCATAGACATAGCCTTGGACTTCGCAAAGGCCGACAGGAGCTTGAACACTGCTTCCGTCACGGTGAAAGACAGAGTCGTGCGAATCTTTCCAACCCTGAGTGATCAATCCATTTCCCGAACGGCGAGTGTATTCAACCAGGCCATCACCATCCATATCCCCATAGTCTTTGATCCACTGAAGAGCAGCTTCAATGTTTTTCCAAAGTGAGCTGACTGTTTTCAAGTCGCCTGTCGCCTTCAGGTATTCCCCAGCCAGAATCACAAAAAGCGGAGTGGAGTCGACGGAGCCATAGTATTTCCCGAAGGGAATCTCTTCGAGATTTGCCATTTCTCCCTGTCGTGCTTCGTGCAGAATTTTGCCAGGTTCGGCATCTTTTTCTGGTAAAAATTCGGTGGCCTGATTGGCAGCCAGAAAACCCAACACGCCTTTGGCGATTTCAGGGTTGATCCATAAGGTTTGAAGTGCAGTGATGATTCCATCGCGACCGAAAGTGGTGCTAAACCACGGCACTCCGGCATAGGGGTAGGGACCTTGCGGGGTTTGCGAAATCAACATTTCAAGGTCCGTCTGCGATCTTGAAAGCCAATCATTGCACTGAGCATTTGAAGTGAAAATTTGAGTGAACTGTTGCCGGGTGGCGAGGGATCGCCTTTGTTTGTGATGAGAAATGGTTTTGAAATCCATTCCAGACATTTCAGAAAAGGAGGATTTGGTCGTATCAATCGAACAAGAGTAACATATGAAGATTTCAACCCCTTCGCCATTGACTGGAACTTCCAAATGAAAGCCCGAGGATTTTTTTTTCAATTGGCAGGCCTCATCACAGTGGACTTTGATTTTTGTTTGTCGCTGGATATGATCCAAACCCTGATAGGTGATCTGCAAAGTGTCGCCCACCCACTGCGGTGCTGTGATTTCACCTCGATGTCTTCGGTGAAATCCGCGCACTTCGAAAATATCGCGAAAATCGGAGCCAAATTGGTATTCGATGGGAATGATCACTTTGCGATTTGAAAAATTCTTCAGCCGCAGTCTTTCGTGGCATTCATTTTCATGCAAAAGAATCGAGCGAAAAATATGAATGGAACCTTTGACCAGTGGATGTCCGCTGCTGTCATTCATGTCTGGATTGGTGAGATCAATGGCCAGCTGCAAATTGCCCTCACAGACTGTGGAATTCAAAAGCAGCGGCTTTTTCTTACCAATCGAAAGATCCAATTGACTGAGGAATCGGGTGCCCTCGAGAAAAAGACCTTCTTCGCTTTCCGAAGAGCCGTTGACTTCACCATAGAGGTCAAAAACAGCGAAGGCATTTTCATGCTTCAAGACCCGGACCCGATGCTCGGCAAGCAAAGAGCTCGCGAGAATATAGGTCTGGCCTTCGTATTTCAAAGACTTCTGAATGTGATGAGGAACCTGTGTCTTTTCGCTGTCGATGATTTGATCGAATGATTCGTTCATAAATTGTCACATAATCCTTTGCCATTCGTTCTGCTGAGAAAAGCGCTTCAAAATGCTCTCGGCAATCTCGCCGACGGATTTCCGGAATGCGATGGACGGCCTCGACCGCTTCATCGACACTGCGAATGAGAAATCCGGTTTTTCCATGAAGGACGACTTCTGGCACTGACCCAGAAGGAAATGCGATCACTGGTGTTCCACAAGCCATCGATTCAATCATCACCAAACCAAAGGGTTCGGGCCAATCGATCGGAAATAAAAGAGCGATTGCGTTTGAGAGAAAAGCAGATTTGTCTCGGTCGCCGATTTCGCCGATGAAATCAATGAGTGGATGATCCAGCATCGGCTTGATTTCTTTTTCGAAATAAATTCGATCGGCGGGATCAACTTTGGCAGCGATTTTTAACGGCACTCCTGAGCGGATGGCAATTTCAATGGCTCGATCGGCCCTTTTTTCTGGCGAGATTCTGCCCAGAAAAGCCAAGTAGCGACCGGGCTCATTTTTAAATTCAAATTTTTCTTTGGCCAAGCCATGGTAAACAGTTCCAGCCCAATTGGCAAAATTCAAAGGCGTCCTCTGAGAATTAGAAATCGAGACAAGCGGCATTTCACTAAAATTTTGAAAAAGTGGCACCAATTCAGGAGCATCCAGACGTCCATGAAGAGTGGTGACCTGCGGGATCTGCATTTTTTTTGATAATGGAAAATGCAAGTAATCCACGTGAAAATGAATCAGGTCAAAATCCTCAGCTCGCTCAAAAACTTTTTGCAGCATCAAGATGTGAGGAGCCATCGAGTCGCGACATTTTGGATCCAAGCGAAGAGCTTGAGGGCAGCAGGGGATCAATTGGGCTGAGGTCTGTGAATCACCAGAAGCAAAAAGAGACACATCGTGTCCCAAGCGCACCAGTTCCTCGGTCAGGGCCTCTACCACGCGTTCGGTGCCACCGTAAAGTCGGGGGGGAACGCTTTCATAGAGAGGTGCGACTTGCGCAATTTTCATACAGCACTTAGCAGCGGCTGTGCCAAACGCCGGCTCGGATAGGGAAGCGCTCAAGGCAAAGCAGCCTCGGAAATTATCCCCTCAAATAGACCAAGATTGCCCCAACTTGACCGCACCTTAAGACAGGCTTCGGGCCATTCGCCGTCGATCCCGATCAGCCGGAAGAATTTCGATTCGATTTTGCACATCGCGAATCTGCGGCAGCCCAAAAATGACATCTTCAATCAATCGCTTCATTCGACGTGTTTCCACTTGTCCTTCTAGAGTCACGACTCGATCCTGAGTGGAAATGCCAACTTGACTGACATCAATATCGGGATGCCGGGCGAGCACGTCATGCACAAACTGGCTGATCATGGTGTCATTGGCTCGTCTTTGAAAATTGTAATTGTGCCGGCGCCAATCCGCCCAAGCCCCAGAAGTATCGCGGTTGGGTTCATCTGGAACGTAGCGAACATTGGGATTCATCGTCTGCTCAAAATCATAAGCCTCAGCATCAGAATAAGAAAATCCCGAAGAGGGCCGATGAATGCGATCCCCCCAGAGACCATAGTCAGGCATATCCTGCCGGTAATGCCGACTGCGGCTCCTGTCATCATGCATATTGCGACGGTT
>JBGGMM010000030.1:0-2594 GCA_041288045.1 Pseudobdellovibrionaceae bacterium | reverse complement strand
TTTTCTGGAAATTCGGCCCTCCACGGCCTCACCCCTTCGGGGCTCGCCTTTGGCGAGTTTCCAGAAAAACGAATTGTTCGGAGGGGGAAAAGGCGGCGCTGGAATTTTTGGATTTGGGGTTTTAGAGACTACACTGAAGCTTCTGGTGCTTGAAATTCTTGGCTTAATCTTTTTCCGTGCTTTTCTTCGTATTGATTCAGGTTTCGGATCAGGGCTTCGTGAAGGACGGCTGAATCTAGAGGTTTTGTGAGGTAGTCATCACAGCCTGCTTGCAAGCATCTTTCGCGGTCTTCTTTCATTGCGTGAGCTGTGAGAGCGATGATGGGTTTTTGATAGCCGCTTTCTCTGAGATTGCGTGTGGCTGTGTAGCCATCCATCACTGGCATTTGCATATCCATTAAAATGAAATCGTAATATTCGCTCAGGGCTTTTTGCACACCTTCAGCTCCATTGTTGGCGAATTGGACTTTCATGCCCTTTCTTGCGAGATAAAGCTTGGTCAGCATTTGGTTATCGAGAACATCTTCGACAACCAGAACTTTTTTGCCTTGAAGAATTGCGGATTGATTCGCCTCTGTCGATGCGGATGAAGTTGAATCCGATGAGATTTGCCAACTTTTTTCTGCCGTCACTTCTTGCACTCCCTCATCAATCACTGTCGCTACAAAAGTGGAGCCTTCTCCGGGAATGGACTCTTTCAATGTCACATCCCCACCCAAAGCTTGAGCCAATCGTTTTGAAATCACAAGCCCTAATCCTGTGCCTTCAGCGTCGAGTGAGCTTGTCTCAGCCTGGCTAAATGCCTGAAAAAGTTGGCTTTGTTTTTCGTGTTCGATGCCAGTTCCTGTATCAGAAACCTGAAAAACCAAATGCGACCCCTGTTTGCAATAAGTCAAACTGACAGTCCCATTGTGGGTGAATTTCAGAGCGTTATTGACCAGATTGATCAGAATCTGTCGCAAACGAGTTCGATCAGTCACAATTGTCTGTGGGACATCACCTTGTTTGATAAAGTGAAGTTCATTTTGATTTCTCTCTGCTCTGACTCGCATCATTGTCTGAAGCTCAGAAATAAAGTCATGAAGCGAAAATTTCGAATGCTCAATTTCCAAATGTCCACTTTCGACTTTGGACATGTCCAAAATGTCATTGATGATTCGAGTCAGATTCTGTCCTGTGCGCTCGATGGTCTCGGTGTATTTGATTCTTTCATTCCAAGGGATATGTGGATCCTTTAGAATTTCAACCAGACCCAGAATCACTCCCAATGGTGTGCGAATTTCATGGCTCATGTTGGCTAGGAACTGAGTTTTAAATTGGCTGGCATTTTCCGCTTGGACTCTCTCGCCAACACTTTTCTTCAGATCTCGAGCCATTTTATTAATGGCTTCAGCGAGAAGTCCCAATTCATCCTGAGAGCGAACAGGCACTTCGGCCGAAAAATTACCTTTGCCGATTTCTTGTGAGGCCTTGTTCAGCTCAGACAAAGACCGATTCAATGTGCGACTGAAGGCAATCGTCAAAACAACACCCGTAGTCTCAACAGTTAAAACAGCGCATACCAGAATAAACATCAAAAGACTTTCCATCCAACGGGAGCCTTCGCCGAGGACCTGAGAAAATTGATTTTCCAGGGCTGTCAGCTTGGTGTTGAGAAGATCGACTTTTTGCAGAGAAGCTTGCAATCTTTCGGGTGTGTCTTTGTTCGTTGAGATCATCACGTGAATGTCTTTGGCAATATCGATGAGCTCAAAAAACATGATATCGGCGTCTCGCCAGACAAGCAGAGCTTGAGAGACGTATTGATTCGTGGCAAAGCGCTGAATCAGACTGATCAGTCTTTGAATATCTTCGGGATGATTCTGACCTTTCAAAAATCCTTGATAGACTTTTTCCATATCAGGATGGGGCTTTTCCAATTCAATTCGAGCTTGCCGATCTCCCAAAGCCACTTGCAGATGTTCTTGAAAGAAAGTGTATTGAATAGGATCTTTTGTTGAGACGTAACGATTCAGACTGTAGATGGCATTTTTCTGCGCTTTTGACCAGAATCCTTCACCAGCGATGAAGGAACGAATCGATGATAAAGTATCCATCGCAAACAACAGAGTGAAAAGCTCTGTTGCGATCAGTAATGCCATGATGCCAACGACGACATACAGCTTCTTGGCAATGGATAAATCTTTCCAAAATTTCCGCATCTTTTTATTCGCCCAATTGAGTCATATATGACCCATTCTTCACTGAATATAAAGACATTCATACACCAATTTCTATGCTCCGCATTATAGTTGTCATTTTGACCCAGACACCTTTCGAAAAACAGCCTCTTTCCCATCGTCAGAACATCACTTGAATTTTAAAATAAAACGAAATCAGGAGGTGCATTGTGAATGCTGCGAAGGATGATGTTCGAAAATTAGCTGAGCTGATCAAGGATATAAAATTTGCTATGTTCACCACTGTCGATTTTGATGGAAATCTCTACAGCCGTCCCATGGCCACTCAACAAGTGGAATTTGATGGCGATCTTTGGTTTTTTTCCGGCAAATCGACAGCCAAAATTCGATCCATTGAAAAAGACCAACACGTCA
>JBGGMM010000029.1:0-15433 GCA_041288045.1 Pseudobdellovibrionaceae bacterium | reverse complement strand
GTGGTGGTGAGAGTGCCGCCGCCATAAGCTTGCGACTTTAAATACAAGTCAGCGGAATTGGTCATGCCTTCGATGCCGCCGATGTCAGTGCCAAATTTTCCGATTTGAAATCCCAAATTTTCCATCCAGTTGTGCTGAATGTAAGCGTAATCAATCGAGTTATTGAGATTATCTTGGGCTTCGCTGACGTTTAGGCTTCCTTTGTTCAAGCGAAAGCGCAGACGAAAGCTAGTTTGCTCATTCAAATTGCCTTTGCTGTCGAGTCGAAGCGAAGTCAAAGCAAAGCGCTGATTGTCTCTTTTTCCGATGGCCGCCTTGGCTGCATCGTTGTAAGTGGTGGCTTCATAGTCAGCTCTGGAATCCAGGCTGATGCTTCCGGCGAAAGCGTTAAGTCCCAAAGCAGCTGTCACAAAAGCTGTGACCAAAGCGTGTTTCATGGTGCGATCCTTTGTTGGTTGGTTGGCTCTGACGAAAAAGACATTAGCTTTTCCGAAATCAGCAAACAATGCCTACTGAGGATTTGAAAAATCGCATCATAAGATTTGTTGGATTCTCAACAAGAAAATGTCGAGAACCTGACAGAGATCGAACAAACTGGAATTTTTAGGCAGCTATTTTCTGCAATAGATCTTGAGTTTCTATTTTGCGGGCAGGAACTCCGCCCCAAGTTTCACCAGCTGGCACAATGGTTTTTGGAAGAACCACAGAGTTCGGAAGAATCTTAGCGCCTTCGCCGATTTCAACTCCACCCATCAAGACGGCGCGAAGACCGATGGTGGCCTTATCGCCGATTTTCACTGGAGCTAAAACCAAAAATCCGCCCTGTCCGTAGTGAGCAACAATGGTGACTGAACCGCCCAAAGTGACTTTGCGACCCAATTGAATCAAAGAGGGATCAGAAATGTGAGAGCTGTTGATCAATGTGCCGTCGCCAATTTTCATTCCCATCAAGCGAAAGAACAAAAGGTTAAACGGAGTCGGAGTGATGAATTCTAAAAAAGTAAAGCGCACCAAATAAGTCAGTCCATTGTGAATGTACCAGCGAATGGCCGGCAGCGAGTAGTAGGGTCCTCGCCAGGCCTGCAGGCGAGTGCGAAAGAGAGTGTTGAGGGCAGGTGCGATGAGAATCAAACAAAAGCCAAAGAGAAAATAGCCGGCAGCGAGACTTGAACCCAAAAGCCAAAAGCGGGCGAGCTGAGAAAATCCAGAACTGAGACGATCAACGAAATGGAAAAGGTAAAATCCTGGAACCAAGGCCAGGCCCACGCAAAGACTTCCTACTAGGTAAAGTGGAGCGAGCAAAGCCAGGTGCATGAGGATTCGAAATTCTCGGAGGGTGTTTTCTAAAATTCGAGCGAGGCCTTTGCGTTCACTTTTCAGTGAGTCCACATCGGGCCTGTGTGAATTGCCCATACAGACTTATCGGCACATTGTGGCATTCTCTGAATGGAACAAAGCTTTTGTCTCAGATTGGGATTCCTTAAGGAGTGCCTGATTTTTTCTGCTGAAGGTGAAGGACTTTCTGAACTAATTTTTCCTGAGAAGGCTCAGAAGATTCGGTCTCGGCCATTTGGCCAGCTTCAAATTTCATCTCATCCAGCTCAACGTGTTGATCGACCACTCGAACTCCGCGAAGAGTGCTGACGGCTGGATCGCGTTTCAATTGGCGCGTGATTTTTCGAGCCTCCGCCATCGGCATGCTCTTTGAGAGATAGGACTCCAGCTCAGTGAAGCTCATCACCAGGGTTCGAGTGGTGCTATCGATGATCACTGAATACACGTCAAGCCCACCAGGAGTCAGTGCCGACGTGGAAGCTTTGCTGGCAGGAGGACTGTAGAGATTAGGATCAGCCCAATTGACTTCTGAAGCGGCTTCACTAGCTAAGGATTGCGCTGTCAAGCACAGGGTGAAGCTGAATCCAATCAGAAGCATCAGCAAATTCAAAAAATCCTCCGTGATGAGAAATGAGAGCAAATTCAAGGCCTTGATTTCAAGCTCTCAAAGTCTCTAAAGCGCAGGAAAGTTTCTGAATCTGAAGAAGGCCGCATCGCTTGTCAAAAAGTTCAGCTGTCTGTGGGACTGTCTTAAAATGAGACTCTAATCGAGATTCACGTCCACGAAGTCTTTGGCCTGAGTGCCAGTGAGAACTCGTCCGTCTTTCATCAAAATCACTTTCAAACCACTGATCCCAGTGAGAGTCTCAATGGCCAAAGCACCTGACGTGAGCATGGTGGTCGCAGGATAGGCGGTGCCGCCCGAATTATTTCCCCAGCACTGAACTGAGCCATCGGATTTCACCACACAGATCGAGTGCGTGAATCCATTTTGAGCCATGGCAAATTGAAGGACGTTGCTCGCGATCAATTCGGGTTTCAGACTGGTTCCCAGGGTTCCATCCGGTCTTCGGTAGCCAAAGCCCTGGTCCGGAGGGTGGGGCAGGGACGTGGCCCAGCAGGAAAGATTGCTCCCCACCAATGCACAGCCATTGCCGGTTTGATCCAGTTCGACTTGTTTGGCACCAGTGGTGATCAAAGTCCTTGGCGCCACCAGCACAGACCCACGGTCATGCACCAAGCATTTCACAGTCCCTTTTGAAGTGAGGGCGCAGATTTCATTGCCACCGATGGCATGATCCACGAGGTTCACATCTGAAAAAGCGAGAAAGCCATTCGGCTGAGAAGTGTTCAAATCCGCATAGGTTCCCCAGCAGCGAAGTCCCACAGAGGTGGAAGAGCAAACGTACCAATGCGAAGTCGATAGCTTCCCAGCGCCACTGGCGAGCAAAGTTCTGCTGGTGAAATGATGAAGGCCTTCTTCGTCATGATCGCCAGTGCAAATCAAAGCGCCATTTTGAATGTGGCATTCTGAATAGATGGATCGGACTGAGAGGTCCTGAATGTCTTTTTCTAAAACCAGTTTGGGTTCTTGGGGAGTGCCGAAGCTGGATTGACCGTTTGAAAATAAATACCAACCATTCAAGGTTTTTCCCCAGCACTTCACCCGGTCATCAATCAAAGCACAGCCGTGCTGAAAGCCGGCGCTGACTTTTTTGACTTTCGGAAGAATTCCGATGGAACAAACTGGGTAAGTGTAATTGCCGCTCAGAAATCCCTGAGTGCAAAAACGAACTTCTGAAACGCAGGTCTTGCCGGGAGCGACGCTGGGAAACTGATAAGCGGTCACGCTTTCGCCATTGAGAACTTTTTGGCTATTGAAAAGGCAATCCGGTCCCTGAACGCTGATGGCTTGGGAGGGAGAATCCGTTTCAGACCCTGAAAGTGTGGTCTGAAATCCCTGACCGCAATTTTGATAAAGAAAAAACAGAATCAAAGCCGCAGCCGGAATTGCGAAGTACCTTTTTTTATCATATCCCATGCAGCCATTATCGGAATGCGGAGTCTGGCTCTGAAGGCCGAATTCAACTGTTTTCGTGGATCGCTTCAAAATGAGACCGAAGCAGGATGGTGGTCTCTACTGGACTCGAACCAGTGACCTTTCCCATGTCAAGGGAACGCGCTACCAACTACGCCAAGAGACCATGCTCAGAAATAAAAAGGCCTCCCAAAGTCGCTTAAAAAAGCGGGGAGGCCAATCACTTTCGCGCTGCGATACGAACTAATTCCGACTCCACTCTTCAGCCCAATGGGTTTCATAGCCCAAATGACCTGAAGGTTTATAGCCTTTCAAATCCAAAGGCACCACGGCGGGATCTGGGCGGTAATAGAGCGGAATGACGGGAATGTCTCGAGCATAAATTTCGACAATCTTCTGGCCGAGCTTGCCGCGTTTTTTAGCGTCGAATTCGCCTTCTAATTGATCAATCAATTTGTCCATTTCTGGATTGCGATAACCCGGATTATTTTGACCAGACCAAGAGTTCTTCTCTGAAGGGATCATTTCTGAATGAAGCATGGATCTGGGTGAACTCTCTGGAATGGACACCCACGAGTAAAGTGCCAAATCAAATTTTCGTTTTGGGATCGTTTCACTAAAAAGAATGCGAAGAGGTTCGTTTTTGATTTTTAGTTCAATGCCGATCGATTTCCATTGGGATTGCAGATACGCTTCAATGTTTTCAATCAGCTTGCTGCCAGCTCCCCCGTAAATGGTGAAACTGAGTTTCTTGCCATCTTTGCTGCGTATTCCATCACTTCCTGCTTTCCAGCCAGCTTCGTCGAGAATTTTAGCAGCTTCTCGTCTGTTGTAGTTATAAACGGGAACTTTTTCTGTGTACCAAGGATTTTTTTCGGTGACGAAATGGTGGGCGACTTTGGCCCGGCCTTCCAGCAAAGATTGAATCATTTCTTTTTTATTGAATCCCAAAGAAAGGGCTTTTCGAACAGCAAGGTCTGAAAGGGCTGGATTTTCCAAATTGACATCAATATGAGAGTAAATCACCCCATCGGCCCACATCACTTTGTAAGGCAATTTTTCGGCTTGGATTTTCTTTTCAAAGGCCACTGCCTGATCCAAAGTAAATCCCGAAGCAGGTGTGATGATATCAATATCGCCTGCCTGTAAACGAGTAGGTAGGGTGTTTCCATTAGGAATCAATTTGAAAGTAATTTGCCGGATTTGTGGTTTTTTGCCGCCAAATTTTGGATTGGCGGTGAAGGTCACATGGCTCCCCAGCTTGAGGTCGGAAACCACATAGGGACCATTGTAAAGACCAGGGTTGTTGGGATTTTTTGTATAAAGGGTGTTGTTGTCATAGCCCTGAGGTTGGTTCTTATATTTTTCAAAGATTGGGCCTTCAAGATGAGAAGGCATGGGGTCAATGAAATTGGCGAAATAATTGAACTTGGCCTTAACGAATGAGATCACACATTTTTTTGGAGTCTTCTCGTCCCACTTCACAGCTTTGATGTTTTCGTAGCCTTCTTTACTTGGCGTGGATACATTCGGACTCTTACCGACAGTCACCGCAAAATCGATGTCTTTGCAAGTCACCGGGACGCCATCTCCCCATTGGGCTTCTGGGCGGATTTCGACCGTCACATCCAATCCTTCGCCTACTCTTTTGACCATTTTGTTTTCAAAAGTTGGAATTTTAGTCGCCAGGATGGGAACCCATTTGTTGTCGATCGAAAGAGTCACCAGAGGTCGGTAAGAAAGTGTGGACATGTACCGTGAAACGGAAATCGACAAGATGATAGGGTTTAAAGTTTCAAATTCCCCACTGACTCCAACGGACAAAGTGTCTTTCCCCGCAGCTTGAAGCGCGGGGGAGGAGCCGAGAGTAAGAATGGAAAGAATCAAAAATTTGAGCGCGGAGTTTTTCATTTTGCCGGACATCGATGTTCTCCTAGTAAAATTATTTCAGCTTCGTATCCAATGACCAATTTTCGATTTCATTGGTCTCATAAAAGAGATGTCCTGAAAGTCGGTAATTGGTCAGATTGGTTGGAACCGAGGCATTCTCTGATCGATAGTAGAGCGGAATGACTGGAGCGTCCTTGGTGTATTCAGCCAGAAGCTCATGCATGATTTGTTTTCTTTTGCCCGCATTGAATTCTTCTTCGAAACGATCAACGAGCTTGTCCACTTTTGGATTGGACCAAGCCATATTGTTTTGGCCAGACCATCCGTTCTTTTCAGTTTGAATCATGGAAGAGTGGAAAGTCGATCGTGGCGTCTGCTCGGGAAATGAAGACCAGGCATACATCGCCATGCCACCGAACTTGCGCTTATTCATCGTTTCACCGAAGAAAACGCGAGCTGGTTCATTTTTAATGATGACTTCAACGCCGACAGATTTCAATTGGGATTGAATCATTGTTTGGACCGTCTCACGGGTTTTGTTTCCGGCTGTGGTCATAAATTGCAAAGAAAGTTTCTTTCCGTCTTTGCTGCGGATTCCATCGGGGCCCGCTTTCCAGCCAGCTTCATCCAACAATTTGACTGCTTCTCGTTTAGAGTAATTGTAGACTTTGATCATTTTTGGATCTGCTGTGTAATTCACATCCAGAGGATTGATGTTGTGAAGAGCCGGTTTTTGTTTTCCTTCAAAAAGAGACTTTGTGATTTCTTCGCGGTTGATCGCATAGATGATGGCTTGGCGGACTTTGACATCTTTCAGAATTGGATTTTCAAGATCAAAATCAATGTGCTCATAAGTGATGCCTTCTTTGAAAAGCACTCGGAAAGGCAGAGAGTCGGCTTTGACTTTTTTCTCAAATGCCACAGCTTGGTCAAAAGCAAATCCCAGCGGAGAAACCATGTCAATGGTTCCAGAACGCAGGTTGGCTTCTAGGGTTCCGGTGTTGGGGATCAATTTGAAAATGACTTTTTTAATCGTCGGCTGCTTGCCATAGAAGTGGGGATTCGGAACAAAAGTGATATGACTTCCCAATCTCATTTCAGAGATGATATAGGGACCATTGTAAAGGCCAGGGTTTGTCGGATTTTTATTGTACTCAGAGTTCTGGTCATATCCCTCTTTTTTGTTGCCGAATTTTTCCATGACTTTGGATTCAATATGAGATGCAAGGAATGGAAAAAGGTTTCTAGAAAAATCCCATTTGGCTTTTTTGAAAGTGACTTCACACTTTTTAGGATTTTTTTCTTCCCAAGTGATGCTCCTGATATTTTCATATCCTTCTCGGTTGCCGACAGAGATGTTCGTGTTTAAACCTGCTTCCCAGGTGAATTTCATATCTGCGCAGGTCACCGGGACTCCGTCTCCCCATTTGGCTTTTTCTAAAATTTCCCAAGTGGATACAATTCCTTTAGTCCCATCTGGATTGGTCACAAGTTTCGCCTGTTTGTTTTCAAGGCTAGGAATGGATTTCACCATCTGGGCTGCCCACTTGCCGTCGGGCGTCAGGATCACCGGTTGGCGAGAGACGAGGTAGTTCATGTAGTTCGAAGCCACCATGGTCATGATGAGTGGATTCAAGCTTTCGAATTCTTGAGTCACTCCGATCTTCAGTTCGTCATTGGTCGGCAAGGCCATCAGACGCGGCGTTTGCAGAGACACCAGGGCAAAAGCGGCGGTTAAAATCAGCAGATTCATTTTCATTCACTTCCTCCAGTGGGTTGTCTGGGGTCAAAAAAACCCCAACACCAAAACCTTACAGAAATTGTGCCAAAGTGAAAGTCATACTGTGTTGGAAGTATTTGGAGTGACTGGCTTTTCAATCGAAAGGCGTGGCAGGGCGGGCTCAATGCCATTGGCTTTCAAGTAGCGAAGTGCGTTTTCGATCACTCGATCAGCGATTGTGTATTGAGAGCCGAAATTTTCGATGTAGTACCCAAGCTTGTAATTCATGAAAGACTCAGAGGGATCAGACACCAGCACGAAGGGCTCAGGCCAAGTGCGCACTGTCTTGATGTCTTTCAGGCTTTCCAGCAAGCACTGTCGGGCCAAGGTGACGTCGGTGTGAAAGGGCAGGCGAAAGACATGGCTTCGAATGATGGGCTGATCTTGCAAAGAGTAATTGATGATCTGTGAGCTGGCCAGTGTGCGATTGGGAAAAGTGATCAGCTCATCCCCCCAGCCGACCAGGACTGTGGCCCGCCAAGTGATCTCTTTCACTTGCCCGACGGTTTTGTGAATGCCGTGAGTGATTTCAATCCAATCGCCTATATCAAAGGCCTTATCGACTTGCAGTGAGATTCCGGCGAATAAATTTCCCAAAGTGTCTTGCAGGGCCAGACCCAAGATCACTGAGAAAGCGGCCGAAGTGGCAAGCAGAGGTGTCAATTCAAAATTAAAAATCGAAGCCGCCGTCCAAAGACCCAAAAGCAAAGACAGCAGAAGCGAAAAAATATTCACAATCAAAAGCGGAACTCCATGTTTCATGGAACCTAAAAATAAATACTGCAGAATGATCAAGCGGCAAGCTTTCACAAACACAATCATTCCCCACAGCAAAGTCACCACTGCCAGATAGGGCAGGGCCCGCGAAAAAGAGCTTTCGCCAGAAGCCTGCTTGAGAATCAAAAAAGTCACAAACAAAGTGGTGAGCATCACAAAGTGACGGATGAGATTTTTGAAATGGCCTTTGAGATTTCGATGTCTTTCCTCGGAAACTTCGCGCAGAAAGAGTTTGTAAAAGGCCCAAGCCAAAGCCAAAAGGCAGCAGAGGATAAAGTAAGGTTCAAAATCAAGCAGCAGGTAGAGGTTTTTTGTATTCAGAAATCGTTCACCCATATTTGATCCCCATTGTTCAATACGAAAGACCCAGTGGCAACGGCAGCTGGACCTTGGGCTCGGGATTCGAAAAATCCCCAAAATACCTGGCCCCGACTTAACTTTTCCAAGGCTTGTGCCGAATCAAGACAGTGGAGGACTCTACTATGAGAAACTTTCTGATTTGGACCCTATCCATTTTGTTGGGATTTGAGCCAGCACTTTTCGCTCAAGGGCAAGCCAATCGCCAAGCCGATATCAAAGCTTTCCTAGAGGCCACTGAGATTGGAAAAAAACCACAAACCCTCACTCAATTCTACAATCGAATGAGCACAGTGCTTTCCCGCGATGAGCGCGAGTCGCTTCGCCCATTCTTAAAAGAATTTGGCAATTCCCAATTGCCCCAATTCAACATCCGTCAAATCAAAGAAGGAAAATCCGAAGTCTATCAACTGCAAGCCGTTCAAGACGGACAAGCAGTGACAATGGAACTCATCGGCGGCACTTCGCAATTCATGCGTCTCAACGGAAAAATGATTTCCTCTGAGGATATGAAATCAGTTCCAACATTGATGGCAAAAATCGGAGTCCCACAAAAAGACGTCGCCAAATTTTTTCCTAGCCCCAATAAAAGCCAAAATGGATTTTTGACAGCCGATCAAATTCTGAAACTGCCAAAATCGGCGCAGATTCAGTATTTTAAAAATCTGCGAGATCTTTTAGAGAGCATGGAAGCTGTCGATCACTCTCAAAAACCTAAAAAGACAGCCATGAATTCAAGCGTGCCTCCTCAATTGGAAGTGATCTCACGGTGGCTGCAAGGTGAAGAGGCCTTCGCAGAATTTGTCGAAGGTGATTATTGCGTCGCCGGAGGTCACTTAGCTCGGGTGAAACGAGATAAAGCCAGGGGCCTCACCTGTGGATCTGATGGCAATGGCGGAGTGATGGATGCCTATCGAAAAAAAGCCGACGGCTCTTTTTGCCCTCAAGGATCATTTTCTTGCAATCCTGTGATTTACGGAAATCAAGGAGAATGCAATGGAGCTGGTCCTGACACCACAAAAAAATGCAATCAATTGGCCAATGAAAAAGGCTCTGACCTTCCAGATCTAGCGACTTCAAAGCTTGAATTTTGGGAATGGCGACGAGAGGCCATGGAAAAAGCCCAGCAGGTCAAAGATCATTGCGACCAGGTTTTTGGAAGCTCGAGTGCTGCAGATAAGAGAAATCTTGAAATCGATCAACGCCAAACATGCGCCAACTTTAACGAGCGCTACGAAAAAATCAAATCATGGGACTGCAATCTCAAATCTTCGGATTTCGCGACGAAATACCCAAAATATTGCACAGACCCCATCTCTGCAACTCCAGGCGAAAAACCTCCAGCTCCACCCGGAAGTCCCGAAGCGGTTCCTGCCACTCCGGCAACTCCAAATGCGGGGCCGAAAATTTTGAATTGTGATCAGCTTCCTCCGAACCAAGCCAAAGTGGGAACAAAGTGCGAATACGGGCAAGTGCTCAACACAGATAACATTTACTGTCTCGAGGGCGATAAGCAGATTCTGGTGACAGAGTGTACTTGTGAAGATGGAAAGCCAATCACCAAAGGGACTTTCAAATGTGATAAGCCTAAAAAGAGCAAAGATGGATCTGATGGCAAGAGCTCGAAAAAGAAAAAAGGGCCGAATTGGCTTTTGATTGGTGGATTGGGATTGGGCGGACTTTTCTTGTTCCATTGGCTGATGAAAAGATCGGTCAAAGAGAATTACAAAGGCCTAGAGCCAGTGCCACAAAATCCTCCACTGCCAGCTCCGACACTTCCGGCGCCAACTCCGAGGACTGGAACTCAGTAATTTGTTGGCAGATTGAATCTGAAATCGAAAGGCCCGACTCCTGTCGGGTCTTTTTTTTTGACTTCGAGGCTTCCTTTGTTTTTGTTACAATCAGGAGATGGAAAAAAATCAAGTCTCCCCACAGGAAATCAATTCCGATCTTCCCATTTCTGATTTGGAAATTCCATCCGTTCCACCGCCGGAGGATTTGCAAAAGTATTTTCAAAAGTCTTTGCCTAAATTCTCTGATTCCACTGATTTTCATCGCGGTTCTCGATCGGGTGGAGTGGGGCATGCTTTGGTGGCCTGGTCCTTTGTGGCCGCACTGATCGATGCTTTGATTCTTTTTTCCCTCAGCTGTTTTTTCTTAGTCAGCCTTTCTCTGCTCGTCAAAGTTCGTTTTTTGTCGGTGTTTTCAGTTTTTGATGGATCTTTTTTCCAAGTGGGACTGTTTGCTGGCGCAAGCTTGATTTTGGTTTACATGATTATGTTACGAGTATTTTTAGGATTCACAATTGGTGAGTGGGCTTGCGGACTTCGGCTGGGAAACCTCAAGCAAAGATTGCACCGCAGTTACTCTTTGAAAGTCTTGGCCAGGATGCTGCTTTTAACTGTGACCGGTCTTTTTCTTTTGCCACTTCTCTCCATGATCGCAGGCCGGGACATCCAAGGCTGGATCGTGCGCTTGCCACTGGTGAGTCACCGCAAAATCTGAGGCCATTCCGGTTTCAATTGCCCAATCGGTGGAAGCGGGTGGAGATTTTTTCTCCAAGGTGGTTGCTCACCTAGAAGCTTTTCTGGTTCATAGCGAAGGCTTTTCAATCGATCCCACTCTTTCACGAGAAATGCTTTTTGATGATTTTGAAATCGACTCTCCTGCCGGGAAGATCCTCCCAAGCAAGCATGCCTGGTGGCGTAAGCATAAGTATCACAGATGGCGACTTTGGTTTTCAACGGCCTGGATGAAATTCTTTGCAACCACTCTGAAAGCGGCAAAGGTCGAAGCGCCTCGATGGAGGGATCCAGAATCACAGCTTCATTGCCAATTCGATAAGCGGCGGCCACATGAAACCACCAGTACACCGTTCCCCGCCGATGGTATTTGGTTTTCACTCGAAGATTTCCAAAGGCAAAGACTTTCCCAGGTCTTTCTTTTTGCGCTCTTTCAAAACTTTGGGCTGCGTGAGCGGCTCTGGCATAGCAACCATCATCCGGGTAAAGCCAAGAGCTGCGGCGGGGGAAATTCGGACGATTGGACTGAAAATAAAGCCTCTCATCCCGAAGCCTTAGAAAAGCCTCTTGAAGTTCAGCATCACTCCCAGACCAAGCCGGAAGATTTCTCACATCGATTTGCGGAGAGTAGGGAGTGGCAGATTGAACGGCCGAGAGTGAACCAAAAAGCTCCAGATTGTCATTCTGCCGCCAAACTGTCTGCTCTCGCTTTTGCGCTTGAGTCCAATCCTCAAGTGGATCCCGCTGAGCTGACTCTTCAGCTTGTGCCGTGATCAGCAAAAAAAGCAGCAGGAAAAAAGAGAGAAGTGCTCGAAGATTTTTCATCCGCCTATTGAAATCGAGAAAAGAAAAAGGCTCAACCAGTAACTTGCAACAGCTTGGATTTTTCACTGTTGCAATGGTGAGCCATTCGGCAAAACTTGTCAGAATGACAAAGACTCAAGCGGACTTGAAAAAAATGAAAATCAATATCCTGCCGGTAAAGTCGAGGACGAATCGCGAATCACATTTTTCAATGGACCCAAGACACTTAAAATTTCGCTGTGATAAACTTCAAGTCGTCCTTTTTTAACATCCAATTGATTCACTTTCGCATTGCAAAGAATCGTTCGACCCACAGCGGTCTGAATGTTCAAAGAATTCACCTGCACTCCAGGATCGGAAGAATAAACAAGCACTTTTCCTTTGAGCAGATCCAAATTCACGTCTTGTCCTTCAAACTGAGCCAAATCGATCGCCTTGTGAATGGTCTTCATGTCCAAGCCACAGGCTTCAGAGAGTTGAGCCACACGGCGCTTTCTCTCATCACAAGTCGTCACATCCTCTTCGGAATCAGTCGAAGAATCCTCTGGCGGTGGGCTTTCGGTGAGGGTCGGTGAATCGTCCTCGACCTCCACAGGCATATCTGTCGCATCTTCCACAGCCACCGGCACAGGGTCGCCTTGATTGTCAGAAGCAGTCGCCACCACTTCCATTTTTTCCTCAGGCGCTGCCAAATCAGTGGCTGCGATTTTGGAGCAGTTTTGAAAAAGCAAAAGATTCAGTCCAAAAACAAGCAGCGGAGCGATCCATTGCATTCGTCTCATTTTCATACAGTCTCCCTGGACAGTGACTTGGTTTCATCTCATTGTTAAAGCAAGGCCTGTGCGAGGCCGTTTTAAAGCTCTTGTGCAATTGGAGAGCTCTTGAGGCATTTGCCTTCGTCAAAGTTGAATATTTCGCCTAGATGTTGATCGTCTCAAGATAGAGCAGATAGCTGCCAATGGCTGAGAATTTCAAAATGCGGGGAGTGGGGAAATTGATCAATGATCGAGATTTGGAAAAGTTTGTAACCCAAGTCTTTTAATTGACGAGCATCTTGAACAAAACTTTCCAAGTAACAGGACATATAGAGAAAATCCTTAGGGAGTGAAACTGCATTTAATTCTTTCAATGGATTCAAGAATCCCTGAAGACCCGACCTTGGTGGGTTCACCAGAACTCCTTCATCGGAACGAAATTGAAAAACAGCCTTTCTCTGATAATCCCCCTGAGAAATTTCGATTCGATCTCGAAAGCGAAGTTCTCTTTGCAAAGTCTGCTGCAATCCATTTAAAGCCAAAGAGTCAAATTCTAAAGCTTTCACTGATCGATTCTCCCCGGCGAGGGGAAATGTCAGGTTGCCAGAGCCTGAACCAAACTCCACCCAATTCTGACAACTCGTCGATGCCAAGAAAGCTTCCAGTTCAGAAATCAGGCTCTGATTGGCCAGATCTCCAGTTTGAGAAAAACTTCCCACACAAGAAAAAAGCTCAATTTCTTTTCCCTGCACCCAAGTACGGGTCCAAGTGTGAAATTCAGGATCCGTCAATTTCATCGCCGCCGTTAATTTCTTTCTTCTTTGCCCAATTTCAACAAAGCCTAAATCCAAAAAGGCCTGAAGTTCTTTTTTGGAAGCCAATAAATCGCGGACATCTTCATTGGCGAAATCCAACCACAGACCGCGCTCACCTTGTGGAGAGATCCGCAACCTTAAGGACCCTCTTCGAATCGGAAGATGCACTTTCTGAACTTCTTTGAAAAAAGAAAAAAGCCCTTTTGACATCAAAGGACAGGCTTCAATCGAAAAAATTTCTTTTCGATCTTTGCGGTAAAATCCATACCGGCCCTGCTCATAGGTTAAATCCAGCCGATCGCGGATTCCTGAAGGCCCTGGCAAATGAAAACGAATTGACGGGGGGAGTGAGATTCCAGCTGTTTCCAAAGCTTCCTGGAGAGCTGCCAGCTTGCGTTCTTTTTGGTCGGCGGTTGAGAGCTCCATCCAAGTGCACACACTGCAGATGTCTGAATGGGGACAGATCAGAAGATCGTTCATCGGACCTTCAAATCAGCAGGGCACAGCGCGCTGATTTGCGCGCTTGAATTGACCCGAATGCAAGCCTGAGAGATAGTCTGGCCACAGAAATTCATCAAGGTGGTTGTATGAGAAGACAGTCTCAACTTCAATGGAAAGTTTTATTCTCAATTTTACTGATTTCAAGCTCATCAGCTTTGGCGGCCGAAGATCCAGGGCTGATTCAAAACATGCGGCAATTGACATTCGTCGGCCCTAGATCCGGTGAAGGCTATTTCAGTGCCGATGGCAAAAAAATGATTTTTCAATCCGAGCGCACCGATGGAAATCCTTTCTATCAAATTTTTCTCATGGATTTAGAATCAGGGAAGACGACCCAAATCTCTCCAGGAAAAGGCAAAACCACCTGCTCTTGGATCCGGCCAGATCAAAAGCGAGTTCTCTTTGCCAGCACTCACTTAGATCCAGCTTTGGCGCAAAAAACCAAAGAAGAGTATGAATCCAGAAAGTCTCCACAAAAAAACAAATACTCTTGGAGCTTTGATGAGACTTTCGATCTCTTTGAAACTGACCTCAACGGCAAAAACAGCAAACGCCTGACCAAAGAAAAAGGCTATGATGCCGAAGGCTCCTATTCGCCCGACGGCAAATGGATTGCCTTTGCCAGCAATCGCGCCGCTTACACAGAAAAACTCAGCGAAGAAGAGCAAAAGATTTTCAACCAAGATCCGTCCTACATGATGGATCTCTACATCATGAAAGCCGATGGCAGCCAAGTTCGTCGCCTGACCAAAGCCCGTGGCTATGATGGAGGCCCTTTCTTTTCCGCTGATGGCACAAAAATCACTTGGCGAAGATTTGCGCCCAATGGGCAGTCCGCCGAAGTCTTCACTATGAATGTGGATGGCAGCGATGAAAAACAGCTCACCAGCATCAAAGCCATGTCCTGGGCCCCATTTTTTCATCCCTCTGGCGACTATTTGATTTTCACCACGAATGTTTTGGGATTTTCGAACTTTGAACTCTATCTGGTGGATGCCAAAGGGGAAAAACCCCCTCTGCGCGTGAGTTTCTTAGATGGTTTTGATGGCCTTCCGGTTTTCACTCCAGATGGTCAACACCTCTCCTGGACTCGCAGAAATGAAAAAGGGGAGTCGCAGATCTACATGGCCACTTGGGATGATGCCAAAGCCCGAGAGCTTTTGGGCCTCCCCATTCGAGCTCCGAAAATGCAAACACTGGCTTCTCGCGAGATCAATGAGCAAGATGCCAAAGCTTGGGTCCAATATTTGGCAAGCCCCGCCCTTGGAGGTCGAGCCACTGGTTCAGCAGAAGAAAAAGAGTACACCGCAAAAATCGCTGAAGCTTTTCAAGCTCTCGGTCTGGTGCCAGCAGAGGGAAAAGACTTTCTTTTTCCCTTCACTTTCACTTCCGGTGTTTCACTGGGAGAGAAAAACACTTTGAAATTTCAAGAAGCTGGCAAAGAAAATTCATTTCAAATCTCGAATGACTTTGTGCCCGTGTCTTTTTCAAAGGTCGGGGAGTTCGCGGCAGCACCAGTGGTTTTTGCCGGCTACGGCATCACAGCTCCCGCTGCGGATTCACAGGCCGCTTATGACTCTTACAAAGATCTAGACGTCAAAGGAAAATGGGTTTTGATTTTTCGCGAACTTCCTGAAGGAATTCCAGCAGACAGACGCATTTACCTCAACCGTTACTCAAGACTTCATCACAAGGCCCTGATTGCCAAGCAGGCGGGGGCGCTTGGACTTTTGGTGGTGAACGGTCCCAATTCCTCCAGTCAAAAATTAATCAAATTGAAATATGAAGGTGGCTTTGCAGAATCTGGAATTCCCATTCTGAGCATCTCGGATGCTGTGGCTGAAAAGCTGGTGAAATCT
>JBGGMM010000028.1:0-2727 GCA_041288045.1 Pseudobdellovibrionaceae bacterium | reverse complement strand
GTTTCTGGTTGGGACAATCTGAAATCCAAAGCGAGTCGCCTCGGAGCTTCTGGCTTTATCCGAAAGCCAATAGATATTAATGAGCTCTTAGAAGAAGTTGCGCGGAACTTGTCCGCAGCACCCTGAGCTTAAAGGACCAAGATTTTCGCCGATCTCTTCAGCGATCGTCCCAGGCTGAAAGGTCAGTGTGGCGATTTCAGCTTCAAAATTTTTATCGATGTTAGAGTCACTGTAATCACAGAAAACCGGTGATGCGGACTGGGTCTGCTTGTTAGCGGCTTCGCCGAAAGGACCCTACGCACTGTCGAATAAATTCTGGCTGGACGAAGCAAAGCTCATCGGAAATACAGCAAAAAGTGACCTGAAAGATGGTGCTCTTATTGTCAGGGCCGTTGCTGCAGATCGAGCCGCGCCAGCAGCAGCTGCCATGAACATGGAGCGAACACTTGAAAATTTATTAACAGAAAATGGGGGTGGAATGATCGTCGCGAAAATTTCCCTCTCACCTTTCAATGAAAGATCCTTTAGTCTTCACATGGCCTCCGGCACTCGAGTCATCGGCGCCTGGCAGGACGCCAATAACGAGATCTGGGCTGTCGTTGGGAAACACTACTCTAAGACTTCTCCCTGATGTCGATCATCTTGGAATCAAAGTCGTTCGCAAAAAGCCCAGATCTGAATTCTACTTCAAAAAAATCATACCCAAAATTCAATATTTTATTTCAAGCTTGGAATGGGACTGGTTCCCCGCCCTGAGGTGAAATAAAGGGTCTTGAATGTGTCATCTCTTGATTCAATTTTGATAGCCGGCGAATAAGGGGCATCGAAATGGTTTCTATAGATATTGAGATACAATAACTTTCCTGTACCAAAAGACGGCCCCTGGATCCCGATGCTTATCGCTACCTGGTAGGTGACGGCCTCTGTTCGCAAGCTTATCGTTCTATAGACCACCTTGATATCATTTGGGCCAGCTCCCGTATACTCGATCAAGGGAGCGAGGACTTTAAAAAGAGACGAACCTCGAATTGCGGAAATGCCTAATCCTGAGAACTCCTCAAATTCATAGGTCTTATCGCTGAGCCCGTCTCTGTAAAGGAATGAGAAATTGCTCCGATCATAAACCAGAGTCATTTTTCTATCATCGGGAAAAAAATTGGACCAGCCTAAGTTTTTTGTCGATTGGTTAACGGACCTTACCTGCATCTGGCTTAAATCAATGCGGAAAGGACACGATTCACAAATGAATAGTTCTCGCTTCATGTCGATATCCGCAATGGCCGATACGTGCCGATACAAGTTCGAAGGTTCCGGGTAAACTCCATCTTCTGGCAGGACTTCATCATATCCGGAGGAGATTGGACGGCCGACTATAAAATCTGAAATGTGTTGATCCATCACAGTTCCGTCGACATGGCTATTCCCCAAAACATGCCCCAACTCATGCAATGCTAAAATGTAAAACATCCGTTCATGGGTCATTGGCGACTGAGGCAATTTGGAAAGATTCTTAATCCAGACCCAACCACGCCCATTGAGAGTAGACAAGTCGAACGATTCCAATTGAGAAACTCCCAAAGGTTCGGTGTATCGACCCTCCAAAGTCTGTGACGTTCGTGCATCGCTTATTCCCAGATAAAAAACCAGATCAACTTGGTCATCACACTTGGCCTGAAATTCAAACACTGGAATGTCGACAGATATCCTTTTCGTCTCAATATAGCTCTCCCAAGTCTTGATCGCCCCTTCGATCAGAGATCGAGAAGTTGCAAAGTCCAGAAAATAGGCGGCGTCTCGATTGATACAGAAAGAAACTCTTCTTTTATTAAACCAAGCAACCCCGTTCAAAAAGTGCTCTTGGTCCGCACCACCAGCAGAATCAATTCCACCCCTGCCGACTTCAGTGATATTGAATTTTTTTTTGATGAGGCTTTCTTTGCCCAGCTTCTCTTGAGCTTTAAGAAGCGCCTGTTGGATCAAATCGTCCTTAAGTGTTGAGTCTACTAAGCGAGGATTGCGAAGCAAATCTGATGATTTTAAATCGCCTTTGGTATCAGCAAAAGCAACACTTGCTAAACAAATTCCAAGAGCCAAAAAAAACTTTTGCACTGCAGAACCTCCGTAAAAGATTTGAAAATATAACACAAAGGCCGCTTGAGTCTTATGCAAATACAGAGAGAATGCCTAAGAGATAAAATCTTCAGGCCTGTCGATTCATTCGACAGGCCTGAATTGCTTATTTTGGAGCCATCTGTCCATTCAATAAGCGGGTCAATTGAGTTCTCATTTGAACAAATTCGGGATCAATTTGATTCAGGTGGCAATCTGTCAAACTGGCATCGCCCTGAAGATCCAGTGCCACCATTGTCGGTTCGCGATTTGAAATCACATTTAAAATGTAGTTGCTGACATGGTTTGCCAACCGATTTGGTTGAAATCTTTGTAAGGCTTGCAAGCATGAAGAGACAGTATTGCTGTGATAAAAGGACGTGAGCAAAATATTTTCAGCCAAATGATATTTAAGAGTGTACTGCTCGTAGTCTCCACCGAAGCCCCATGTCGATATATCGTTGATTCGTTCAGGAATCGACTGTGGCAAGGGTCCTGTCTCAAATGTTAATTTCATTGGATTCCAAACCGGCGTCCGACTCATGATCATTTCAGAAATTTTAGCAGAGACAAGAGTTCTGAAGTATTCTTCAATTGCTCGCGCAGTCTCATCTGCCA
>JBGGMM010000027.1:0-19177 GCA_041288045.1 Pseudobdellovibrionaceae bacterium | reverse complement strand
GATCTTGCTGAAAACGTCAATGGTGTTCAAGATGTGCAGAATGAATTGCGAGTGATGGCCCAGGGAATTGCTCCGGAGTTAAGTGCTGAATTCACTCGAAGCTCGGCATCATCAGCCCGCTCACAAAATGTCGGATCTCGCGACCGATCTTCAGCAAAGAGCAGCAAATCCAGTCAATCTTCTTCACGCCGAATGAATAGCTAGAGAAAAATATTTTTTCTCTGGCATTTGAGCTTCTGTGAGATTTGGTTTTCACAGAAGCTCAAATTCAATCTTCGCTGGAGCCGCCTTCAATTATTGTTGGTTCCTGATCCTGTTGAGGTTTGGGTTTTTGTGAGGGTGTCTTGGATACGGGACCAGATGGCTCTTTCTGCTTGTTCACTGCATTTTCAGACATGCTTCACCTCCTGATTTCTGTTTTATTTTAATCAAAATTGTGAAAAATGAAGAGCTGTCATTTATCAATGATTCTTCCGGGAAGTCTGACCCTGTCAATTGGCGGATTTAGAGTCAGAGTTCCACTTCGAAAAATAAGAACAAGAATAAGCTTGGCTTATGAGCTTGTTTGGCTTGCATGGGAAATGCATAAAGAAAAGATCAAGGTGAGACAGGATCACCCCAGCACAGGTTCTTTTTTCACAACTTTTAGGAGGTCCTTATGGCAACTCAAAATCAAAACCAACAGAATCAGGCACCAAAATCAAACAGCGATCAATTTGGAACAACAGATTCAAAAAACGCTGATATCTCAAATCAAAAGGGTCAAGTTGGTCAACAAAGTGATCAATCTCAAAGAGGCCAACAAGACGTTCCTTCATCAGGATCAATGAACAGATAAGATAATCCGACTGTTTATGATCCTGTCGAAATCAAAAGCCGACTTAAAAAAGTCGGCTTTTGATTTTGATCTCAGAAATTCGCAGAGAGACCTGGGGGGATGGCTCATCTGTCCCTTTTCTGGATCGAACTAAAAATCATTTGGATTGATATAGGAATCCGACGAAGACGGGGATTGTGATTTGGTCGAGCGAGCCTCCCAGCCCTTTTGCAAATTGCGAAAGTGAATTGCCTTCTGATGCCAATAACGCTGCGAGATTTTCTGTAAATGAATGGCCTGATCTCGCAAAAGGGCTCTTCGTCTGCGACCTCGGACCGGGTCCATTAAAAAAGTGAGAACTGATCCTGCAATCAATCCATAGGCGCATCCCAGAAAAAAACCAGGGGTTCGCCGGTGAATCAATTCTTGTTCGTATTGATCTTCATAATCCATAGGATTTCCTCCCTCTTCAGTGAGTGCTATTTCCAACGCTAGCACTTTACATTGAGATGCAAAGAAAGTTGCGAGGGCCTGTTTTAAAAAACAAGGGATCACATGATCGTTTGCGCCAATTTGTATTTTGAAAAGAGAAAATTCGCCGCGAGGCTCAAGGATTTCTTTCTCGGTTTTTTCTCTATGAAGATCCAAAGGGCTGTGATTGGATTTGAAGTGTTTTGGAGGTCTTTATGAAAGCCCATTTTACATTCATGATTCTTTGTCTGAGTTTTTTGCTTCCGGCCTGTCGGGAAGAAGATGCCAGTGCGCTCGCCAGTGACAATGACGATGACGGCAATCTTTCAGCCGAAGCCCCAGAGCTCGTCCGCAGTGATTTTATGACCGGTCTCAATAATCCTTGGGATTTGGCTTTTGCCGGCGATGGGCAGGTTTTCTTCACTGAAAAATGCCGAGGTCTCTCGGTTCGAAGAAGCAATGGTCAGATCAAAAGAATTTTTGGCTCTTCTGGATCTGCCGTTGTCGCTTCGGATTTTTTCTGTCAAGGACAGTCGGGAATGAATGGATTGGCGTTGGATCCTGATTTTGCCAGCAATCGAACACTCTATGTGTACATGCCGTCAAAGCTTTCCAGTCCCTCGACCAACCGAGTGGTGAAACTGGTTTTGGATTCTCAGTTTTCAACAGTGACCAGTCGAACGGACATTATCAACGACATTCCATTTAAGAATTCTGGGAATTCCTGGGGCGGGGCTGGCTCTCACAGTGGAGGTCGCATTCGCTTTGGACCCGACGGGTTTCTTTATGTCACCACAGGTGACAATCACAACGGATCTCTTCCCCAAGATTTAAAAAAGCTTGGTGGCAAAGTGCTTCGAGTGGATCGCAATGGAGCAGCAGTTGCGGCAAATCAGACTCCGAGTGGGGGCGATCCAAGGATTTTTACCTATGGCCACCGCAATGTGCAGGGGATTTCTTTTCATCCACAAAATGGCAGCGTCACCATCTCAGAGCACGGGCCTGGTCACAGTGATGAGGTCACAGTGCTGACAGCCGGTGGTAATGGAGGCTGGGATCCGAAGCCTCAAGCCGGAGTGAGCTGTGCAGATAATTATTGTGGATACATTTCAAACAATCTCGAAGGAAGGCTGACTTCGATGACCGATCTAGAAGCCTTTCCGACAGCCATGAGTCCACTTTTAAGAAATGCGGATTCAGCCGGGATGGGTCCTTGCACTTACATCACTGGATCTCAGTGGAAGAATTGGAATGGCAATCTCTTGGTGGGAATTATGGGAAGTGGAAAGCTGCAAGTTCTGCACTTGAATGCATCAGGGGCTTTGGTTGGAACTTCGTTTGCGAATCTTCCATCGGCCCGCATGCGCTCGCTGGTGCAGAGTCCTGATGGGGATCTTTACATCGCCACTGATGGAGGTTCGATTTGGAAAGTGTCTCCCCCTTAAAGAGAGGACTCTTCAAAATCCAAATCGCGGTGGAAAGTCTCATCCAACAGAGTGAGCGAAAGAAGCGCCAGGCCAAAGCAAATGCTGCCAACCAAGAGAGCGGCGCTAGGGACTGAGAGGTGATTTTTCAAAGCGGCAAATCCACTGGCTGCGAAAACTGCCGAGCCTCGCACAAAGTTGGGAACTGTGGTGGCGACAGTGGCCCGAATATTGGTTCCAAACTGTTCGGCCGCCATGGTGATCAAAACGGCCCAGTATCCGACTGTGAGGCCAATGCAGAAATTGAGAAAATAAATCGTCTCGCTGCTCAGAGCAGGAACCAGCCCATAGATCAGCATCAATGCAAAACCACTGATCAAACAAAGCGCGATGGCTTTTTTTCGGCTTTTCAGCCACTGGCTCAGAAGTCCCGACAGAAGATCCCCTAATGACAATCCCAAAGAGCCAAAAAGAATGGCGTTGCCTGCTGTGACCACGCCTTTGACATCAAGGCCCTTGGTCAGCTCAGGTGCAAAGGTCAAAAGAATTCCGGTGGTGAAATAAATCGGAGTGCCAATCAGAATGCAGGCCAAATAGCGAGGGAATCTTTTTTTCGTCAGCAGCAGCAGTGGGTTGATGGCGGCAGCTGTCGCCTTTTTTTGAAACAGGGCTGATTCTGAAATTCGAAAGCGAGTGAACAAAAGCAAAAGTCCCATCACTCCGCCAATGAGATAAGCCCATTTCCAGGGAACTTGTTGCGCAATCAGTGCAGCTGCCACAATCCCCAGCATTCCAAGAGTGGCGACAACAGTGGTTCCCAAGCCGCGTTTTTCTTTGGGTAAAGACTCTGCGACCAGAGTGATTGCTGCCCCCAATTCTCCAGCAAGTCCTAAGCCACCAAAGAACCGGCAAAGAGCGTAGCCTGAAACATCAGTGACAAAAGCGTTGGCAAGATTGGCGATCGAATACAGAAGAATGGAGCCAAACATCACTGACAGACGGCCCTTTCGATCCGCAAGAATTCCCCACAGAAGTCCACCAATCATCATTCCCGCCATCTGGCAGTTGTAGATGAAAAGGCCCTGATTTAAAATTTCTTCGGGCTGAGTGACTCCCAAATCCACGAGGGAGCTCACTCGAACCACTCCAAAAAGAGTGATATCAAAAAGATCCACAAAATAGCCGAGACCAGCCACCAAGACGGTGAGATTGATCACAGAACGAAATTCTCGAAATGCGGATCGCATGAGGGGGCCTTTTATTTTTTGAGAACCCCGGTGATTTTTTCTAGCAGCTCACCCGGGTGAAAAGGTTTGTAAATGATTCCCCGAGCTCCTAGCGAGAGAAGCACAGATTCTGGATAATCGGTAAAACCGGTCATGAAAAAAAGATGGACATTTTTATTTTCAGCTCGAAGGTCTCGAGTCTGTGTCGCCAATTCAAAGCCACCTTCTGTGGGCATGCGAATATCTGATAAAATCACATCCACTGTGATTTCTTTCAAAATCCGCATGGCCTCTTTCACGGTGCTAGCTTGATAAACGGTCCAGCCTTCACCTTGAAAAAGTTCAACAACGGTTTCAAGTAAAAGCAGATCGTCGTCGACGATAAGAATGGAGTGACGGAGTTTTCCTGGCGACATCACTCCACTATAGCGAATTCAGGGCTGCGTCTTCAAATTAATAATAGCGACAGCCGACGAGCTGGCAATACTGCCCACTGGAGTTGCAGGCATAGAGGGCCCATTGGTTGGCTGCGTAAATGTTGTAACCAACTCCATAGTACAAAGCTCCATTGGCCAATCCTTGGGCAAAGCATGTCACGTGCGCAGCAGGAACTGGGAACACAGGATAAGGAGCGGGAGCTGGATAAGGGTAGGCTCCATAATGCAGAGGTTGTGGCTGGGGAACTGGCTGAGGAGTGGTGGCATAATCTGCATGTGCCACTGAGAAAAAGCTCAAGCCTAAGAGCAATGTGAAGATGAAGAATAAATTTTTCATAAAGGGCCTCCTTCAAAGTGATAAAGAATGTTTCCCATAGCTTTGCCAATCGAGGTCCGTCAACTTTTGAACTCCTTTCTTGTAGCCCTTACAGTCATAGGCTCATTTCGGCACGAGCTTCGCTAAGTGAAAGCGAAGCTGGTTCCTGGCGCGGCTCATCGCCTCTCTCGGGCAGCTTGGAACGATTCAGGAGGCAGATTGGCCGAGATCAGACAAAAGGACACATCCAACTTCAATGGGAGCCGGTTTTTGGTTGTCGATGACATTCAGGACAATCGCACTCTGGAAAGTCTCTTTTTGCAAAAGACAGGAGCGCAGGTCGAGTTTGCCATCAATGGTCTGGAAGCTATCGACAAGGCGCTGCGTGGGGATTTTGATGCTGTCCTCATGGATCTACACATGCCGGTTTTGGATGGAATCACCGCAGCTGCGCACCTCAGACACAAAGGTTATAAAAAACCCATCATTGCTGTGACAGCGGATTGCCAGCAGGTGGTGCGAAAATTGGCATTTGAAACTGGCTTCGATGATTTTATTTCAAAGCCCCTCAGCAGTTTTCAATTGTTATCTTCTCTCAGGAAATTTTGCCGACAAAAAACAAAAGAAATTTGACAAGGAGTGCTAGCATATCTTAACCTAAAACTAAGGTATGGGCTCTCAATCAAAAGATTCCAAATCTCAGAATTTAAAGTCAGTCGCGTCGGCAGATTCAAATGCCGAAGAGCGCAGTCGACTCAAAGAAAAAATTCAATTTCTTCAGGCCAGTCTCAATCAAAAAATTCTCGAGAATGAAAAATTCCGAAAGCATTCAGAGTCTTTGAAAGAGGGCAATGCGGCAGATCAAGAATCGGAATCAGAATCAGTTTCTGAATCGGAAGATTGAGTTTTCGGTTTCAAAATTTTTTGCAGTTCCGTTTTTTGCGATTCAGTCAAAACCAACCACTCCGGCGGAATGTGTTGAATGACAAAATTCCACGAATCTCGAACGCGGTCCTGAGCCAGGGGCTTGTCGTGTAAATCTGTGAGAAGCTGCAAATGACGAAGCAAGACAGTTCTTGTGGGTAGGTAAAAACCATTTTCATCTTTACCATCATTTTGAATCACGTCAGAGTTTTCAAGTTTTTGCTTTAATGATGTGAAGTAATTTTTTAAGCTCATGAATTCTCAATAACAGGAAAAGCTTTCAAGGAAAATTCATTTCGGCATCACCTTTGCTAAAATCATCAGTGCAGGAGGATTTGCCAATGAACAAGGATGAAAAATCACATTCAGCATCAGGGCTCACAGATTTGCAATTCGAAGTCACTCAGAGAGATGGAACTGAGCCGCCATTTCGCAATCTGTACTGGGACAACCACCGCGAAGGCATTTATGTGGATTTGATTTCAGGCGAACCGCTTTTCAGTTCAAAAGATAAATTCGAATCCGGAACAGGTTGGCCCAGTTTCACCAAGCCATTAAAAAAAGAAAACCTCGTCGAAAAAAACGACCAAAAATTCTCGATGTCCAGAACCGAAGTGCGAAGCAAAAAAGGCAATTGCCACCTGGGACACTTATTTAACGATGGCCCAGCGCCAAGCGGTCTTCGCTACTGCATGAACTCGGCGGCCCTGCGATTCATCCCTAAAGAGGATCTGGAAAAAGAAGGCTACGGAGAGTTCTTGAAGGAGTTCGCTTCATAAATAATGGTGAATGCGACCACGGACGGATATTTATATTATTTGTAAGGAAGTTCGCGCTCGAGATTTCTTTTTCGGTCTAGACATCAGACCTCGAGCTTCCATTTGATTGATGATGAGGTAATTCAACAAAGATTTAAAGTCCCGACCCCATGAAATGATGCGAGTAAAGGGGCGAAGGGTGAAAAGAGTTTTCAAGTGAGGTTTTTTCGCCCTGACTTTTGCAGCCAGAATTGAGCAAAGAGAGCGAATGAACTGGTTGTAGTTCTCTCGCTCTTTGATCTTGATGATCGTATGAATGTGGCTCCAATTGATGGCAAGCTCATAAATTTTCACATTAAATTTCCGAGCCTGATTGTGAATGAGTTTTTCCAAAGAGAGATTACCTGGAGGAAAAACTAATTTCTCACAGGCTTTCAAGATCAGATGCAATGGCTGCTTGGTAGAAAGCGGCCTTTTTGCTTTTCTTTTTCCCTTCAGAAGCTCACCACCGAATGATTTCATGTTTTTTATTTTGGAGTCGATTTTTTGTTTCATAGTGAAAGAGTTCTAACATGAGTTTTTTGAGAGCTTTTTCAAAGAGCAAGAGAGTGTCTAGAAAATGAAATCGTAAAAGCCATAAGACCTTCGCCCCCGAGTGATCACAAAGAAAATTTTAGAAAATCCAAAATCACGAAAATCTGCTCTCTAATCGAAAATTAGAAAGTCAAAAACCAAGTCAAATAGTTTTTTTGAATATTTCTTAACTGCGGTGCCTCCCCGAGATACGGGATTGCAAGGCGGCCCGTGCCTTAGTTGATCGAGAGCACGTAGTGTTCCGGGATAGCGTCGATTTCAAGTGGGCCTTTGCAGGTGGGGCAAGTGGCGCTTGTGAGGATTTTAATAAAGGCTTGGCGGTCGACGGGGAGCTTGAAGTCTTGACCTTTGCGAAAGGTTTTTTCGCAGCTGGTGGAGCAGCTTTCGCAAAAGTAGGGGACTGTGAAAGAGTCAATGGAGGATCCGGGCGGTAGAAAATTTTGAATGGTGGCCGCTTGCTTGATCAAAACTGAAGGCACTCCCTCAAAGCGAAAGGTGGCCTGAGGAAAAAGACTTTTGGCTTGTTCCATCCAGAGAATCCATTTTCTCACTCCGCCAGAATTGATGTATTCAATTCCTTCGACATTGAAAACCAATTTTTCAATAGGCATCTGTTGAAGAGTGGGTAGATCCGATTCGGCTGTGATTTGACCCTTGATGGAAACATTGAGATTGAGATCTTGAAGCGTGGAGATTACTTTTGCTTCCATTTGGACTCCTCAGATGAGATATGCAGATTCTTCGGGATTTTCTTGCGGCGAACTGCCGACATTTTCAAAGGGAGAGCACAGCAGATCGTCGTCGAAACGCCAACTTCCACAGCGATGTAGAGACTTGAGCAAGAATCAAAGACCATGAACGAGCCAATGCCTGCGCCTCCGGTCCCAAAATTCATCACTTGCCCGGGATTAGACTCATAGCAGATGCGGATGCGCTCAATCACTCGGTTGACATTCAGAGTTCCATAAAAATCCTGGCAGCCGACGATCAAGCGGTCGTGATCACGGCCGATGAAAACCCGAGGTTTTTTTGCCGGATCAATCGAGATTTTATTTTTATCTCGAGTGGGACCTGAAAAAGAATTTTCAAAATCAACATAGGGTGCATTGAAAATCGAATTGGAAATCAGTTCATCGGCGATCAAGCGAACATCATTGGCAATGGATCTTTGGTGATTGGATTCAGCCACCCACTTTTCAATTTGATCCAGCACCAAAGATTTTTCGTCCGGATGCGAGAGCTGGTGGTTGACTTCGGCCAATTGAGCTTCGGAATCAGAAGTCGGATTGTGAACACCGAGAATTGTCGAGAGAGGAAACTGGCGAAATTGATCTGGTGACTGCAGCATCGTCGCTGAAATCTGAATTTCAGATTGGTGATTGAGATTGGATTTTTGGATGATGTGCTGAATTTTGGAACGAGAAAAAAGCGAAAGTACGTACTCGGAACCCAGTGAATCACAGACCACGATCGGGGCTGTTGTATTTAAATTCGAGGGGTCATCTGCCGTTGTAAGCTCGAAAATTTCTAAACTGGGAATCATTTGAACTGGCCTCATGATACTTTCTTTTGGCTAATGATTTGAATGTTTCTATTGTCAATCATAACGAAACTCACGTCATCTTTCAAAGCACTGATTTTTAAATTTTCCTCGACCTTGGAAGCCACTTCTTTTTGAAAAACCAAAAGTTCCTGGTCTTTTCTTGAAGATGTCATCCGAGCCAAGCTGTTTTCACTGAAAAGTCGATTGGCGCTCACGGGAACTTCGAGCAAACCGTCCGAATAAAGCAGCAAACGACCCCTAAATGTGCTTTTAGTGAGTCTCTGATTCTCTCCCACTTTGCCAGAGCCCAAAAGATGGCCATAGCAAATGATGTTTTCTGGCGACACTTCCTCTTCGGTGACACAAATCACCGGCGGGGAGCCGGCTCCCCAAAGGGTTAATTCGTTGGTCGTGCTCAAATGAAGGGCCGTATAGGCCATGAAAAACTGTCCTTCAACATGCGAACTGAGGTTTTGATCTGCTAAATACAAAAACTGTTCGATCGCTGAAAGTGGATCAAAATCTTTTGGCTGTTTTTGAAAGACCTCTTCAGTGAGAAGGGTGTTTCGAACCGTGTAATAGATGCCAGCGACAATCGCTGTCACCATGGCGCTGGCGGCCCCATGTCCAGTCACATCTCCTAAAAAGACCAGCAAAGAGCCATCTGGCAGGGTCTCGGACCACCACCAATCTCCTCCTGCTTGAGCGGCTGATTTGAAATAACCGCTGACCTGGCAGGACCCGGATTGAAAATGACTCTCCTGCGGAAGCAGAAGACCTTGAACAGCGCCAGTGAGCTGCAAATCTCTTTCAAGATCTTTTTTCTCAAGCTCAACTTTCACGCTGCGGGCAGCTTCGATGGCAGCGGCCAAGATATTGGCGGCAGATGAAATAAAAAGCTTATCTCTTTCCTGGAAAAGTCCCTTGACCACTTTATTATCCAAGTAAATCAAACCTACCACTTGTTCCCGAAAAATCAGAGGTGCGACCAAAATACTTCGAAGCTGAAAGGAAATGACACTTTCTGAAGTATCAGGATTGTCGGTGTTATCATGGTTGAGAATAAAAGGAGCTTTTAATTCATAAGCTCGGCTGATGGCTTTTGTGCTAAAATTTTCGGCTTGTAAAAGCTCGCCCTGATTCATCGTTCGGCCCAACAGAAATTCACTTTTTTGAATGTCCGCATTTGGGTTCAAGAAAATAAAGCCACGGTCAGCGCCAAAGAATTCGATGATATCATCCAGAAGTTGCCGAGCTTGATCCTTGACGTCAGTCAGTCCGATTGAGTGCATGCAAATCTGAATCAAACTGCTCAATTGCTGATCCCGTCTAAGGTTTCGCCCCAAGGAAGTGTTTGAAACGTGTGAGCTGCTCAAAGACAATCCGTTTGTCGGCTCTTGGGAAGAGTTGAATGACTGGGGCTCGATTCCAAACTCTTGTTGAATCCATGTGATTTTTTGCTGCCAATTGTATTGAAGAGCGATTTTCAATGCGAGCTGGGCAGAAAGAAGTGCCTGTTCCTGATGGGCTTGGCTTTGCAGCAGATGAGCTTTGTGACGATAGACTTCATATTGCACCAGGGGTAGATCATGTTTTTCAGCCCAGAGAAGAGCTTTTGAAAAAGCCCAGTGAGCTTTTTTCCCATTGCCAGCAATACTGGCAATGATGCCTTCGATCACCAGTGCGTGAGCTCGAATCGGCGTCCAGCTGGGCATTCGACCAGCATAGCGAAGCTCTTTCCACTGCAGAATCAGTTTTTGATAGGCGATTTGTTTTTCGGATTCCGTGCTGGCCAGAAAATACTGATTGAATCTCGCATAGGCAGCAAAAACGTAGAAAAATTTAAAATGGGGCATGCAAAGTGGTGGATGCACTGGAGTGATTTTTTGACCTCTTTCAATGGCTTCATCGATGAGGTGGCTGGTTTCCTTAGTCTCATAGTAAAAACCAAGCAAAGAGCCGTTGAATCCAAGGCCTCCGCAAATATCATCTGGAGAGGATTGGACAATTTTTTGAATTGCTTTCAGGTAGATCGAGGCTTCGGCCAATCGACCAAAACCAGGATAGATCTGTAAAAGTGTGCTCAGAAACGGGTGGCCCTGCCTTCGCTCTTCATCGGGCTCCACTCGTCCCAGAAAATCGATGGCCTTTTCCATGGCTCTGAGACTTTCATTCTGATGTCCTGAGAGCATGGTCATGCAACTGGTGCCGCCATAAGTGGCATTCATAAAATCGTTGCCCTCTAAATAACGGCTTTGATTTTGTAAAACTTCAGCAATGTTCTTGCGGGCTTCCGTCCACTCTCCGGCAAATTGCTGACAGTAAATGCCTAAGAGCTTGGAGCGAACAGTGACAAAGGGATCACCGATCTGAGTGGCCACAGCCAGGCTTTTCTTGACGTACTGCTGAGCTAATTTCTTAAAACCCAACACGCCAAGCCCGCCGGAGAAAGCAGCATAGGCAATAGCCAATTCTTTTGAGATCCCGATTCGCATGGCGGGATAAATGCTCGGTGGCATGACCGAGAGAAATTTGATTGGGTCATTCAGGAAATAAGCCGTCACTCCGCCGACTTCATAAAGCTCTGTCGAGATCTGATGTTTTTCGAGCATTTCGCCACGGGCAGGTTTCAGATGAATCGACAGTTGATCCATCAAAACGCCGCGAAAAATATCAAATAAAATGCGAAGTGCGTTGCGAATCGGACGGCCTTTTTTTCGAAGCCCCAATTCATCCAGACCTTCCAGAGCGTGCGACCAGGACTTTTTGATTTCTCTTCGAAATTGATAGAGTCGAGCCAGACGGTTGTGGACTTTGGCTCGAGCAATGGGCTCTTTTGAATTTTCAAGAATTTCATGCAAGAGTTGCAAAGCCTCTGCATAGCGGCCGATCAAAACGCAGGATTCGGCCCGCAAATTTTTAAATTCCAAATTCATGGGCAGATTTTTTTCCAGGGCAAAGTCTTGCGCTCTTAAGAAATAATGAAAGGCCTCATCTGCGGCAAATTCGGATAGAGCTTTTTTTCCGGCTTGAACATGGGTTTCAAAAACTCTCTGCGGATTTTTAGCTGTCAATCCCAATCTGTAATGATCAGCAAGCTCATAGACATACTCATCATCAGAAGAACGCTGTCGCTCCAAACATTCAGCCATTTGTTGATGGATTTTTGTTTTTTGCTCTGGACTCAAAGAAGCCGCAAAGGCCTCTTGAACACGGTCATGAATGAAAGAAAACTCATCGGAATGATTGGTGGGCTCAATCAAGTGGGCCTGCAAAGCCTCAGCAATGCAAATGGCTTTGGCTTTCGGGGTCAATTCGCAGATTTCTGCCATGACAGAAATTGGAAATTTCGGTCCCCAAAGGCCTGCCGTTGAAAGCAGGGATTTGGTCTGAGAGTTCAAAGAAGCCGCTCGTTTCAAAACAAGATCAATGACGTTTTGAGAAAGCTCGGTCTGCTGAAGGCCAGCTTGATCCAATTTCCAAGTCCCCCAAGACGGAGTGAGAAATCCGGCATCCATCAAGGATCTGACAAACTCTCCTACGGCAAAGGGATTTCCGCCGCTGCGAGTTTGAATTTGTTGAACCAATTCTTGCGAAATTTTTTGTCCGCCCAGTTGCAATGAAATCAGTTCTTCAGTCTCTTTGTCACTGAAGGCTTTTAGGGAAAACTGGGCACTGAGGATTTTCTTTACTTCTTTTTTGAAAGTCTCAAGGCCTTGTGAACTTTCTTGTTCATTGCGGCTGGTGCAGACAATCAGCATTTTGCTTTGTGCCAGGCGGTCTTGCAGATAAGTGAAGATCGTTCGTGTGGCATCATCGAGCCACTGAACGTCATCGATAAACAGCACCACTTTGCCGAACTCTCGCGGCAGGGCCAAAAGAAAGTCGACCAGCACCGAATAAAATTGATCTAGGCTGGCGTGGGTAGAAGCTTCGGATCCGGCCTTGTCAGCAAGAAGTTCTTTTAGTTTCGGGGTTAAATTTTTTAACAGAGAAGCATTTTCGCCAACTGCCGCCAAAAAGCGAAGGTCGCTTTCATTTTTTTCAGTGGGCGAAAATTTCTTTGATCGGTAGAGATAACTTTCAACTGCTTCTCGAAGTGGTGAAAAGGGAAGGGGATTTCCCCCTTGACTGCATTTCCCGTTGAGAATCAAAGCTCCTTCGGCTTGCGCAACTTTCATCAGCTCTCGGATCAAGCGGGTCTTTCCCATTCCGGAATTCCCCTCAACCATCAGCACAGTGCCACCCTGGGTCTGCACTCTTTCCCAGGATTTTAAAATCTGGGAAAGTTCTTCCCGTCGACCGACCAAGTGACCTGAGTCATGAAAAACCTCGAGCGGATCTTCAGTTCCCAAAACAAAGGATTGTCCATTGCTGAGATCTCTTTCGATTTCAGAGAAATTTTCCAAATCCAACAAGAGGCTCTCGGCTGAGGGGTAGCGGTCATCGGGATCTTTGGCCAAAAGTTTTTGAATGATGGCATCCAGAGCCAGAGGCAAATCCGGACGGCTTTCGCGAATGCACTTTGGTTTTTGCGTGGCATGCATTTTCACAAGCTCAGCGAGATTGGTGGATTGAAAGGGCACTTGACCGGTGGCGCATTCAAACAGAACGACACCAAAAGAGTAAAGGTCGCTTCTGGCATCGATCGCCCGATCGATCACTCCGGCTTGTTCGGGAGAGCTATAAAGAAATGTGCCTGACATTTCTTCAGTGGTTTTTTTCGGGTCTGCTCTCTGAGCCAAACCGAAATCGATCAGATAGGGTTTTCCCGAAGAGTCGATAAGAATATTTTTGGATTTGATATCCCGGTGCACAAGCCCATGCCGGTGGATTTTAACAAACACCCGGCTGAGTTCTTTCGCCAGTGAAACAATCTGAGAGGCCGGCATTTGTTTTCGATCGAGAATCTGTCGAAGATTGGTGCCTTCGATGTACTGCTCAATAAAAAAGGCAGTGTCGTTGATCTCACCAACATCGAAAATTTCTGGCAGACCTGGATCGCGGAGCGAAGAAAGAAAAGCGGCTTCTCTTTTAAAGTGGATGGCTTCCGATTTTTGCAAATTGGGGTCGCGTATTTTTTGAATTTTGACCGCCAAAAGCTGGCTGCCTTTCCGGGCTTTGTAAACATAGCTTTGTCGGCCTTCACCGAGAAGACTTAAAATCTCAACATCAGGAATTGAAATCGAAGGTCGGGATTTTTGAGATGCAGCGATACTCATGTGTGCGAAACTCCCGAATTCCTTTCGGAAAAAGAGCTTCAGAACTGAATTCAAATCATCAAATGAAAATGCTTATTTGGCTTGGCATTGGCTCGAATGCCTTTCAGGAGCAAAGTGCAGGCAACGATGGTTTGTGTTTCTTTTTTGCAATAAACCGAAACGCTGGCAGAATTATCAATGACCAGCTTCAGGCCTAGGCCAGTGGCACCTTCATCGAGGTTCGGGGCTGTCGTTTCAGACGAGTAAATCCGAGACAAATGCGCCAAAAGAGACTTCCGGTCCAAAGTCCCGAAAGAATCCTCACAGCCCAGCATCAAACTTTTTTCATCAACTGCGCAGAAAAAACGGATGGGAGCGCCCGTTGTTGCAATGGATTCTTGTTTTGTTGATTTTTCTGCTGCTGCAATCGCGTTAGCGAAAAGTTCATCGGCGATTTGATGAATCAAAGGCTCAATGGCTTGAGTTTTTTTCTGTTGTTGCAAATATTTTCCCAGGGCTTCAAGAAATGCAGGCTTCTCTCGGCTCCAGCGAACGGGGAATGTCAAAAGCGGCGGAAATTTCTCTAAATCCTCACTTGAAGAGGCCAAGCTGCTGAGAAAAAATGGCGATGGACTGGCCAGCAGAAGTCTTGGTTTCAAGAGCAGTAGACACGAAGCCAAAAGCTCCTGCCTGAAGTCCTCTCTTTCGGGGGAAAGGCAATGAGCAAATCCTCTTTCCATCATTTTCATTGCCAGATAGGGCGACATTTTCTCAATGATGACGACTGTGGTTCTGGGTTCGGCTTGCTGGAGCAATTGCAGGTCCTCTGGAATTTTAAGAACCTGTACTTGCTGGAAAAAACTTTGAAAAGCTTTGAGCTGAGTGGAAGTGAAAAGATGTGAGTAAAGGTCAAGAACGGTTTTCACGGCTTGAGAAAGGAGAAGTACTTAGCTTCAATGACATCCATTTCCATCGCTTGGCCCCGGCTGTCCATGACCTTTGGAATGTTCAAGCTGCCATCTTTTTTGAACTCTCTCTCGCGTAAAAACAAAACGTCTTTGGCTTCATCCGTCGCTTCACTGTAAAAAGGGACGTAAAAAGAAAGCACGCTGACATTGGGGGTGAGAAAGCCCTTCAGGCTTGAAAAATTTCGCACAAACAGATGTGGGCATTCCTCCAGCAAAATGGCTGGCCATTGGTCATGTTCAAGCAGCCATTTGCACCAGATCTTGATTCCATGCGAACTGACGTGTGTCAGTCGGCCCAAATGCACACGGATATTTTTTTTCTCTTTCAATTTGGGAAGCTCGGCGCTTTCATCCAATGGACCGCTCAGAGTCAAAATGTGCTCAACAGGAGTGGATTTTAATTTGGCTTCAAAAGGGATCATGATTGCTTTTAGGTTCCCATGCTTTGCAGATGAACTCAAGGGGAAGCCAATTTTTTTAGCAATGCTTGGAGCGAGGTCGGGATTGTAAAGAAAAAAAGAGACTGATGAAGCTCGGCTTGCCAGTCAGATCCTAGCAAGCCAACAGAAAAAAAATTAATTGCCGCTAAACTGAACGCAAGTGTAGCCAAGGTGCTTATTGTTGCCATCTTCCTGCTGTTGATAAACAGGAACTGTCATCATCAGAGACTGATTGCAGACCTTGCGGGCCTTTTTGTAGCTTTCAGAAACCACAGGGCATTCTTCAGTCGCATTGCACTGAATTGCGTTTGGATAAGCGAAAACAGAAGATGCCGAAATTGTCAGGGCCAAAAAAGTAAGTGCGCGTTTCATAAATCCTCCAGGAATTTTGAAATCTGAATTTGAAAGCCAAATCTAATCAGTTTTCCGAAAAATTTCCACTCTCAGGCAGTGCTTCTAAAAAAAAGACAGGCCTGTTTAAAGATTGGACAGGGATTCACTTGGCAGACCTGAAGGCCTCAGCTATGTTCCGAGCCCCATCTGGAGGTTCTATGACAAAATCGAAATTGGCTTTTGGCGTTCTTTTGATCTTTTTGGCGGCAGCTGCCGTGGCCCAAGCCAAGGGCAAGAGCAAAGGCTCTCAACATCTCGATCCTATTCCCGCTCAGGCCTGTGAGGATCTCGAATTTGACGACCTTATTCATTCAGACTGCAAATGGTCAGAATATGAATCCAGCCAGGGCGGTTGGGACGAGAGCGAAGACCGAGACTCTCACCTCGATGATTCATGGGGAAGCGAAGACAGCGAAGGCGGCTGGGAATCGGAATTGTTTTAAAGTCTCGAAGATCTAATTTCCTCGGAAAGTGGCTGCTGCCGGGGCTCTTGCTTTTCCCAATTGAGAGACAACCTTGAAAAAAGCTTGGCTGGCGATATTTTGAGTGGCTCCGAGGGCGCCGCCAACGACGAGGCTGCTGGGGAGTTGAAAGTAAAGGGCGTCGTCAAATTTTTCTTTGGCTGTTGAGACAGACTCCAGGGTTTGTGTTGCATCCTCACCCAGTGGCCCCAGAGCGACAGATCTTTTCATATCCATATAATGTGCAAGAGGATCCTTGGCCCAGTAAAGGGAGACTGCAGAGTTCGCTCCCAGTCGTGTGGCAGTTGCAGCCGTTTGTGCCGCAGCAGCTCCCGCGCCGGCTCGTAGAAACACATAGGCACCCCCTACCAGATGAGGCGCGACAAATGTGCCGGCAATGAGTCCGATGGAGACCCATTGTTTCATTTTTTCTTTCTGATTGGTCAGTTGTTGCAGCATTGCCGTGGCCAAAGTGCAATACTGAGGATTTTGAATCAGAAATTTTTCAGTCTCGACAGGGTCTGCAAGTAAGATCCAGAGGGGATCGGTGTCGATCTCTTTGGCTTTGGGATTGAGATCAGCTTCAAAATTTTTTGATTTTGATTCCTGCATTTGGCGATTGGCTTCCATACGCAGAAAGGAGTGTCGAATCTCTTTGGCTGTGGGATTTTCAGAGGAAAGAAATTGAAGAATTCTGTAATTTTCCATGAGAGTTTTGTATTCTGAATTCTCATGAGATTGAATGATGGTCATGGATTTTGCCATCAAGTTTTTATCTGAATTTCCCTTGGGAATCTTTTTTTGGACTTCTTGCTTGATGAGATTTGCGAATGTTTTCGCATTCTCCATTTCTTTTGTGCTGTAATTTTCCCATTTCTGAAATTTGAAAGTGTGGTCAGGCAGGGAAATCGATCCGGCTTTGAGGGGAGCGTCTGGGTCCAAGGCTTGAGAATAAGCGCGGTGCTGGCGAGCCGCTGAATTGACTTCTTTGATTCCTTTAATCACTTCTTGAGCGCAGGTCACAGTTCCTGAACTTGGATCGATGCAACCAAGCATGTATTGATTGAGATCTTTATTTTTCTCTAATTTGGAATTGAGACTCTGTGCGAGATGAGAGAGGAGCCGATGCCCGTCATTTCCCTGAAGGTCATAGCGAGGAATTGTGGTTTGCAGACCCTTTGGGATCTCTTCTTGCCGAGCCCCTTTCGGACAAGCATATTGAAAAGGAGTGGGCAAGAGCTCGGCCGTTAAAATTTTTTGAACAGTTTCGCTTTTATCAAGCAAGGACACAGGTCCTGGAATGCCATTGCGATCGCAAGCATCGACAGGTGAAGCCAGTGCTGAATTCAAGCCAAGAAAAGACGAGAGCAAAAGAGCGAGGCCTGCTTTCAAGGGCCGCTCCTTTTTTTTGGTGGTGGCTGAAAGAACAAAATGACGAAGACAACTTTTCCTTCGGCTCCTGTGGGAATGTTTTGAATCTGCTTGAGGATTTCGTCATTGGCCTTCAGTAGACCAGATGTCTTTTCGACGAGCTTGGTTTTCACTTCGAATTCGTGCTCTTTCTTTTTCACTTCATAGGATTCAATTTGCACGTAGCGGATTTCAACTGCCGAGGGATCTTCTTTGCTGCTTTTCTTGTTGAGAGAGTCGATCACTTTTCGCTGCTGGCGAGAGGACCAAAATTTTTCGGGATCTTTCATGATTTCATCAGCTGTGGAGCGAAGGCCGACGCGAAAGCTCGAGCTGAGAAGGTCTTTTTCTTTGCTTTTAAAGACGACCACTCGGTCTGGGCCTGAATTTCCAGCTTGGGCTAAGCTGCCAATAATGAAAAAAACAAAGCCCAAAATCCATTTGGAAATCCGCTGTAGTGCCATAGGCTCAGCTTACCAAAGGGCTTTGGGCTTGTCTTCTGGACCTGTCGAAAGGTCAGGGAGTGAAGAGACCGATAATCACCATTATTTGGAGGCGTCCCCTTGTAGTGGAATGTCATTCACTTGGTGATTTTCCTGATCTACAAGAGCTTTCATTAGACCTTTGCACTTTTCACTTTCATTTGAGCATCTGCTTTCCACCGTGTCTATCTGGAGGAGAGTGTCTGAATTGTAAATCATCACACCAGCTCCAACGACTCCGGCAGTAGCGCCCAAAATACCTGCGGCTTTCGGCGTGATTCCGCCTCGCTGTTTGAGTCTGAGGCGATCAACCGTTGCTTTGGCTCTTGCTTGTGCTTCCAAGTTTGCCTGTTTTTGAGCTGGAGTCAAATTTCCACGAAATGGGTCGATGACTTCATGATTTGGATCCCTTGCCAGGGCAGGGTTGTTTCCCCAATAAAGGGGACTGCCTCTTTCGGTGCTGTTGTAGCCGTTTTGCCCTTCAGAACCTTTCGGGCGAAAGGCGCTACTGAAATCAGCCGCCCATACAAAATTTGCAGTCAGAGAAAAAGCCATGGCGATCAAGAAAAGATTTGTTTTCATATATATAACCTCACGGCCCTTTGGATTTCAATTTTTATGCCTTGATATCGGAGCTTGAATTGCAATCAGCGCGATTTGGCGATCAAAAGTTAGGCAGCTGTCATCGGGGAAATGGCATGTCTCAGAATGAAACAAGCTCTGGTTCGATGAATTCGATAGCAGTTGATAATTGAAACCCAGTCATTTTTTCCTGTTCTTCGGTTTGACAGTTCCGGAAGGCTTGAGCTCATGGTAATCTCCGCCAAAGTTATTTTTGAGGAGGTCCTATGAAGTGGGCTTTGCTTTTTGTCGCATTTTTTATTGGTTTGTTTTCTCAGTCACATGCATATACGGGACGGGCTGCGATCACTGTGTGTGAAAAAACTTTCACTGCTAATGTGGGAAAGCCACGACCTGCGACCTTTCGTTTGACCATTGAGCGCGGAATCAATCGGGATCTGCAGGCTTTCTTTGTGTTTCTCGATCCAGAGAATGACAATTCAGATCAGCCAAAAATCATGAAATATCAATTCAAAGTGGAATCCAAAAGTGATGGCATCAATGACCAGGGAGGCGAGTCCCTGGCCTGGAGAGGGACGAAGGGTGAAGATCTCTACACCACAGTCCACTCGGTTTACGATGATACCACTTACGTGCGCATGATGTCTCACAGCCTGCAGGTCTACGACACTCAGCTGGAATGTAAGAACAAGTTCTAGGACTTAGGGTGCCTTTCTCTTTTTCCTTCACC
>JBGGMM010000026.1:0-13779 GCA_041288045.1 Pseudobdellovibrionaceae bacterium | reverse complement strand
TCGGATCAGCTCTTGCGCTTTGGATTTCATGACTTTATTTTTTTCTTCTAAGTCCGTGGGAATTTCGCGCATGAAATATCCAGCCTCGTAAGCTTTCCCAGTCTCAAGATCGAAAAGATCAATTTGCTCAGACGCTTGGCGAATGATCCGAGGTCCGTGACTGGCGCCTTTTCCATAGGAGGTTGTTACTTCCCAAGGAACGGGGAGAAGAATCAATTTGGCTTCTTCTTCTTTGATTGGAATTCCAAAAATTCCGAACTCTGAAGAGATGGATTGAGAGGGGTCAAATGTGCTCATAATGATCCTTTGCGCGAAGTGGCGTAACCGGGGCCGAAGTGCTTGATTATTACCACCTCTTGCCACAAATTGGGACAGCAAAATACAGGAGATTCCTCTCATGATCAGCATCTTTTCTGTCCTTCTGTCTTTGGCTTTTGCTGCAGGTAATTCAGAAGCTCCCCAAGGTGGGCAAATGGTTCTGAATATCCAGGGACGGGTAGAACCTCCGACGATTCATCCGATTTCTTCTTTGGATGTCGGAGCTTCTCAGATTCACGATTACACATTGGCAACTTTGCTGACCAAGGATCCGCAAACTTTTGAGTGGAAACCTTACCTGGCCGAAAAATGGGAAATTTCAAAAGATGGCAAAATTTTTACTTTCTGGCTTCGCAACAATCTGACTTTTCATGACGGCAAACCGCTGACTGCTGAAGATGTCAAATTTACTTTTGATGCCATTATGGATTCAAAATACGACTCGAGCCATTTGCGACCCTATTATGAGGGAATTTCCAAAGTGGAAATTGTCGATCCCCTGCAGGTTAAATTTTTCACCAAAGAAGTTTATTTTCTTAATTTTGATTTTGCGGCTGGCCTCGCCACTCTTCTAAATCATGTTTACTCGGATTTGGAAAAATCAAAGAAGATGACGAAAGAGATTGTGGGGTCAGGTCCTTATCGATTGGACAAGTTCGAAAAAGGGCAGAAAATTATTCTGAAAAAATACAGCAACTGGTTTGGTAAAACCGTGCCTGAGTTGAAAGGCATTTATAATTTGGACACTCTTGTTTTTCGCTTCATCAAAGACGAGAAAGAGTATTTGAAGATGCTCAATTCTGGTGAGCTGGACTTTGATGAGCTCAGCCCTGAGCAGTACATGACCAAAACTGAGGGCGGAAACTGGGGAAAGAAAGTTTTCAAATTCAAAGTCGAAAACAAAGTTCCCAAAGGCTACCGCTTTATCGCTTGGAATTTAGAAAACCCGCTTTTTAAAGAAAAAAATGTCCGTTTGGCATTGGCTTATTTAATGAACCGAGCAGAGATGATTAAAAAATTTCGTTTTGATCTCTCAGCTCCGGCAACCGGACCTTCGGATTATTTTTCTGACTATGCTTCTCCTTCTGTTGCCCCGATTGTTTTTGACGAAGCCAAAGCGCAAGAACTTTTAGCCAAAGAAGGATGGAAAGACTCTGACAAAGATGGAACTTTGGATAAAATCGTCAATGGAAAAAAAATGGATTTTCGGTTTGTGCTGATTCAGTCCAACAAAGAATATGAAAAATATTTGATGGTCTACAAAGCGGATTTGAAAAAAGCCGGGATCGAAATGGAGGTCAAATATTTGGAATGGCCTCTTTTTATCAAGCTTGTGGATGATGGAAAATTTGATGCTCTTTCTCTGGCTCGTATGACCACTGTTGAGTTCGATCCAAAACCTTTTTGGCATTCTGCCGGCACCAAGAAGGGTGGCTCCAACTTTAGTCATTACCGCTCACCCGAAGTGGATCGTTTGATCGATCAGGCAAGAGCCGAAATGGATCGGAAAAAACGCATTCAGCTGCTGCGAAAAGTTTATGAGAAAATCGCAGCCGATGTGCCCTATGTTTTTATGTTCAATGAAAAATACAGCTTCTACGCTCTCTCCAATCGAATCGGTCAACCAGCGAGCACTTTTGATTATTCGTTGGGGACTGAATACTGGTGGGTAAAACCTTAGCGCATGAAAACAATTCTCGTGACTGGTAGCACTGATGGGATCGGACTTGCGACGGCAAGCCAACTCGTCCAGCGAGGACACCGAGTGCTGATCCACGGCCGCAATCAAGAAAAAGCTAAATTAGCCACTAGCAAGGTCATGACAGCTGGTTCTGGTCAAGCTTTGCCAGTTTGGGGTGATCTTTCGATGATGAGCGAAGTGGTTGAGCTCGCAAATCAGGTCAAGAAGGTCGGGCCTGAACTGGATATTTTGATCAACAATGCTGGTGTTTACATGAACCAAAAAAAGCTTTCCAAAGACGGCTTTGAAATGACTTTTTGTGTGAATCATTTGGCAGTTCATCTTTTGACTCATGAATTATTACCGCTTCTGAAAACTCGACCTCGAGCTCGAATTGTGACAGTGAGCTCGATCGCCCACCAAAAAGGCCATCTTGATTTCGATAATCTCAATGGTCAAAAGCACTTCGACGGATATGAGGCCTATTCTGTTTCAAAACTCTGCAACGTGCTTTTCACAAGAGCACTGGCGGCTATTTTAAAAAATTCTCCAATCACTGCCAATTGTCTGCATCCGGGAGTGATTGATACGAAGCTCTTGCATGCAGGATTTCAAATTCAAGGTGACACCACAGAAAAGGGGAGCGAAGGCTCGATTTTTCTCGCACTTGATCCAACTGTTGAAAGCACCACTGGTGGATATTTCGTGAATAACAAATTGACCTACCCGTCAAGACTTGCCCAAGATGACAATCTAACAGTTCAATTGTGGAAGAAGTCAGAAGAGCTTCTGAGGCCCTGGCTTTCGTAAATAAATGAATCAAGAAAAAGGAGATGTGCAATGGCCGATCTCGGACTTTTGATCCTCAGAGTTTCTGCAGGTCTCATGATGTTATCTCACGGATGGCCCAAGCTCATCGAATTCCAAAATAAAATGGACACCTTCCCGGATCCCATCGGCTTGGGCTCACCAATCGCTTTGGGCCTTGCCGTCTTTGCTGAATTTTTCTGCTCGCTGCTTCTGATCCTCGGCATTCGCACCAAATGGGCGTCGGTTCCACTTTTTATCACGATGGCAGTTGGGAGTCTCATCATTCATGCCGCAGATCCATGGCAGAAAAAAGAGTTGGCACTTTTATATGCGGCGGTTTTTCTCACTCTGTTTTTCACTGGTGGTGGAAAGTACAGTGTGGGGAGCCGGCTTTCTGGGTGGATGAAAGAGTAAGTCCGCTTCCTCTGCTGTCCATCTTTCATTCAGTCGAATTGCCAAATAACGGATTTTTCTTTGAAAATCGAATTCACCATGGGCCCGCAAGGATATGTGCAATTAACGAATGACGGCCAACTATCGCCAGTTAAGAATTTTTATTTCAACTGGGATCGATCTTCATGTCCAGGATGCCTCAATACTTCAACAATGAAATTTGGAATCTATCGAGGCCCAGATAAGGCTCACGGCATTCCAAAAAGAGGAGAACAGTTTGGGCAATAAATGCCGCAGCGTTTTCTGAACACCGCAATGAATAGTTTTGATCCTGCACTCTGATTATCGTCTGTCTATAAACAGACGATAATCAGAGTGCAGATTTGCAGCATAAAACAAAGTGTACATTATACAGCTTGCCTTTAATTCATTTGCCGGACGGCTCGGACGGTCAGACTCTTGTTTAGATTCGGCTCCGCTGGGCTAGAGACAACCCGAAAAGAAATTACTCCGGATCCTCGAGATAAGTGTATCCCGAAAGACCTTCTTCGTAATGTTTGATCAGAAGCTTGGCTTCTTGTTTGCTGATCGTGCCTTTCTGAATGCCTTCTTCAGCCGCTAAGCGAATGCTGTCGACCATGTTGTAGTGTCGGTACTGCACGTAGCTCAGAACCTCAGTCACGGTGTCACCAGGGATGTAGTGATCCAAAGTGTAGCCGCTTTCATGCAAAGACACGTGAACAGCGTCCGTATCACCGAAGAGGTTGTGCAAATCGCCCAGAATCTCTTGGTAAGCTCCTGTCAGGAAGACTCCTAGATAGTAGTGCTGGCCTGGATTCAGGTTGTGAACGTGCAGGGTCTTTTTGTATTTGCCAGTTTCAGTGTCGATGAATTTTTCGACTTTCCCATCCGAATCGCATGTCAGATCGGCCAAAGTGGCTTCGCGCGGAGGTTTTTCTTCCAGGCGATGGATTGGCATCACTGGAAACATCTGTCCCACGGCCCAAGAATCGGGAACGGATTGGAATACAGAGAAATTGCAGAAAAAAGTGTCGCAGAGTTCGGTTGAAAGGACATTTAGAATGTCTTCAGCATCCTCAACCTGCTTCGCGATCACGATCATTTTGGTGGCAATCGCAAAGTACATGGCTTCTGCCCAAGCTCTCTGCTCGAGATTCAAAACGCCATAAGTGAAAAGTGACAGAGTTTCGGTCTTAGCTTGCTGAAGGTCATTGAAGCATTCGTTGATGTTCTCTTTGTTGAGCTTTTCGTAAATGTACTGAAGGTCCTGCACCAGCGGATGATCAGCTTTGGTTGCCGGTCGTGGAGGCTCAGGTCTTCTTAAATCATTGATCCCCATCACATTGAAAACCAAGATTGAGTGGTGGGCCACCAGAAAGCGGCCGGACTCGGTGACAATGTCGGGATGAGGAACTTTCTTTTCATCACAAAGAGATTGCAGGGCAGAGACCACGTCATTGGCGTATTCTTGCTCGCTGTAATTGATGGAGCTATCAGAAGATCCAGTTCCATCGTAATCCACGCCAAGCCCGCCGCCGACGTCGATAAATTTCAGACCTGTGGCTCCCATAGCATAGAGTTCAGTGTAAAACCGAGCGCCTTCTTTCAAAGAAGATTTCAAACTTTGAATGGCAGGAATCTGCGAACCAATATGGAAATGCAAAAGCTCAAGGCAATCGATCATGCCTTCGCGCTTGAGAAGATCCATGCCCTCGACAATTTCCATGGAAGTCAGACCGAATTTAGATCGGGCTCCTGAGGAATCCACCCATTTTCCAGCCCCTTGAGTGTTCAATTTGGCGCGAAATCCAATGTGTGGGCGAGTGTTTAATTTTTTCGCAGCATCAATGATCAGTTTCAATTCTTCAAAACGATCGACGACAATGATCGTGTGTCGACCCAGCTTTTGAGAAAGAATTGCAGTCTCAATATACTCAACGTCTTTAAATCCATTGCAAATCACCAAAGCGTTTTGAGTGTTCATCAAAGCCAAAACCACAAGCAGTTCTGGTTTGCTTCCGCACTCAAGTCCCAGTCGGCGATGCCTTCCGTGATGAACAATCTCTTCAACCAAGTGGCGTTGCTGGTTCACTTTGATGGGATAAACGCCACAGTACTGACCTTTGTAGTTGTGATCGGCAATTGCCTTCGCAAAGCAGTTGTTGATCAGCTCGACGCGGGCTTTGATGATATCAGGAAAGCGAATCATGATGGGAACGCGAATTCCGCGATCTAACAAATCTTGAGTGAGCTCATAAAGATCGACACAGGGGCCTTGGGCTCCTGTCGGAGTGACACTGACATTTCCCTGTTTGTTAACGCGGAAATAACCATTTCCCCAAGAATTGATTCCATAAAGCTCAGCGCTTTGATCTCCAGACCAACTAGAGGCAGACATCGTTTCAGACCCCTTTGACTCGGGTGTTTGCGACCCTAAATCCTTTTGAAGTGATGTTTCCATATAAGGGTCCTATCACAATTCCGCCGGCCGATACAAAAAAAAACTCAGGCCTTCACGATCAGATTCAAAATTTTTCCGGCCTTGTAAATGACTTTGTCGATCGGCTTTCCACCGATCGCGTTCTGGACCGAAGCAACTGCTCGAGCCGCTTCCAGGGCGACCGCCTCAGTTGCATCTGGAGGGATTTCCACAGTGCCGCGCATTTTGCCATTTACTTGGACTCCCATGGTGATGACATCGTCTGCACATTTGGCAGGATCAAATCCTGGCCATGGCGCCAAAGAGATAAAACCTTCACCCCCCAGTTTTTCCCAAATCTCCTCAGCCAGGTGAGGAGCAAAAGGCATCATCAACTGAGCCAAAATTTTGAGAACTGATTTGGGCCTGATATTAAGGCGATACAATTCATTGACCAAAATCATCATCTGGCTGATGGAGGTGTTGAAACTCATAGTTTCAATATCGGTTGTGACTTTTTTGATTGTCTTATGAAGAAGCTTTTCGATTTCAGCTGGCACTTCTGCCGAATCAGCAATCACTTTTCCTTCATCATCGCTGACCAATCGCCAAGTGCGATCCAAAAAGCGGCGCACACCTTCAATGCCAGTGAGGGACCAAGGCTTGTCTTTTTCAAAAGGTCCCATAAAGCAAATATACATCCGAGTGGCATCGGCTCCGTAATCGGCTTGGGCTGAATCGGCAGGCACAACGTTGCCCCGGGATTTGGACATTTTTTCACCATCGGGCCCCAGAACCAGTCCCTGATGAGCCAATTTTTTAAAAGGTTCATCGTGGCTCACAAGACCGCAGTCAAAGAGCACTTTTTGCCAAAAGCGAGCGTAGAGAAGGTGACCAACTGTGTGTTCAGCCCCACCAATGTAAATATCCACTGGCATCCAGTATTTTTGAGCTTCAAAAGAAAAGGCTTCCTGGTTGTTCAAAGGATCCGTGTAACGCAAAAAATACCACGACGATCCGGCAGAGCCAGGCATAGTATCGGTTTCACGAACGCCCTTTTTCCCCAAGGGGCTCGTGTACTGAACCCAGTCCTTCACTTTGGCCAAAGGCGCTTCGCCAGATTCGGAAGGTTCATAATCGGCGACTTCAGGTAAAAGAACGGGAAGCTCATTGACGGGCAGAGCTTGCATCCCTTCAGACATGTGAACAATTGGGAATGGTTCACCCCAATAGCGCTGCCTAGAAAAAAGCCAATCGCGCAATTTGTACTGAACCTGGCGAGTGCCGATTTTTTTTGCTTCCAAATGAGAGAGCATTTTTTGAATGGCTTCGGTTTTTTTCAAGCCATTGATGAAATCGGATTGAATTAAAATTCCTTCGCCTTCAAATGCCTGTTTCAGTAAATTGTCTTCAGGATTTTCAGACTGCAAAACCTGTTTGATCGGTAAATTGAATTTTTTGGCGAATTCAAAATCTCTTTGATCATGAGCTGGAACAGCCATAATGGCGCCAGTTCCGTAATCCATCAGAACATAGTCAGCAATCCAAATGGGATTTTTTTCCTGATTCAGAGGATTGATGGCAAAAGCCCCAGTGAAAACTCCGGTTTTCTCCTGAGCCGCTTTACGCTCCACTTCTGATTTGCGAGAGGCTTGAGAGACATAGTCTTCAACTGCTTTTTTCTGCTCAGCTGTGGTGATTTTTTTTACCAAGGGATTTTCGGGAGCTAGCACCATGAAAGTCACGCCAAACAGAGTGTCGGGGCGAGTGGTAAAAACAGTCAATTCACCCTGGCCTTCGATTTGAAAGCGGACATGGGCTCCTTCGGATTTTCCAATCCAGTTGCGCTGACCCTCTTTGGTGCGCTCAGGCCAATCGACATGATCCAGATCCTTGAGCAGTCTTTCCGCGTAATCTGTGATTTTCAACATCCACTGCTTCATTGGCATTCGAATGACAGGGTGGCCACCGCGTTCGCTTTTTCCATCCACCACTTCTTCGTTGGCGAGAACGGTTTTCAAAGCTGGGCACCAGTTCACTGGGACTTCTTTTTGATAGGCGAGGCCTTTTTCAAAAAGTTTGGTGAAAATAAATTGAGTCCACTTGTAGTAAGTGCCGTCACAAGTTGAAATTTCTCGAGTCCAATCAAAACTAAAACCAAAGCCTTGCAAAGTTTTGCGAAAGCTCTCAATTGCCTTTTGAGTGGTGATCGCCGGATGAATGCCGGTTTGAATGGCGTACTGCTCAGCAGGCAATCCAAAAGCATCATAGCCCATGGGATGCAGCACATTGAAACCTTTGGCCCGTTTGAAACGAGAGATGATATCGGCGGGAGTATAAGAAGCAATATGACCGACATGCAGTCCAGAACCCGAGGGGTAGGGAAACATATCAAGCGCATAGTACTTGGGTTTTTGCGAACCATTGTCGGCCTTGAAAATTTGTTTTTCGGCCCATTTTTTTTGCCACTTTGAATCGATGTCTTTGTGATGATATCCCATAGCTTACGGACTTTAGCCGCTGTCCTTTGGTTTGTGTAGTTTTTTGCTTGGAAAAAGGGCCAGATCCGGGCTTGGCCCTCTCGCTCAGCGCCAGGCTTTTCGGTAATCTAAAAGAGATGAAACTCGAGTACAGAAAAATTGAGCCGAAAGATCGCCGCATTCTCGTGGTGGATGATGATCCCGATAGTCTTTCGATCATTGCTGAAGCGCTTCGTTGGGATGGATATCACGTGCAGACGGCCATTTCAGGGCCTGAGGGTTTGGATTTGATCCAACGCTGGAGCCCTGATTTGATTCTCTTGGACGTCAATATGCCCGGAATGAACGGAATCGAAACACTGCGCGACCTTCGGCAAAAAGAAGACTACGTCTCGGTGATGTTTATTTCCGGAAACACAAGCACCGAGCATGTCATTGAAGGTTTGGATTCGGGGGCCGATGATTACATTCCAAAGCCATTCGATCCGCTGGAGCTTTTGGCTCGGGTACGAACACAGCTTCGTATCAAAGATTTGAATGATCAACTTCGGTCCGCCAACGATCGCCTGAAAGAGTTGGTGGACACTGATGATCTCACTGGCCTTTATAACATGCGCTCCGTTTACCAAAGAGTCGAATCCGAAATCCAGAGAGCCCGTCGATTCAATCGTCAAGTCTGTGTCGTGATGATGGATATGGATTATTTCAAAACTGTGAACGATGGCCATGACCACTTGTTTGGCAGTTTCGTCCTTTCTGAAGTGGGTGCGATCATTCGTCGAAGCATTCGAAATATTGATCTTGGGGCCCGCTATGGTGGAGATGAGTTTCTGATGATTCTCACTGAAACCAATGCCGAGGGAGCTGCGAAATTTTGTGAAAGACTTCGACTCACAATTGGCAATTATCATTTCAAAAGTGGAAAAGATGAAATCGATCTGACCTGTAGCATTGGTTTTGCGATCACTCCGCCAGGCGATGGCAGCACAGATGCCAGGGGACTTGTCCGAACTGCAGACCACGCTCTTTATGAGGCCAAGCGGGGCGGTCGAAACTGTGTCAAATCCATTGAAATTCAAAAAATTGCAGAAACTGAGACCCTTCCTCTGAAGAAAAAAGCAGTTGGCTGAGTTTGCGCTTGCTCCCTCTAAAAACAGCCTTTAGAAACTGGATATGCAGTCCAATCCCACATTTCCAGCCCGAGAAAAGGTGACAGCCCGAGCTTCCTGGTTGTCCCTGGTGCTGAGCACTTTGATCATGGCCGGCAAATTTGCTGCTTTTGAGCTCACACATTCAACAGCTGTGCTTTCCGATGCTGTTGAAAGTATCGTCAATGTGATTGCAGCTTTTGTGGCTGTGTTTGTGATCCGAGTGGTGGCTCGTCCCGCCGATGAAGATCATCCCTATGGACATGGAAAGCTCGAGTACTTTTCAGCTGCTTTTGAAGGTGGTTTGATTGCCTTTGCCTCATTAGCGATTGCCAATGAAGCGGTTCGGGCGCTTTTTCGTGGCGAAGCTTTGCACCAGTTGGATCGCGGTGCTTTTATCATGGTGGGAACTGCGGTTTTGAACCTGCTTTTGGGTCTGCACTTAAAACGAGTCGGCAAAAAATTTAAATCAGAAGCTCTATCTGCCAGTGGCGAGCATGTGCTTTCGGATGTTTGGACCACGATTGGTGTCGTGATTGGTTTGCTGATTGTTTCCATGACCAACATTTATTGGATCGATCCTTTGGTCGCTCTTTTGGTGGCTGCTCAGTTGGGTTACTCCGGATACAAAATCGTGCGTAAATCCGGTGGCGCTTTGATGGATGAAATTGAGCCGGAATCTCTCAAGGAGCTCACGGAAGCATTTCAAAAACACAAAAAACCTTGGGTGATTGATATTCACAATTTAAAAGTGATTCGCTCAGGTCACTTTCATCACATTGATGGGCATCTTGTCGTTCCCGAGTTTTGGGATGTGGCTAAAACTCATTCACTGGCCGGTGAATTTGAAAGAAGTGTGGTGGACACCTATCCCTTTGATGGAGAGATTGCCTTTCACGTCGATCCCTGTGAAAGAAAATACTGCTCGCATTGCGAAATGCCGGATTGCCCAATCCGACTCAGAAAATTTGAGTCGCCCAAAATTTTTTCAACTGAACATTTAATCGGTGGACCGAAACCAGATGGAAAATAGCGAATTCAAGCGCCCGCGAGTCAGCCTCACCAGAAATTTGAAAATTCCCAATTATTACACAGCGGGAATTGACGGCGAATTTCGGGATTTCGCTTTCAATGAAGAAAGAGCTCCTCTGGGGCGAGGCAAATGGCGATCCGACATTTTCCAGGTGCCGATGGAAACTCCGATCGATTTAGAAATTGGCACTGGCAATGGCACTCACTTTCAACATCATGCTTTAAAAAATCCAGATCGGCGATTGGTGGGCTTGGAGCTCAAGTACAAACCTCTGATTCAAAGCATTCGCGGCTGTTTAAAAAAAGGCGCTCAAAATGCAAGGATCTGCCGTTATCATGCAATGAATGTCGATTTGCTCTTTGAGCCTCTTGAGATCAACGATGTTTTCATTCATTTCCCGGATCCGTGGGTGACTCCTCGGAAGCCCAAAAACCGCTTCGTTAATTCTCGGGTTTTGGATCTTCTATGGGGTCTGCAAAGGCCGGGATCTTTCTTGAATTTTAAAACTGACAGTCGAGAGTATTTTTTGTGGTCCATGGAGCAGATTCGAGTGTCCAAATATAAAATCATTTTTGAGACGACAAATCTGCACCAGACAGAAATGGCCAAAGAAAATTTTATCACTCAGTTTGAAAGCATTTTCATGCGCCAGGGAATTGAAATCAATTTTGTTCGATTGCAAAAGGTTTAATCCATGCCTGTGATCAGTTTCGCAAAAAAGCATCGGGAATCTTTGAAAGTCATTCCAGGTGTGAATTTGATGACTGTGCTTTTGGAAAACGACATTCCTGTGGCTTCCAGCTGTCATGGCGACGGCGTGTGTGCCAAATGCCGACTGCAAATCACCAAGGGAGCCGAGAACCTTTCTCAAGCCAATGAAACAGAAATTTTTCTGAAAGAGAAATTTCAACTCAAAAGCGGTCAAAGAATCAGCTGTCAGAGCTATGTTCTAGGGGATATTGAAATCGACGCAGGTTATTGGTGATGTCAGGACCTGAAACTTGGATCTTATTAGGAGCTTCTCGAGGACTGGGCCGGCAGTTTCTGCAAAAAGCATTGGCTTCTTCGAATTTGCCTCGGATTTTTACATTCTCTCGAAAATTTGAATCCTTACCTGATGCTGTCGAATTTGAATCCTCTGATTTTTCTCGAGAGGAAAATTGGCTTTCTTTACTGGAGAAAATCCGATCTCTTCGACCCACTCGGATTTTTTATTTTGCTGGTGGCGGCCCTTTTGGATTGTTTCAGGAAAAAAATTGGAAAGATCACAAATGGTCTTTCAGGGTCAGCTTTGAATTTCCGGCTTTTCTACTGCATCAATTTTTAAGAGATCCCCAAGCTCTTCAGCAATTCGTCGTGATTGGCTCCTCGATTGCTGAATCCGAAGCGGACTCTCGGGCGAGCAGTTATTGTGCTGCAAAGCATGCCCTTCGCGGATTGATCACATCTATTCAGAAAGAACAAAAACCTGGCTTTGACCTGCGGCTTTTTAGCCCGGGTTATATGGATACGGATCTTCTGCCGGCCAATGCTTGGCCGCGTCAACAAGCGGGTTGGGTGAAATCGCCGAATGAAGTGGCAGAGATGCTCTGGGCCTCAATTCACAATGCAGATGACGCCAATAAGCACTTTGTTTTAAAGTCTTCACCATGACAGACATTCAAGTAGAAAAAGTTCTAATTATTGGTTCTGGCCCAGCTGGGCTGACAGCGGCCATTTATGCGGCTCGCGCGAATTTACGACCTTTGATGATCGAAGGTGAAGAGGCCGGCGGCCAGCTTATGATCACCACAGATGTTGAAAATTACCCGGGGTTTGCCAAAGGTGTTGCGGGACCTGATTTGGTTGCGGTCATGAGACAGCAGGCTGAAAAATTTGGAACTCGCTTTATCACTCGCAATGTTTCCAAAGTCGATTTCTCAACTCGCCCATTTAAAATCTGGGTCGGTAAAGACATGTACCAAGCTCACACAGTTATCATCACAACCGGCGCTTCGGCTAAATGGTTGGGATTGGCGTCTGAACGAAAATATGCCAATCGCGGAGTTTCTGCCTGTGCGACTTGTGACGGCGCTTTCTTTAAAGGGGTCGAAGTCGGCGTCATTGGCGGCGGTGACACGGCTATGGAAGAAGCGAATTTTCTCACTCGCTTTGCTTCAAAAGTTTATGTGATTCATCGTCGTGATTCTTTCCGTGCTTCCAAGATCATGGCGGATCGAACATTGAAAAACCCAAAAATCGAAGTCATCTGGAACACCGAAGTTGTCGAAGTTTTGGGAGATGACAAATCCATGACCGGAGTGGTTTTGCACAATCTGGTCAATGGCGAGAAAAAAGAAAAAGCACTACAGGGTCTTTTCATGGCGATTGGGCATAAGCCCAATACGGATATCTTTAAGGACTGGCTGGACCTCAACGAAACTGGTTACATCGTCACTAAGCCCAATTCGACCTACACCAACATCGAGGGTGTTTTTGCGGCAGGCGATGTTCAGGACCATGTGTACCGACAAGCCATCACGGCTGCTGGTACTGGTTGCATGGCGGCCATAGATGCGGAAAGATGGTTAGAGGGACAAAACGCATAATATGGCAAAAAAGAAGATCAATGCTTCGGATTTGATTTCTAAAATCGAAAGACTGGCCAAAGCTCGAATGGCCAGCGGCGAAGTCGTTGAGCTTCAAAATTTTCGCGATCTTAAAAATAAAGCGGAACCCAAAACCATTCTGGTCATCGAAGACGACGAAACCATGCGAGCAGCCATGAAAAAGATTTTTGAAATGGATGGCTTCATTGTTCGACTGGCTGCTGACGGCACTGAGCTTTCTATGGCCTTGGATGATACATCCCCTGATTTAATCCTGATGGACATTGGACTTCCCTGGCTGAACGGATTTGAATTGGCTCAAATGCTGAAAGAGCACAAAGAGCTCAAAAAAATCCCTCTGATCTTTGTTTCCGGAAAAACCAGCGATGAAGATATTAAACGAGCTTTCGAAATCGGCGCTGATGATTTCATCAAAAAGCCATTTGAAATCGAAAAAATGAAAAAGACAGTCAATACGCTTTTGAAAATCGCCCCTGGTTCTTAATTTTAAAGACCTCTGCGGATTTGTCTCAAAATGAGAAACCCCCTCTCAACCTAGGTCCTGTCCTCATAACAGTTCGGTTATTGGTCTGGCTTTCCAAAGCTGATCTTCACTTTACTCGATTCCTGGAAAGGCCTCAGTTATAATTGAGGACAGGAGAGAAAGATCATGCGCTCGAAATTGCGGAAGCTGGGGCTCGTTGCCTTAGCAACGAGCCTCATCCTCTTTTTTCAGAACTGTGGTCGCTTGGGATTTGATTCCAAAAAAGGAATCCAAGCTGACTATGCTGCCTTTGGCCTCTGCGAAGCTGCACTGAAAGATATCTATTCGACGACTTATCATCCGATTCTCAGCGATACAAATCACTGTTACCGTTGCCACTCTCA
>JBGGMM010000025.1:0-24302 GCA_041288045.1 Pseudobdellovibrionaceae bacterium | reverse complement strand
CTTTCTTTTCGGTCGTGAAATCAAACCTCGAGCTTCCATCTGATTGAGAATCAGGTATTCCACCACCGACTTGAAATCCCGACCCCACGAAATGAGACGAGTAAAGGGGCGAAGGGTAAAAAGAGTTTTCAAATGAGGCTTTCGTGCTCTGACTTTTGCAGCCAGAATCGAGCAAAGAGATCTGATGAATTGATTGTAGTTCTCTCGCTCTTTAATCTTGATGATGAGATGGATGTGGCTCCAATTAACAGCAAGCTCATAAATTTTCACATTAAATTTCTGAGCCTGATTGTGAATGAGTCTTTCCAAAGAAAGATTGCCAGGAGAAAAAACTAATTTCTCACAAGCTTTCAAAATGAGATGCAATGGCAGCTTCGTAGAAAGTGGCCTTTTCGTTTTTCTTTTTCCCTTAAGAAGCTCACCACCGAATGATTTCATGTTTTTAATATTGGAGTTGCGTTTTTGTCTCATAGTGCAAGTGTTGTAACATGAGTTTTTTCAGAGCATTTTCAAGCAGTGAGAGAGTGCCTAGAAAATGAAATCGTAAAAGCCATAGGACCTTCGCCCCAGAGCGATCACAAAGAATTTTTCAGAAATTCCAAAATCACAAAAATCTACTCGCAAATCCAAAATGAGAAAGAAAAAAACGACGTCAAATCTTTTTTCAACATTTTTTGTAACTGCGATAATTCTCCCAAATACCTTGCCAGACGACCCGGAGCCGCGGAGGCGAAGCTGGACGATGCCATGTCGGCGGATGGTCGTCTGGGAGCCATCGCATGGACGGACAAATCGACGCTTACCCTCGTCACCGCCGTGCTCGAGACACCCCATCCATGATGTTGACCGTCGGCACGCTATACCAACGGCAAACATCGTGGATGAATGCCTGTCTTTAAATCATTTGCCAACAAGGAGTGTCTGAAACTACTCAGGGCGAGAGTGTGAGGAACTTTTACGAGGATGTCGGTCGCGGAGGCTCTTTCGATCATCGCCTCGGAATGGACGTCGACCTTCGCTTCGGGATTCACCGCTGCTGCTACTTCGGCTGGGACCACTGGAGCTCGCTGCATACCGGCCGCTGCCGCCGCCTTCTCGTCGTGGGGGTCGTCCTTCACTGCGATCATAAGAGCGAGGTGAGGGAGAGGAAGATCCTTCGTCACGACGATATCCGCCGCCACTGCTGCTGCTACGTCTTGCGGGACGGTCATCACTTCGCGAATAACCGCCGCCTCCACCGCTGCGAGAGCGAGGGCCGCTACCGGCTCCCCGGCTGCGATCGCGAACGCCCGTGCTTCGGGCGCCGCCGCCATCATAATCACGAGAGTCTCCGCCATGGGCTCTTCGGCCGCGAGAATCATCACGAGGACGCAATTCGAAACTGCGAGGCTGACGACCTTCGAAATTGGCTCCGACTTGAGTGTGCTTGAGAGCTTTGAAAATCAATTCGAGCTCTTCCGGAGAAACAGCCAGCTCTTCGCTGACTTGCAGATCCAAAGCGATTCCAGAGTAGAATTCACGATCTTTCGCTGTCAATTCAACGGCAGCGACAGATTTGAGCCAGTTTCGCACTTGGTTTTTTCGCACTTCCATCACCGATGGGATTTGCAGGGCTTCAAATTGAAATTTCAAAGCTCGCTCAAATTTTCGCAATTGATGGGCTTCTTTGGGACGAACCAAAGTCCACACGATCCCCGTCTTTCCAGCTCGCGCTGTTCGACCGATCCGGTGAGTGAAAGTTTCCACATCCCAAGGGATTTCAAAATTCACGACGTGGGTGAGGTCTTCGATATCCAAGCCACGAGCCGCAACATCTGTGGCCACTAGCACCTGCACTTCACGGCGCTTGACTCGTCCGATCACTCGAGTGCGATCAGCTTGAACTTTGTCTCCGTGCAAACTGTCCACGGACAGTCCCATGGCTCGCAAAGTGATTTCCAATTCACCCACTTGCTTTTTTGTCTGAGCGAAAATGATTCCGTAAAATTCAGGAGTATTTTTTAAAAGCAGGCAAAGTGCGTCGACTTTGTCCTCTTCATAGACAACAGCTGCAAAACTTTGAACCCGAATAGGTTCTGCGCTGGTATTGAGAGTGACTTCGTAGGGTTTATTTAAATACTTCGAGGTCAGGCGCTTGATCGACTCACTCATCGTTGCTGAAAAGAGCCAAGTGTTCACGCTTTGTGATTGCAGATTCTTCCAAACAGTTTCAAGAGCTTCTTGAAAACCGAAAGAAAGCATTTCATCCGCTTCATCGAGGATCAAATATTTCACAGTGTCGAGCTTGACGATTTTTTGATCCATCAAATCGATCAGTCGACCGGGAGTGCTCACCAAAATCTGTGGATTTCGGCGAAGAGCATCGATTTGTTTGCGATAGGATTCGCCCCCAAGAACAGTGGCGACTTTGATTCCTTTGCGTTGACCGAAAGAGGAAAGGCTTTGCGCCACTTGGGTTGCCAATTCGCGAGTCGGGCAAAGGACCAAAGCTTGAAGCTCAGGAACTTCCACCAACTTTTCAACCAAAGGGATTCCAAATGCGGCGGTTTTGCCAGTTCCAGTTTTGGCCAAAGCCAAAAGATCGGAATCATTCTCAAGCAAATGCGGGATAACCGCGGTCTGCACTGGGGTTGGATTTTCAAAACCCAAATCAGAAATAGATTGGAGGGTTTCTTCGGAAAGACCCCACTGAGAGAAAATAGAATCGACAACCATGGGATCTCCTTCAAGTGACATAACAGGTAGGCCGCACCGTGCCACATGAGCTTTCCAATGTCCAACCGACCCTTAAGTTGAGTAAAAAGAACAAGCTTTCCTAGGAGTTCCATGTCACAGCTCATCAGTGCCCATCAATTGAGTCATTCTTTTGCCGGAAGGGACCTCTTTCGCCAGGTCAGCCTGGGCGTCTTTGAGGGCGATCGAATCGGCTTAGTCGGTCCAAACGGGGCTGGAAAATCGACTTTGATGAAGATTTTAAGCCGCAGCCTCATCCCGGATCAGGGCGAAGTCACCTACCGGCGAGGCTTGAATCTGGGGTATTTGCCGCAAACCCCCGAATTTAAACCTGGGGAAAGCCTCCTAGAAGCTCTGCTTTCCAAAGCTCTTGATCCGCATGAGGCCACTTCGGATGCCTATATGTGGATTTCAAAATTGGGATTGGATCAATTTTCACCGGATCAGCCTGTCGCTGAACTTTCGGGTGGTTGGAAAAAGCGAGTGGCCTTAGGAAGGGAATTGATTCTTTCTCCTGAGCTTTTGCTCTTGGATGAGCCCACCAATCATCTGGATATCGAAAGCATTCTTTGGCTTGAGGAATTTATTGAATCCAGTCCCATGGCTTTTGTGACCATCACCCACGATCGGCTTTTCTTGCAGAGAGTGGCCAACAAAATTTTTGATTTGGATCCTAAAAACCCCAATTACCTTCTCACCATCAACGGTGATTACGTGAAGTATTTGGAGGCCAAGGAACTTTTGATCAAAGGCCAAGAGCGAAAAGAGTGGACAATGAAAAACACTCTTCGCCGCGAAACCGAATGGCTGCGCCGAGGAGCCAAAGCCCGACTGACCAAGCAAAAAGCAAGGATCGAGCGAGCTCATGACCTGAAAGATGAAGTGCAGGAGCTCTCTGGTAAAAACCTCAAACGGCAAGTGCAAATCGGATTCGGCGAAAGCGAGAGAAATCCAAAAAAACTGATTGAAGCCAAACAGATTTCAAAATGGGATCTGTTTGAGAATTTTTCCACTCTGGTTACTCCCAAAAGCCGAATCGGACTGCTGGGCCGAAATGGTGCTGGAAAATCCACATTGATCCGAGTGCTTTTAAAAAAGGAAGAACCAGATTCTGGCAGCGTCGAAGTGGCTGACGGAATCAAAATTTCTTACTTCGAGCAAAACCGGGAAACTCTCAATCCTAAATTGTCGCTGATGAAAAATATTTGCCCTGAAGGCGATTACGTCAACTTTCAGGGAAAGTTTGTGCATGCGAGAAGCTATCTTGAGCGCTTTCTTTTTTCGGCTCGGCAGCTGGACCTTCCAGTTGAGAAACTTTCTGGCGGTGAGCAAAGCCGACTGCGAATCGCTCAGCTGATGCTCGAGCCTGCTTCCGTGCTGGTGTTGGATGAGCCAACCAATGATTTGGATTTGGACACTTTGAATATTCTGGAAGAGGCTTTGAAGGATTTTCCTGGAGCTGTGATCTTAGTGACCCATGATCGTTATTTTATGGATCAGGTGGCCACTGAAATTTTGGCTTTTCCCCATGGTGGTGGGCAGATTCAGAAATTTGCTGACTACTTGCAGTGGGAAGCTTGGCAAACTGAACAAACATCCAGAGACCAAGCCAATGCTCTTGCTGCCAAAAATTCTGAAGCGAATCTAAAGGAAAAATCTAAAAAGCTTTCCTTCAAAGAAAAATTCGAATTGGAAAATATGGAAAGTAAAATTTTAGAGCTTGAGCAAAGTCTTGCGAAAATGGAAAGCGATGCTCAAAGTCCTGAAATTGTCGCCAATGCGTCGAAGGTCCAGGACCTCTTTGAAAAAATCCACAGCACGCAAAAACAAATCGAAGCTCTCTACAGTCGTTGGGCTGAATTGGAAAATCGAAAATAATTTCCCTCTCTGTTTTTTGTGTGAAACACTGAAATCTATGGCAAAGCTTAGCACCGAAGAGAAGCGACTTTTCGTTGTCGCTTCTGGATCACCAGAAATGGCAGAGTTTCTTTCATCGGCAGTGAATCGGCACATCTCAAATGCTTCGATTTACACGGCGCTGGATGGACTGGAAGCTCTTTTTAAAATGGAAAATACTCCGCCGCATGTTTTGATCGTGGATTGGAATCTCCCCAAGCTGACGACGATCGAATTGATTCAGCAAGTTCTTTATCACAGCCGACTGGGTGATACTTCGATCGTTATTGTTGCTCCTCTTCCGGACAAAGAGAACTTCGTTGATCAAGTCGTCACATGCCAAGTGCAGTTCCTCACCGATGCCAAGGACGAGAATGTTGTTTCACGATGCTTGACCAAGGCCCTCAATCGTTTGACGAATGACAAAGACTTTTCATATCGATTGAGATTTCTTTCGCCACTTGAAACTCTGTTTCATGAAGGGGACCAGGCCGAGTCTGTTTTTATCGTTAAACGCGGTGATCTGCACGCTTACAAAGGCGATGGCGACAATAAAAAGATTCTTGGCAGCATCACTTCGGGAGAATTCGTCGGCGAAATGGCTCACATCAACAGCGAGCCTCGTTCAGCGACCGTCACCGCACTGACAGATTGTGAATTGATTGAAATCCCCATGGGAACTTTAGATACGATCTTGTTTTCGAAGCCCGCCTGGTCACGGGCTCTAGTTGCAACTCTGTCCAGAAGATTGAAGCGAACGAACGACAATTTATGAAACCGTTGAAAAGATTTTGGGAGTTAGTGAAGACAGGCGAACTGCAGCTGGTGGCTGGAGCCTTGTCCTTTTCAACTCTTCTCTCTCTCATCCCTTTTATGGCTGTCTCTCTGGCAACCCTTCAATATGTTGGCGGTCTTGAAACCATCTATCCCAAAGTCGAGAAACTGGTTCTTCAATACTTTCAAGGTCCCACTGGCACCGAAGGCGTGCAAATCGTCAAAAAAGTTTTTCGTCGCATCCATGCGGGTCGAATGGGGTCTTGGGGAGCCGTGGCTTTGGTGCTCGCTTCTATTTTTATGATCAACGATATGGAACGAGGCCTGAATCGGATCTGGAATTTGACCGACCGAAGGCCAGTTCATAAGCGGATTTTCCTGTACTGGATTTTCATGGTTATCTTTCCTGCCGCCTTGGCCATCTATGTTGCTGTCAGTTCAATGAAAGTGTTTAGTGGCGCGACTTCGTCACTCAGCAATCAAGTGATCAATGACTTTCTTTTGTTCTTCACTCTTTATTTTGTTTACAAAGTTGTTCCCAACACCAAAGTCAGCATTGGTGCTGCGGCCGTTGGGGCTTTCACCGGAACTCTTGGCCTGATCGCTCTTTTTCGCTCTTTCAAGTGGCTCAGCCAAAGCTTTTTTTCATGGGGCAAACTCTATGGAAGCTTTGCCGCGGCTCCGACTCTGCTGATTTGGGTGCTTCTGACTTGGTACATGGTCTTGGTTGGTGCCGCCGTGACAGCCAGCTTTCGAAAGTGATTTGAATTTATTTATTTACAATCGGCTGGACCCGCTTAAAATAAAACGAAGATGAGTTATTCATTACCCAGTGCCGATATATTCACTCGCATTAGCGATGCCTCAGAGAAGACTCGTCTTTTTTCAGATTTGGCTGGCAGCCGCAGTGAAATGCAGGCCAAAAAGCCGGAACCAGCCGCTGATGTCTTTGTTTTAATGCCTTACCATTACGCAAATGAACGTTTGAACTGCAAGCTGATCAGCTCGGCTCCAAATTTGCCTGGCTCAGGCCTATTGACCACCACTTTTTTTGTCGGTGGTGAAAAATACTTTATGCAGTCTGAATATCAGCTCGCAGGGGATCAGGTCACATTGATCACCACCAATCCCCTGTTTCATTTGCAAAGACGCGAAGATTATCGAATCCGCATTCCTGCGAATTACAAAGCTCTTTTAGAACTGGTCTCGATCAACAGCCAAACCAAAAAGCATTCGATCCCGATCATGGATCTTTCTGGCGGAGGTTGCCGCATCCAGGTTGATCCCAAGTTTCTGCCTTTGAAAGTGCAGGATCATCTCAAAGGTCATCTGTTTATGCCGGATCGCGATCCTATCGCTATTTCTGGATCTGTTCGCCATGTCCGTATGGAAAATCATGGTCGTGGACCTCAAACCTGTGGAATTCAATTTGTCGGACTGACGGAGCCTTTGAAAAATCGAATCATCGCCGTGGTCATGGACCTTTATCGCGAATTGTTCGTCGGCCGAGGTTAAAAAGTCATTCGACCATTTTCAATCGAGTCGCTAGGAACAATCCGACGAGACTGGTCACAACTGCAAAGACTCCAACCAGGGGATAGTTCAAAAGCTCACCGCTTGAACCGCGAGTCACAATTTGGCCAGCGATCAAAGAGCCCGCCGCCGCAGCAAATTGCTGGGAGCTTGAAACCAAACTCATAAAACTGCCACGTCGAACCAAAGTCACTGAGCTTGTGACCATCGCCATGGCCGGAATCATTCTTCCGGATGAAAAGACAAAAAAGACTCCAACCACGGCAAGAATCAGTGGAATCGGAGTGGAACTCAGATTGGTAATGATCAAAATCGGCAGAATCGACAAAAGCGCTGAAGCCCAAAAAATTTTAATCTTTCCATATTTATCCGTCAGTCGCCCCACTGTCGGAGAAGCCAGAAGGGAACAGCTGCCTCCAACCAAATAAATCAATGGCAATTGCAGCTCTGGCAACCCGGCATTGGCGACAAGCGAGGGGCTGAGAAATGGAATGATCGAAAATTGTCCGAGGGTGAGCATCATAATGAATAAAAGAGCCATTTGAGGTGAAGGATCTTTGAGAAGTTCAAAAATAGTGCGAAAGGGATTTTTTCCAGATTGATGATCCAAATGAGCTCGAACTGGCGGAACAAAACGAAAAATGATGAACAGAAGGCAGACTCCTAATCCGCCAAGGAAAACGAAAGGCGCGTGCCAATTGAAGTGATTGGCCAAATACAAACTGAAGGGGACTCCGAGGATTGAGGCCGCAGAAAAAGCGGACATCACAATCCCCATGGCCATGCCCCGCTTTTGCGGTACGATCACATCACCAACAATCGCAAAAATCAAAGAGCCCAAAACGCCACCAAAGGCACCAGTGAAAAGTCTCGCCGCCAGAAGAAAATGATAATTACTAGAAAAGGCACAAGCGAAAGTTCCAAAGCAAAAGCCGACAAAAAAGAACATCAATGAATTTTTCCGATCATAGCGATCCATAAAAAGAGCGGAAAGAATCCCGCTGGTTCCAGCTGCGAAAGTGTAAGCTGAAACCAGAACCCCGAATTGCTGTGGACTGATTTGAAAAATCCGCATGAGCTGAGGGCCTAAAGGCATCATGATCATGAAATCCACAATGTGACCGAATTGGATGAGGGCGAGGACGAAGAGCAACCATTTCTCAGACCGAGTGAGCGCCATTGAATCTCCAGAATTTTCTTTTAACACCGGGTCCGAATTCAGACAAATCCTAAAAGGCCGCCCAGCAGAATCAATCCCCAGGCCGGGAATTTCCAAAAATGCAGAAGCAAGAGCAAGACCGCAATCATTGCATATTGAGGAGCTCCCCAGCCCTTGCCTAAATGCAGAAGAGCTATGGCAATGGCACTGCACACAGCCGCGGTTGCTCCCAGCGAAAATGCGCCAATCCAAGTTTGTCGGTGCAACCAAGCCACCATGCGAGGAAACCAAGTCACCATATGGAAAAATGCCGGTAAAAACACACTGACTGTTGCCACAAGGGCTCCCATCAGCCCGGCAATTTTATACCCGATGAAAGTAACTGTGATCGTCACCGGACCCGGAGTCAGTTGACCGAAAGCCAGTGCATCCATGAACTGCTGATGCGAAATCCAACCAAGCCGAGTCACAAAATCAGCTTCAAGAAAAGGGACAATCGCCAGGCCAGTTCCGAAAACAAAAGCTCCTGCTTTGAGGCAAACGCTGGCCAAAGTCAAAATCAGAGGATCCAGGCTGTTCAGCTTTCGACCTGCGGGAACTTTGTCAGCAGCAACGGCGATCAGGGCAAAAAGCAAAATCAGCAAAGGCTCAGGGATCGAGGTCGAAACAGACAAAGCCACACCACTGATGAAAAGAACCCAAAAAAAGATTTTCTTCTGAAATCCCTGCACTAAGGATTTGAAGGCCCAAATGATCAAAGCAAAAGCCCCTAACTGCATTCCATTCATCATTTTCTGGAGCCAAGGGATTTCGACAAAATTTTGATAGAAATGACCAAGCAAAATCATCAACAAAAAAGCTGGAAGGATCAAGCACAGGCCAGCGATCAAACCGCCCCAAAATTTTCGTTTTTGATATCCCAGAAAGACCGCCATTTGAAAGGCAACCGGTCCCGGCATGGCCTTGATCAAGCTGAAAGTTCTTCGAAACTCATCCTCACTCATCCACTTTCTTTCTTGGATCAGTTCCTTTTGCATCAAAGCGATCAGAGCCAGGGGTCCTCCAAAGCCAATGCATCCCAGTTTCAAAAAATAAATGGCGATTTCAATCATTCGCCGGATTCGAGAGAGGTTCCCTTGATTTGCCGGATGATTTGCAGCTCTCTCTCTAAAGCTTCGGCTTCGGGACTCATGTCATTGACGAAGGACTGTGAAGAGTTCAGGTTGGAAGGCCCGGTGATTGGCTTTTCTTTTTCACGTTCCTGTTTTTTCCAATCGTCATATTTTTTGCTATAAGCTCGATGTTCTTGATTGAAGTCGTTTTGTTTGCTGCGGACGTAATCGTCGAAATTTTTTCTTCTTTCGCGGACATCGGATTCAAAATCAGCTCGTTTATCTCTTTCCACCGAAAAGAACTCTGGGCGCTTTTCATCCAGCTCTTTGTAAAATTGGTTTTTTTCATCCCGAGTGTGCTTTTCGCGGTTGAATGAATCGCGGCTTTGCTGCTGGTCTTTCAAAAAGGACTCGCGCTTTTTTCTTTCTTCTTTCGTGAAAGTTTCTCTTTCTTTGCTGATGTCTTTATCAAATTGCTGTCTTTTTTTTCTGAGCAAAGAATCAAACTGCTGACGGATCTCCGTCGGTGGCTTTTTGACTTCTGACATCAGACCTAAGATCAGTGCCAGCTCATCATTTTCTCTTTTTTTATCAGCCGGAACTCCAGCTCGCAATTGGTCCATGGCTTGACGGTCGGCCTGCAAAGAGTATTTGTCCTCGACCAAAGGCCGTCCATCATCAGTTCGATAAGCATTTTCTGGCGCTTCTTTGGATGAAGAGCAAGCCACAAGAATCAGGGACAAAAAAAGAGTCCATTTTTTCATTTGTTTCCTCAGAAATGAGATCTGGATTTTGGCCAAGCCAAGAAATCCTCTTTCTGGTCCAGTCTCTCTCAAGTTTCAGAATGAAACAACGATAAGATGATTGATGATTTACGGTCGAAGATTCTTTGAAAAAAACCGGCAGCGGCTTTCCAATTTTGAAAAGCAAGCTGAGCGTCAGCAGTCCTCGCAGAAATCGATGCAGAGTTTGTATCAGCAATTTCAGCATCGCTATGCCTGGCATTTCGTCTTGGCAGTTGTCGGCCCCTTTCTGCTTTTTTCTTTGCCCTGCGTTTATTTTATTTTCGACAATTACGATATTTTCATTCGCTTGGCCTATGACGTTCGTCCAGATCTTTTGCAGCATTTAGAGCGAGAAAAAAACATTCTGTTCGGCCTGATGACTTTCACAGCCGTTTCTTCTTCCGTGTTTTGTTATTGGCTCACAGTCAAATTGATGGGTCTGATTGCCGGTCCGATTTGGGCCATTGAACGACACATGAAGCGAGTGACTTTAGGGGACTGGAGCACCGAAGATTTTCAAACTCGCACGAAAGACGAATTTCAGTCTTTGGTGAGCACTTATTCCTATCTGTATCGAACTTTGCGAGTTCACACACAGGCCGAATTGACAGCGCTGGAATCCATCGGTCTGGATCCAAGGGATCGTCAAACCTATATGACTTTGAAAAATCTGATTGAAATGAAGCGAAGCCAACTAGGGCTTCCGAATTCTAACGCCGTCCCCGCTGAACAGATTTCTTCAGCTCCATCGAAACGTCACGCTTCTTAATCGCCTCGCGCTTGTCGTGCTGTTTTTTCCCTTTCACCAGGGCGACTTCTAGTTTAGCTCGGCCCTCTTTGAAATAAATTTTCAAAGGCACGCAAGTGAGACCCTTTTCGCGAAGAGCTGCAAAAATTTCTTCGAGCTCGCGTCGGTTGAGAAGCAGCTTTCGAAGCCTCTCAGGAGCATGGTTGTTATAGCTCGAATTTTTGTATTCAGCGATGTGGGCATTTTGCAAAAAGGCTTCGCTGCCAATAAAAGATACATAGGAATCCTTGAGCTGAACTTGCCTTTCGCGCAAAGATTTGACCTCGCTACCAGTGAGCACCAGGCCAGCTTCGAAGGTCTCGACAATGTGATAATCGAAACGAGCCTTTTTATTTTCCGAAATGAGCAAGATTCCCATGCTCTGATCTTCTAACTAAGCTCGTGGTAAAAATCCACAAATTGCTGCACAGAGAGCTGTCCAGCCCTCGCTTTTTCGCTCAATTGACGCTTTTTTAAGGCTTCCATTGTCTTTTCCTTTGAAATGGAGAAGCCTTCTTCAAGATTCGAGGCCATCAATTTCCGCGGGTGCAGAAAGGCCGCTTTGACAAATTTTAAGTATCTTTTCTTATTGCTCACAGGGCTTTCTTTCTTTTCGAAAGTCAAAACCCGACTGGCCACTTTGGGTGGAGGAAAAAAATCCCGTGGACTCACATCAGCCAAAGTCTCCATTTTCCAGAAGCTTTGGGCCACCACACTGAGCATTCCGTAGAGTTCATCTTGTTGCCGGGCCCTGAGTCTTTGCGCCACTTCTTTTTGAAACATCAGAATCATCCGATCCAAAGGATTTTCATCCAATGATCTTTCAATCACCAAGCTTGAAGAAATTTGGTAAGGCAGATTGCTGACCAAAACAAGCGGCCGTTCTTTTTTCAAAAGATCGGACCAATCCATTTGCAAAGCATCGGCTTCGATCAAATTCATTCCCTGTTTTCGCCAGTAATCGGAAATTTTGTGATCGAGCTCAATCAACTGAAAATTTTCAGTGAGACTCCGTAAGTGATTGGTCAATGCTCCTGGCCCTGGGCCGATTTCGATTAAAAACCCTGGGGTCGTTTCACGAGCCGCTTGAATGATTTTCTTGATAACAAGGTCACTGATCAGAAAATTTTGTCCCAAGGATTTTTTCGGTTCAATCCCGAGCTCAGCCAAAGTGAGTTGCAATCGGTCCCATGTTTCAGACATCAACGACCTTCTCCGAAAAAATCTTGTGGGTAAGAATTGGGACTGGGCCCTAGATCCAAAGAACTGTGCTCTCCCCGATTGAAACGAAGAATACCGGCATAGCCGATCATGGCTGCATTGTCGGTGCAATAACGAAGGGGCGGGATGAGAAGATTCAATTGGTTTTTTGCCGCCCAAGCCTGTGCTCGTTCCCGCAAGCGAGAATTGGCGCTCACTCCGCCGGTGATGACAATGTTGCGAATCCCGGTTTTTCCGGCCGCTCGATCCAACTTGGCAATGAGAATATCCACGATGGCCTCTTGAAAAGAAGCGCAGAGATCCGCAAGGTTCGCCTGCACTTTTTCAGGCCCCAGGGATTCTAGCAGCCTTTGCGCTGAAGCTTTCAAACCAGAAAAGCTCATCAGATAATTGTCTTCTTTGATCATGCTTCTGGGAAAATCATAGGCCTTCACGTTGCCATTTTTTGAGAGCTGATCGACTTTGACCCCGCCCGGAAACCCAAGCCCTGCCATTTTACCGAATTTATCAAAAGCTTCACCAGCAGCATCATCCAAAGTCGCCCCCAGAATGTGATAATCGCCAAAAGACTTCACATGATAAAGGCTGGTGTGCCCCCCGCTGATAGCCAAAGCCAAAAATGGTTTTTCATAGGGAAAAGTCGGCTGATAGGATTCGTCTTTTAAAAAAGGCGCAAGAATGTGGCCTTCCAAATGGTTGACCCCGATCAATGGCAGCTTGCGAGCTTGAGCCAAGCTTTTCGCAGTAACGATTCCGACAATCAAAGAGCCGATCAGGCCGGGCCGATTGGTGACAACAATGCCGCCCACTTGCTCCCAGCTGATATTTGATTTTTTGAACACCTGTTCAATCAACGGCAACAGGTTCAGAGAGTGATTGCGACAGGCAATTTCAGGGACAATTCCGCCAAATGGCGCATGCGCCAAATCCTGATTGGCAGAAACCAAAGCACGAACCTGGCCATCGGCTTCGACAAGCGCAACCGAAGTGTCATCACAACTGGTTTCAATGGCCAAACAAAGAGAGATCACTTTTTGAGAGTCTTCAAGCGGGTCTTGGCTTTTTTAGCATCCGCCGAATTGGGATTTTTGGAAATCACTTCATCGTAAAAAGTTTTGGCTTCATCTTTCATTCCGAGCTCTTGAAAGCAAACACCAATTTTATAAGTGGCCTCGGCGAAATGTTTGCTCTTTGGATTGGCGTCGCGGAATTTTTGATAATTCAAAATCGCTTTTCGCCATTCCTTTTTTTCGAAAAGGTCCTCAGCGATATCAAACAGATCTTTTTTCCCACCAGAGGAGCTGGCGGATTCATGGCTGGCCGCGGCCGTTTTCATGGCATTGAGTTCAGCACTCAAAGTCCCTATTTGCTCTTGCATGCGAGCAATTTCCTCTTGCAGGATTTGAATTTTCTTGGTGCTGTCGGCTTGAGATTGATCGTTCGCCGCTCGGAGCTTTTCCCGATCCTGACCGCTTTGAGATAATTTATTTTCAAGCACTTCGATTTTGCCATTCAAGGAACGCAGGTCCGACTCAATATCAGCAAAACGGTTGTTGGTGTCAGCCGTCGTTTTTTGCAAGTTCACCACTTGATCCTGCATTTGTCTTTTCTGTTCGACTTCTTTGACATCTGCACGGGTCATGAAAGTTTCGCAAGCTGTTCCGAGAAATAGAAATCCGACCAGGGCGTAATTCGCACTTTTCATTCACCAACTCCTGTTTTGTGCTTTGATTATAGGACTTCGCCGTTTTTTTGTCGAATTAAGCGCGCAGAATTTTCAGCTTTTTCGGCCGCAACCCGGGCTTTGACAAACTCTTGGCGAGCTTCGGGATAGTTCTGCTCCTTATAATAGAGCTGACCTTTGCGGTAGGCTTCCTCAGCTTGGTGCCAATTGCCCGGTGAATACCGGGCCGCTTCCACTGCCTTGGCCGCTTCGACAGCGGCTCGAGCCAGAGTGTATTCTTCCAGTGGTTGCGAAACTGTCACACAGGCGCTGAGAAAACCGACCGTGAACAGAAGCGCAAGCCACTTTTTCATTGGCGATTACTGTCCGAGAGGAACGAAGTTCGCTCGGCGATTCTTGACGTGATCAGATTCTGAGTCCCCTGCCGAAAGAGGCTTTTCTTTGCCGTAACTGATAATTGACAGTCGTCCTGCTGCAACCCCAAGGCTCGACATATAAGATTTGACAGCTTGAGCCCGTCGCTCACCCAAAGAAAGGTTGTACTCGATCGAGCCTCGAGAGTCACAGTGCCCTTCGATTTGCAAACGAGTGTTAGGATTGGCTTTCATCCAATTGGCATTGCCTTGAATTCTCTTCTTGGCTTCAGAACTCAAAGAAGCTTTGTCATATTCGAAATTGATGGATTGAAGACCATCGATCTTTCCACTGTCACTGCCAGCAGCATCGAAGTTCATGGGTTGAGTGTCGATTTGAGGAGCTGTTTGCTCAGTCCCAGCCGATGCATCTGGAGCTGGAGCGTCTTCTGCTTTTTTCTTACTGCTACAAGCAGACAAAGCGAATACCAAAGTTGCTGTCATCACTAATGTTGAGAATTTCTCAATTCCTTTTGCCACGCGAGTCCTCCTTAAATTGAAACCCAAGCACAAATTGTTAGCTTCACGTATCAATTTGTCAAACCTTGAGAGTCATGCTGCAATTGGCCTCATGTCGAAATTAAATTGGAATCTTTTTACTCAATTGCCTGTCTTTTTCATTTTTTTTGCTATCCAATTGATCACTTGCTTGAGCTTTGCGCAGGTTGATCCCGAAATTCAGTGGAAAGTTTTAAAGCTTCCGCATTTTGACTTGATCTATGATGCAAAACATCAGGAGCTGGCTGAGCTCTATGCCGATCGGCTTGAGGACAACCGCCAATATTTAACTCAATATTTTCAAATTTTCCCCGATCGAGTGACTGTAATTTTGAATGATCGCACGGACCTGACCAATGGCTACGCGACTCCGATTCCCTATCAAACAATGATGCTCTATCCGGCTTTGCCTGGTCCGCAAGAGACAATTGGCGATTACGGCGATTGGGCTCGTGAGCTGACCTTGCATGAATACACACATTCTCTCTCTTTTCAGCCGCGACGAGGAGTGATCAAAGGCCTCTACTACACTTTTGGCAGCATCATCACTCCGAATATTCTTTTGCCCCGCTGGTGGCTCGAAGGATTGGCTGTGGATTTAGAAACTAGAAGCAGCAACAAAGGCCGCTTGAAATCCCCTTATCAAGATGGCTCGATCCGAGCTTACGTGCTTGAAAATAAATTGCAGTCCGTGCAATTGGCCGAAATCAATGAAACCAGCATTCACACTTGGCCGCAGGGGGGACGCCCTTATCTGTTTGGCTCTTTGATGTGGAGTGAGCTGATTGCCCGGTATGGCGCCAAGAACATGCAGGAGCTTCTCAGTCGTTATGGCGGACGCATGCCTTATTTTTTGGAAGCTCCAATTCAAGACCAGACCGGCGCTAGCTACTATCAATTATTTGTGGACATGAAGGACAGTCTGCAAAAGAAAGTGCAGTTTCAGGTTGCTGAGCTTGGCAAAGTGGCTTTTTCTCAAGGCCCGACTCTGACAGTTAAAAATGGAATCGAAAATTTTCATCCTGTCATCAGTCCTGATGGATTGAAAATGGTTTTTCTTTCGAAAAGTGATTCCAACAAAAGATCGGTTCGGATTCTGGTGCGTCCTTCTTTGGATGTGCCTTTTGATGGCTCTCAGGAACTGGCCGAAATCGGTCAGCGCTTTGGCGAGACTTTGCCTGAGCTCAACCCCTCCCCACGACGAATTGATGAGCGTGAAGGCGCAGATTCTCCTCCTGGCGGAACCATTCAGCGACTGGCTTGGTTTCCGGACTCCTTGCGCTTTGTTTTTGATAAATCGGATGTACCAGATCGCTATCATGAAATTTCAGATTTGCATCTTTTTGATTTGCGCAAAATGAAAGTGGAAAGAATCACTTATCGAGAAAGAGCCCGTGAAGCTGCGGTCTCGCCGGATTCAAAGAGCTTGGTCTTTGTGAAATTGGAAGCGGGCCGGACTCACTTGGCTTTATTCGATTTGACAGAGAAAACTTCGAAGATCATTTATTCACCCGCTTTGCAAACGAGGATTTCGATTCCAGTTTTTCTCTCGAATTCAGAAGTTTTGTTTTCTGAAAGAACGGATGGTCGAGAGACTTTAAAGAAAATTTCTCTTCCTTCTTTGCAGGTCCAAGAGGTTCTTTCCCAGTATCCGGACACTCGATTTGCTTCTGTGAGCAAAAAAGGGATTTTGTTTTCTTCGACAATGAATGGAATTTCCAATGTCTATTTGACGACTCCTGATTTTCGCACTGTCCGCCCGGTCAGCCACAGCTCGACTTTTATCAGCAGTTCTTCAATGGATGCGGATCGAGACGAGCTTTATGTGAGCGAATTGACGACAAATGGCTTTCAGATTCGCACTCTCTCACTGAAAAATGGGCCTGCGTTGCCAGCTTCGTTGCCCAAGGTTCAACCCTTGCTTGCCGATCGCTATCCAGCACTGAACCATCAAGTGTCTTCGATTGAAAAGCCACCAGCTGATGACTATTCAGCTTGGCCCTGGATGCTTCCGAGGTTCTGGCTTCCGAATCTCTATTTTTATGATGGCGGAGCTGTGATTGGTGCCGCGACGGCAGCTGCGGATCCACTGCAAAAGCATGCCTACAGTGTCGCTGCCGCCCATGAAACGGAAACGCAAGAAACCAGCTCGCAGTTTCTTTACACCAACAATACGACTCAAGCGACAGTGCTGGTGAAAGCGCTTGATTACAACACATCGGTGGTCAACACCAATATTGATTTTCGTCAGCAGGATTATGAAACTGACGCTCTTTGGGAAGTTCCACAAATTGGCTCTGATTTCTTCGCCGGTGTTGGTTATCGCTGGTTGGGCCGAGATTACAGCAACGTCAATTACAGTTTTCAGAGCGAGAGCTATCGCAATGCCGAAACTGAAGCCCATGGTCCTTCGCTTTTGGCGGCTTATTCGTCACTGTCCATGTCAGGTGCTCAGGTTACTCCTGAATCGGGACTTCTTTTTAATTTTTCCGCCACTGATTTCAAAGAAGGTGGGGGTCTGAGCGAAAGTTTTCGTCAGTATCATTTATCCTATCAGCAGTATCTTTCGAAATGGTTGCCGCGACATCATGCGATCATGTACCGGCTGCAGGGTCTTTTCACAGATCAGAATGTGGGCCTTGCCAATTACTCTTACACTGTTCCCTATGTGCCTTTTGCAAATGCCCTGGGCCCGACTTACATCATGCGCGGCTATTTGAATGGGCAGTTTCTAGGAAAGAGCATTGCCAACTACACTTTCGAGTACCGCTTTCCGATTTGGTACATTTATCACGGCGGAGGAACAGCGCCGATATTCTTTAAACGCGTGCATGGAGCCGTCATTGCGGATGGTGCTACCGTGGATGGCTATGCCTACAGCAACGACCGCGGTCTTTATGAACGAATCGATCCTTGGCACACTTACTGGAGCACAGGTCTTGAACTGAAATTGGACATCACCTTGGGCTACCACTTTCCAATGACAGTCTTTGCGGGATGGTACACCCCTCAAGACAAAACCTATGACGAAGGCCAACGCTTCACCATCGGCATCCAGCTTTAGGAGAGGGTGCCTTTCTCTTTTTCCTTCACGCACTGCGTGAAGGAAAAAGAGAAAGGCACCCTGCTGGCCCTGTTTCCACTCTCCCTCTATTGACAAGCCTTGTTGGGCTCGAAAAACTTAAAGATTGAGGGGGTGTCCATGGAAAAGTTGAATGACCGACTTCAGGATCGAATTGGTTGGATTCGCGAGCTCGTCAAAGCTGAGGAGCAAATGGAAGAATCCGGACTGGTGGATATGGGCTCTGGCACGGACACCGATCGCCTTTTGGTTCAAGAAAGCCTCAATTATTTGCAGCAGCTGAAAACTGAGTTCATTGAAGCCGCCACTGCCTTCAACGAATTGAAAGCTTCCCCTCTTGGCAGAATCAAGATTTACGGAATCGCCAAAACACATGCTGATTTCATGTTGTTTCGAAATGGCTTTAAAATGATTTTTGCCCTCAAAGCCCCAGGTCAAATCAGCATTCGCTTTAATTTCATTGGCCCCAATTACATGCCTTCACAAATTCCATCAGTCTCCAACACCGCAGCTCCCATGATGGAAGAGCATGTGCTCGAGGCCAAGTTCGGACCATTCAATGAATTGACTTGGACTTTTGAAGGGCAGACCGTGCGCTCACAAGCTGTGGTGAAGCACCACATGACTTTGTTTATCAAAGAAAGCGCCAAATAAGAAAACAGCTCAAACGATTCGCGAAAAAAGCCTTTGCTCTCCAGCCAAAGAGAACTCCAATGGATTTTTTTGCGTCACCACTAGGATCACTTTTTCGCCAATATTGAATCGTCGGCCAGAAGTGTTTTTCACTCGAAAGAGTTCGCCTCTGTAACTGACGAGAATCTGTCGATCGATCTGCACTTCGATCACATTCACAGAGATCGGCTGACCTTTTTGCAGGTTCTGCAAAAATTCTTTCATGGGATCACCCCAAATTGTTGTTGGCCTCGATCTTCGGGAAAATAACTTTTTTCACAACTCCGGCATCATTCGAGGACATAGGTTGAGTGGACTTTTTCGCAACTGCAGCCACTGGCACTGGAGCCTGAGGTGGTGGCGTGACAACGGCAGCTGTTGGTTGCATGGCTTGACGAAATTGAGCTCCCAAACTGGAGAGAGCATCATGAGCTCCCGCATTTTGCGAAGCTGTGGGCTTTTGGATCAGGGGCTGCAAAAGTTCATCTGCTGAATTCACTTTCTGCGCGAGAGCTTCTTCTTTTGCCCATGCTGGCAGCTCTTCTTCTGAAAATTGCAATTGATCGCGGTTCACTTTGGCAATGAATTCGATTTCGCCCCGAGACAGATCCACTTGCGCTGCGATCGCATCAATTCCGGCACCTTGATGGGCCATGCGTGCGGCTTTGACGTACTTAATCGTGTTTTGTCTTTCGATGATTTCTTGATGCGGGATTTTGTCTTGGAAAATCTTGGCGACTTCCAAACTTTTTCCCATTGCCGCTTCAATTTTCTGAATCTGCTTCTCGGCTTGGAAAATGATGTTTTGGATGTCCCTGCATTTCTGTTCCATCAAAGTGGTCAGTTGCGTGACCTGAGTCTCCGTGCGATCACTTAAATCCTCGAGAACAGAAATTTTGCTTTGAAGTAGCTGCAGCCCCCGACTCATGCGCGGGTCATCTTTCGCGGGTCGATGCAATTTCACCCACATAAAACCCGCCGAAGTGAGCAGACTCAAATCCACAAAAACTTGCACAAGCCCCCAGAATGTCACAGGAATCCTCCTTGGAAGAACTCTCTTTCAGTGTAGAAACTTACAGGCCTGCGGACCAGCAAGACCCCCAGAAAGACCAAGGATCTAGACGAAAGCCTTCCAATTAAAGACCAATGTCCAGGAAAAGATTACCCACAATCACTGCACGACTTTTGCTCTCAAAGGATAACTTGAGATGAAAACGACGAAAACCAATCAAGGCCTCCTCTCTCCAGCCCAAAATTGGGACTCGTCGAAGAGTTCAACACAACCCTAAAGGAGTAAAAGATATGAAAAAAACAATTATCGCGGGCCTCTTGCTTGGCACTTCGATCAGCCAAGCCGACATTATCAGATGCAACTTCACAGAGCCCTTCGTGCAATCAACCTACAGCATGACAAAATCAACTTTGACCTACCAAGAGGCACTTGGAGAAAAAAAAGTGATCAGAAACGTCAGCTTCCAAATCAAAGATGCCGGTATTTTTGAACTCGTTGGAAAACACGGAAAGATCCTCCAAACTCTAAAACTGAACAAGCAAGGTTCAGACGGAATGAGTGATAACGTTTACCCCTATGAAGTCAAAGACACAGGATTCGACATGATGGCGAATAATGGAATCGGTGGTTGCTCTTCAAATTATTTGAAAACAGAAAGTCACGACGGAAAATAATAAATATTTAGCATCGCTTGCAATTCCGAAATTACCCAAACGTTCAGAAAACGCTGCAGCATTTTTTGCAGGCCTGCCCCGATTGCACGGATGCAGACACGAAATGATCACCACACACTCAAGCTATCGTCTGCCTATAAACAGACGATAGTCAGAGTACAGATTTGCCGCAGGTCAAACCAGTTCGGCTTCCAATTTCTGAAATCGCTCGACAGCTTTATCGAGCTGCACATCCGAAGCGGCGATACTGAGACGCAAATAGCCCTCAGCTCCGAATTCAACTCCAGGCACTGTGGCCACGAACAATTTTTCCAAAAGAACTTCTGCAAGATCTTTCGAATTTTTGATCGTTACGCCCGCAAATTTTTTGCCGAAAAGAGAATCGACCTTCACCCAAAAGTAAAAAGCGCCCTCTGGCGGAATCACTTTGAAGTGCTGGAGAGATTCAAATTTGGTTTGCAGGCGATTTTTTTTGGTTTCCAGTTTTAGCACTGCTGTTTTGAGTTCTTGATGGCCCTTCTGCAATGCTGCCAGTGCCGCCTTTTGCGAAATGCTGGTCACGTTCGAAGTGGATTGGCTCAAGAAATCGGCTGTAACTTTCATCAGCTTTTCGGGTCCCAAAGCCCAGCCCACTCGCCAGCCGGTCATGGAGAAAGTTTTCGAAGCTCCATTGATGATCACAACTTGCTCCCGCATTTCTGGAGCCACATCGAGAATGTGCGGGGATCTCCAAACACCCTCTTGGCCTTGCACTAACAATTCTTTTTTCGATTGGTAAACGAGCTTGTCGTAAATATCGTCGGAAAGAACTGTGACTTGCGGATATTTTTTAAGAACATCTGCCAGAGCTTTCCATTCTTGTTTCGAATACAAAAGTCCGGTGGGATTGCTGGGGCTTGAAAAAATAATCACTTTGGTTTTAGGTGTGATGCTCTTTTCAAGATCCTGTGGCGTTAATTTGAAATTCTTCTCAATTCCACACTCAATGATTTTCACTTGGGCGCCCGCGAGTTCTGCCATGGTTGGATAGCTCACCCAGTAAGGCGAAGGCACAAGCACTTCATCGCCCTCATTCACCAACATCTGCAAAAGCGCGTAGATCACAAATTTCGCACCGGAAGCGACAATCGTTTGGTTGGCCGTGTAGGGGATTTTGAGATCAGCCGTGATTTGCTTTGCAATCTCGGCTCGAAGCTCCGGGATGCCGGCAGCAGCTGTGTATTTGGTAAATCCCTCTTCGATCGCCTTAATGGCTGCTTGATTGGCGCAATCAAAAGTCGGCCAATCGGGTTCACCGACAGTCAGTGAAACCACATCATGTCCCTTGGCGCTCAGCTCACGGGCTTTGTTGGCCATGGCCAAAGTTGGAGAAGGTTTTAAGACTTGGGCTCTTTTTGAAAGTTCCATTAATTCCCCGCTTTGAGTTTTTGTTTCAAGGGTTCTTGCACGCTCTCAGGCACGAGACCTTCCAGAGAGCCTCCGTACTTGGCGACTTCTTTCACTCCCCGTGAAGAGACGTAATAGTAATTGGGATTGGCAAAAACCAAAATTGTCTCTAAGGACGGATCCAATTTTTTATTGATATTCGCCATGGTCATCTCATATTCGAAATCCACCACAGCTCGAAGACCGCGCACGATGACCTTGGCATTCTTCGATTTCAAATAATCAACAGTCAGGCCTTCATGAATATCGACAGACACATTTTTCAAATGCGAGAGGGTTTTTTGAACCAGTTCTTTTCTCTCGCTGCTATTGAAGAGGTGACTCTTTTGCGGCGATTCGGAAACAAGCACGATCACCTGGTCGAACATTTTTGAAATGCGCTCAATGATGTCCACATGACCAAGCGTGATTGGATCAAAGCTTCCAGGATAAATCGCCGTTTTCATTTTTTAGTTCTCAGTTTTTAGCTTTCAGTTTTCTTTTGAAAGAAAGAGAGGACCTTGTCCCCAAATTCGCGCTCATCATAGCGACTGAGGTGAGGATAGTCGTCTAAAATCTTCTCTCGGCGCGCTGATTCGATCATCATCAGGGTCTGTGGATGGAATGCTCTAGAGCCGTCTGCCGCCAACATGACGTCATGAGCCATGGCTTCGGTGAAGGGCGGATCGGCGAAAATCAAATCAAAGGGCTCCCCTTGATAGTTCTGAAGGAAGCTGATCACATCTTTTTGAAGAATTTGATAAGGCTCGCTGACTTTCAATTTCGCCAAATTTTTTTCCAGGATCTGAATGGATTTTCGGCTTTTTTCGACAAACAAAACACTCGCAGCTCCCCGGGAAAGAGCTTCAAGCCCCAGGTTGCCAGTACCAGAAAAAAGATCCAAAACCCGAGCCCCATCGACCGATCCTTGAATCATATTGAAAAGACTTTCCTTCACTCGATCCGTGGTGGGCCGAATGTGGTCCGCAGAAAAAGACACCAGCTGGTGCCCCCGGTATTTGCCAGAGATGATTCTCATATCATCCCTGTCTTATTTCCTCTGACCGCTTTTGACAAGATAAGTGTTAATATGACCGCGATCCCGATCCGAGATTGTCTTGAAATGCATTTCAATGGTTCGCATTTTTGTTTTTTCGGATTTATTGGCCATTTCCATGGCGTCGTAAGTTTTCACTACTTTCACAGACACTTTCACGGACTCGCCTGTCACAGGAATTTCAAAATGGGCCGTATAATTTTCGCCAACTTTATAAAACTGAGTTTCATCGGCCTTTATTAAAAAACCGATTTCTGTCATTTTCACAATTTGAGCTCGAGCTGGGGGCTGTCCCTCAACTTTAAAAATTGAAACATCAATTGGGTAAGGAGAAACTCGGCGAACTTGAGAGCTGTCGCTTGAGGGTTTCCCACTGGCTTCCGTTGGCGGAGATTTGATCTTAGGTGCTGACATATCAATCAGTTTAGCATTTCAGAAACGATTCTCACAATTCCAAAAATATCTTCAAATGGCTTTGGAATAAAATGATCCGCTCCCAGACTTTTGGCAGAGTCCAAACTGTATTCACCTGAATAAGCCGAAATCAAAATGACTTTGCATTTTTCTCGAATTGAAACTGAAATTTCTGAGAGAACCTGCGGACCTGTCAATCCCGGCATCAGAATGTCTAAAAACACCAAATCCGGCAATTCATTCTGCCAAACCTGCAATCCCAGCTTGCCGTCGGCGGCTTCGAAAATCTGAAAGCCCTTGCTCTCTAGAGCCCGGCGCAGGGACCTTCGGACTAAAGGCTCGTCATCAATAATCAGAATTCTTTTCATTTATGAATTCCCCTTGATCGGAAAAGAAACCTCAAACAAAGCTCCCTGACCTGATTCTGATTTCAAGCGAATGACACCACCAAAGCTTTCGACAATTTTTTTTGTGAGACTGAGCCCCAAGCCTGTTCCGAGGCCTTCTTTTTTGGTTGTGAAAAAAGGCTCAAATATTTTTTCTTTCAAATTTTCCGGAATCCCCGGTCCCGTATCCCCGACGCAAAGAATGGCCTGCCCATCAAGGATGGATGTGGTGACAGTCAAAACCCCTGGCTCTTTCATTGCCTGACAGGCATTGTTCACCAGATTGAACACCACTTGCTGTATGAGATGCGGCTCAACCGATATCAAGGCGGATTGAGCTTCAAAATCAAATTCCTGACGGTGCACTCGCATAACGGCTTTGAGCATCGGGATCGTCTTACTGACGATTTCGTCCAAAGTGATATCGCGTTTGACCTGAGGTCCTCCCCAGGAAAAATCCAAAAGATTGCGAATGATCTGTTGAGATCTCGCTGTGGCTTTCTCGATTTCCAAAAGATCAGAATGCAGTCCGCCTTCTTGCGTCTGCGAAAGCAAAACTTGCGCTAAGGATCGAAGCCCAGTGAGAGGATTGTTGAGCTCATGCGCAATGTTCCCGGCGAGCAAGCCAATGGCTTCCATTTTTTCACTTTGCAGCATTCGCAAATAAAGCTCTCGGGATTGAGTGATATCCACATACTGGTTCACAACGTTGGTCACTTGCGATCCGTTCTCAAGCAAAATCGGATAAGAATGGACTTCGAAAATTTTTGAGTCCACTCGGATTTGGCCCTTTTGTGGTTCTCCGGTCGCAATCGCTTGTTGAACTGGGCAGCCTTCGCAAACCGAAGAGCTTTTCGCAAAGCTTTCAAAGCATTTCTTCTTGATCACTTTGTCGTTGAATTTTTTATTGGATCTTAAAACTTCATAATCCAAATCGACAATGGCGATCGGATCTCTGAGACCGTCAAAAGTTTTCTCCCAGCGA